>JAZDKR010000072.1:0-55893 GCA_043802785.1 Elusimicrobiota bacterium
TATATGGTATAAACCCGACCATATGCCGTCACCGGTAAAAACAAGATTTTCAAATACATATGAGCCGGTTTTCCTTTTCACAAAAAATGATTGGGAAAAAAAAGTCCGTTTTGATATTGACGCAATAAGAATTCCGCATAAAACACAGGGTGAAATTCAGAAACCTAAGGGGAATGCGTATAACGGCAAATTCCGTGGCAATGAAAAAAACATTGGTGCTTCTCCCGGTGCCAGAATGTCTATTTCCGACGAAAAGTATACGCTTAAAAGAAAAAAAGAATTGCCCTTGAATATAATCTGCGATTATTTACGCTCTTGGCGCGAAAAAAGAAAAATCGGTGTTCAGGAAATTGATAAGATTCTCAGATACAAACATACTGCAGGGCATTGGTTCAGGAAAGATGCAGGTGGCTCACTTCCTTTACCGGATGACTGGCTGAAATTAAAAAAGATATTAAATTTTGACGCTCAGTATGATAAAGAAATGACAGAGACGAAATTGGTTTTGCAGGTTGTTCAAAATCATCCTAACGGAAAAAATCCAGGTGATTTATGGAGAATAAATACTGCTAAAACGGGATATGAGCATTTTGCCGTTTTCCCTGAAGAAATACCGAGGATGGCTATAAAATCCTGCTGTCCTCCCGAAGGTATTGTGTTAGACCCTTTTGCCGGTTCCGGCACAACCGGTAAGGTGGCGAAGGAATTAAATAGAAAATCAATTCTGATAGAATTGCAGCCGGAATTTGTTAAAATTATTAAAAAGCGCTGTGGCGAAATAAAAATAATATGAACGATAAATTGAAAAAAATAGAGACATTAGAACATGACTATTTCGAAAAAATCAATTTTGATTTAAGTCAGGATTTACAGAAAATGATTGACGGGCTTAACTCAAAAGATAAAATCAAAGATGACTGGAAAGGATTTTTTAATAGGATTGATAAGAAAAAACAAAACTCCGATTTTTCTCGCGGTGCAGAAAGAATTTATTATTGGTTATTCAGTCAGTTCGGCAAACCCAACTCTTCTCCAATTGGTGCCGATATGTTTTTTGAGACGCACAATGCATTTGTTCATATAGATATTAAAACGGCAAAATTTGATAATCCTTCGGATTTTAAGGGCAAAGTGCCACTTGGTGCTAATCAAACAAGTTATTCCGGTAAAAATTACGGAGTTCATTTACCTACTTTTTATAACAAGAATAAACCAAGCGAAAAAATCTGTTTAACTTATATTATAAATATTGTTTATTAATATAATAAAAGCGACGATATTGTAATTTTGGCGATTTTACTTATTGCTATTCCTAACGGCGAGTTGAAAGTAATTTATGGTGATAGTATTATCGGTGCGAGTAAAATTAAGGGTGCTGCGTTTAGATACGAATATAAAAACAAACCGAAATTTGAACTATTGACCGAGAAACCATATAGAGTAAAATTCTTGTTTTTAGATAGAAGAATTTCACAAGAGAAAATCGTCGGATTCAGAATGGGGTAAATCTATGGACGAAATTACGGAAAGGATAACTGAAAAAATTAAATTGAGGGAAAAGCGGGCGAAGAAACTGGTGATTGCGAATGTTTCAGCCAGGCATCTGCACATCTGTGCCGCAGATTTGGAAAAACTTTTCGGCAAGGATTATAAACTCACAAAAGATAGAGACCTGATGCAGCCGGGTGAGTTTGCTTCCAAAGAATCTGTTTCCATTAAAGGACCAAAAAGTGAAATTAAAAATGTTCGTGTTTTGGGTCCAATAAGAAAATTTACACAGGTGGAAATTTCTAAAACAGATACTTTTATTCTCGGTATAAATGCGCCATTAAGGGTGTCTGGCGATATAAAAAACTCCGCACTAATAACAGTTATTGGAACTAACGGAACGGTTGAGATTAAAGAAGGTTGTATCGTTGCAAAAAGGCATCTTCATTTGGCACCGCAGGATGCAGAATTTTTTCAGTTATCAGACGGCGAAATAATTCGTATAAAAGTTGAGGGTGAAAGAGGACTTGTTTTTGACAATGTTGTTGCTCGCGTTCGTGATAATATGGTATTAGAGTTTCATATAGATACCGACGAGGCAAATGCCGCAGGAATTAAGAACGGCGACAAGGTGATAATTTTGTGATGAAAATAGCAATTGGAAGTGACCATCGCGGATTCAAGTATAAAAAAGAGTTGGTAAATTATCTTTCAAAAAAATACGATGTAAAGGACTTCGGAACTTTTTCGGAAGAGTCCTGCGATTATCCGGATTATGCCTATAAGGTTGCAAAAGCAGTCGCATCAAAAAAATTTGAGAGAGGGATTTTAATTTGCGGTTCCGGCATTGGTATCGGCATTGCTGCCAATAAAGTAAAAGGTATTCGTGCAGCGTTGGGATATTCGGAGAAGGCGGCGGAATTTTCGGTAAGACATCTTAATGCAAACATAATCTGTTTTTCGGAAGATTTTCCGTTGATGACAGTAAAAAAAGCAGTTAATAAATTCTTTTTAGCAAAATTTGAATGTGGTCGTCATTTAAGAAGAGTTAAAAAAATAAAAAAAATTGAGGATAATAGATG
The DNA here is from genome assembly GCA_043802785.1 of Elusimicrobiota bacterium. GTDB lineage: Bacteria > Elusimicrobiota > UBA8919 > UBA8919 > UBA8919 > JAZDKR01. Next base: position 2,571 of record JAZDKR010000072.1, read on the forward strand.
AAAAAAATCGCTTCGTTAATAGATCATACATTATTGAAAGCAAATGCCACACAGGAAGAAATCGGAAAACTTTGTGAAGAAGCAAAAAAATATGGTTTTGCATCAGTTGCCGTCAATCCCGGATATGTTTCGCAGGCACACAAACTTCTTACTGGTTCGTCAGTGAAGGTTTGCGCTGCTATCGGTTTTCCTCTCGGCGCTACTACCACGACGGTAAAAGCGATTGAATCAAGTGGTGCTATTGCAAACGGCGCCGATGAAATAGATATGGTTATAAATGTGGGTGCGTTAAAAAGTGGGAATTATCAAGTTGTATTAGACGATATAAAAGCGGTTCGTGAGGCGACCTGCGGGAAAATTTTGAAAGTAATTATTGAAACGGTATATCTTACAAAAGAAGAAAAAATAAAAGTATGTCAGTTATCAAAAGAGGCAGGTGCTGATTTTGTAAAAACATCAACCGGCTTTGGTCCCTCGGGTTCTGGTGCGACTGTTGAGGATATTCAATTGATGAGGGAAACGGTTGGCCCGACTATGGGTATAAAAGCGTCCGGCGGAATTAGAACTCAAGAGGATGCAAGGAAAATGATTGATGCGGGTGCGACGAGAATTGGTTCTTCCGCTTCCGTTGCCATCGTCAGTGCAGTGAATAGAGAATAGAAAGTAGGAGATTAAAAAAAACAGAGATTAGGAGATTAGGTGTTCCCTGATTTCTTAATCTCTTAATTTCGTGTTTTCCAATCTCGGGTTTTAAAGGAGTCATTGTGAACCCCGCACCTCCTATAGAGATGCGGGGCAGATAGATAAAAAATGTTTTAAATTACAAGAAGGCATATTGAATTATTTTTGAAGGAGGTGCGAGGTGAATGTTCCGGAACTTTTACAAGCAATGTTGAAAAAAGGGATTTCAGATATACATTTTAAGGTTGGCAGTCCGCCTTCCATAAGAATTAATGGCAAACTTGTATCCACTGGTTTTGAAAATTTTACTGCTAAACACATAGAAGAAATTGCTTTTGGGCTTCTCAATAAAGAGCAGAAAGAGATATTTGGTGCCGAAGACGAACTTGATATGTCATATGAAGTTGAGGATGTTTCAAGATTCAGGGTTAATGTCTATCGTCAGCGTGGAACGGTTGCACTTACGATTAGGGTTGTTCCATTGAAAGTAAAAACATTTGATGAACTAAATCTTCCTACTAACATATTAAAGAAATTTGCAGAAGAGTCACGGGGTTTAATCCTTTTTGTCGGAATTACCGGCGCCGGAAAGACCACCACGATGAATGCAGTTGTTGAGTATATAAACGAAAATTTCGCTTATAAAATTGCAACCATTGAAGACCCCATTGAATATTTTCATAGGGATAAAAAATCGTTTATAACTCAGCGGGAAGTTGGTGCTGATACAAAATCGTTTGGCCGCGGATTGAAATATGTTTTAAGACAGGACCCGGATGTTGTTTGTATCGGTGAAATGCGGGATTTCGAGGCGATATCCGCCGGGATTACTGCCGCCGAGACAGGACATCTTGTTTTGTCAACTATTCATACGACAGATACCGTTCAGACAATAGACAGAATCATTGATGCCTATCCGCCGCACCAACAGCATCAGGTGCGCCTTTCCCTGTCGAATGTATTGAAAGGTATAGTTGCCCAGCGGCTTATTTCCACCATTAAGGACGATGTACGACTTCCTGCTACAGAAATTCTTGTAGCAACATCGCTTATAAGAAAAAATATTTCCGAAGGTAAATCGTCTGAAATTTACAAACTTGTGGAGCAGGGTGAATATTATGGAATGAGGACATTTGATCAGGACATAATTAAACTTTACAAGGATAAAAAAATTACGATTGAGGATGCTCTTGAAAATGCCACTAACCCCGACGATTTAATGCTGAAAATAAAAGGAATTGAGAGCGAAGAGAAATAAAACAGGAGATTATGAGATTATGAGATTGGGAGATTAGGGTTTTGACTTTCCCTAATATCTTCGCCATATGCGAACCTACTTGGCTAATTTCCATTTTCCTAATCTCCGGTGTTGATATGATTGAAAATTGGACGATACTTCCGGAATTTGACGAGGGTCATCAAAACAGATATATTGTTATGGTATCCGCGAGGTCCGTTGCCGACGATGTCTATAAAAAATTTCCAAAAATTTGTTCTCAACCGATTGAATTAAAAAACAGCAAATATTACTGGGGGCTTTATGTTGATAATTCAACACGAGAGGAGAGAAAAAATATTTATAAGTTTTTTTTGGACGAAACGGAAAGTGAGCAGAAATTAAAAAAAGAGGAAGAAATAAAAGATGTTATTTCGGAACTCAATAATATTTTTCTTACTTTAACAACGGACGAGCAAAGGCATATAAAAGAAGAGATACCGAGAAAAATAGATACAATAGAAAAACTTGCCGAAAAAAAAGAAATACCCGCTACACCTTTGACCGTCGATACGAAAATTGCGGTTTCGCATCAAATTCCGACAGCCGTTCCCGCCTGCGAATCAATAAAAGTTGGATATCTATACCCTTTATCGTTCCCAAAAACGCTTGAAAAATTTATCAGTCAATTAAAAGCAATAACGGAAAAATCAATGAAAATTCCGATTTATCTTGAGAAAATGTCTGAAACAGGATATAATACTATAGGGGACAATGATTTTGATTCAATGGTATCCGCAGCAAAAATGAAAAAAGCGGATGTTATTTTAGCGGTTGTTACCGACGGTATTGATGACGCCCGGTTTTCTATAGATATCGCCTGCCGAAAAAACGAAATTTTGTGCATAGTTGCGCCGCAGAGTCAACTTGATAAAAAATTTTTATTTATAGATATAGCGATTGAAATGTTTCTTATAAAGAAAAAAAATGCGAATTAACGCAAATAAAAAACCAAATTGCCACAAATAATTTGCAATAATTTGGTCGTTAATTTGTGGTAATTTGAGTGTTTGTGGAGCGAACAAATGATTACAAAATGGGATTTCATTCCGTCGCCGTGCGACCGTGATAAGAGTAGATTCAAACTTCTGATTTCCTGCTCGGATGATGACCTTGCCGAAGTGGTCCAATTTGCCGGTTCCGATGCATCTAATCCGTTTACTCCGCTTTCTCAGGATTACAATTTTGCGATGTATATCTATAATCTTTCGGCCATTAAAAAATCAGAATTAGACAAATTTCTCAAAGAAAAATGTTCCGAAGGTATGGTTGCCGAAGCCGTCAGCGGAGCAATTGAAGGAAGTCCCCGTGGAGGAAGTGACCTGGAAGAAATATTAGAAAAGGTGGTAGAATCTATCCCAGTCAAAGAGGTTCAAATGGTTCAAGGTCAACCGTCGCAAAAAAAGGAAGAAAATATTTTAGAAAAAGATACGGGGAAAAATAATTTCTGGAAACCGAAACTTAATTTACATTATATTTTTGACGAGTTTATTGTTGGGTCAGGCAACCGTTTTGTTCATGCCGCCGCATATGCTGTTGCTCAAAATCCCGGCAAAATGTATAATCCGCTTTTTATTTACGGTGGAGTGGGTTTGGGAAAGACACATATAATGCAGTCAATAGGAAACGCAATAAAGGACAGAAATCCATCGGCGAAAGTGCTTTATATTACGACTGAGAAATTTATGGCAGGGGTTATTGAGGCAATAAAAAACGGGACACTTTTAGAGTTCAGAGAACATTACAGGTCATTGGATTTACTTCTCGTGGACGACATACATTTTTTATCTGGAGCGGAGTCAACGCAAGAGGAATTTTTTCATACTTTCAATATACTGCACGAAAATCAGAAGCAGATAGTTATAACAAGCGATAAGCCGCCAAAAAAGCTACCAAGCATAGAAGATCGCCTAAAATCCCGGTTTGAGTGGGGGCTTATTGCAGATATAAAACCGCCGGATTTAGAAACGCGAGTTGCAATTCTTAAGAAAAAAGCCCATAACGAGCAAATGGAAGTGGACGATAAAATTCTTATTTATATCGCCAGTAAGTTAAAATCAAACATCAGAGAACTTGAAGGTTTTTTGAAAAGAATCAAGGCATATTCTTTAATGACCAATCTTTCAATGAATATGGATTTGGTTAAGGAATTAATTGACGAACTCCTTCCTGAATCGGAGATGGAGACGCTGTCAGAAAAAACTGTCACGGTTGTTCCGGATTCGGTTATTTTTCCTGCAGAGGAAAAAATTGTTTTTGTTCCCGTAGAGGAAATTTCGCCGCCGGCTAAACTAATTGTACCGTCTGAAGAACGCTCTGTGAAAAAAGCGGTTGTCGACGAATATGATTTGCTTAAACCGATAGAGGTCGCTTATTTTTATCCTGAAAAACATGAGAAGGAATTTGAAAAAATGAAAGAACAGTTCAGGGAAGTAATAAAAAAACACAAGTTGAAATTTCGTCTTGCCGGTGCTTTTGAAAAAAATTACGATTTTGATAAAAAAATAAACTATTCGCTTTTCACCCAACTGTGTAAAACAAACAATGTGTCTGTAGCGGTTCTGCTTGGACCACCGTCTTCCTCTTTTGTTGCTGAAGATGATTTTACCAATACACTCACAAGTATATGCGATGCAAACAACATTTCTGCAGAAATAATTCCGTTTGCCGATTTGGCAAAGCAGTATAAATACTTAAATGTTGTACTTGACATAACACTTATGAAAAGTGTCGTCTGATAAATAACAAAAATTTGTAGTCGCCCGATTCATCGGGTGCCGTTGGTTGTCTTGCCTGATAAATCAGGCAACTACAAATCAAAGTTGTATAAAAAAATGAAAAATAAAATTACCAGAAGATTAAGTTTTAGATTGATATTTTTTATCACAGTTGTCGCTATCTTTTTGATATTTGCAAAATCCACATTTGGAAACCCTGTGGTGTATTATTCCTTTTTTGCTGTGATGAGTATTTTCGGACTTATGTTTATTTTTCGTCCCCTTGTTTTTATTGAAAAAACAGTATCTTCGGTTGCTAACGGGGTTGACGGCGATTATCTCGACAAGAAAGATACTCTCGATAAAGCAGGAGTGCTTGGCGAAGAACTCAATCTGCTCTTCAATCGCCATAAGATTTCACAGGAATCATTGAACATTTTATTCGCCGCTTCAAAAACGATTACATCCCAAATAGAAATTGACGATGTTATGAATATGATTTTGGATTTAGTTCATCAGAAAATGGATTTTCCCTCGACAAACATAGTATTTTTAGACGATGACGGATTTTTGCGGATTAAATCCTCCCGTGGTTTAACTGACGAGTTTGTAAAAAATATTCATCTTAAACCAGGCGAGGGTTTTGCAGGCAGGGCATTTTCATTAAAGGAGACGATAATTATAAACGACGATACAAAAGCAAAAGAAAAAAATCCCGAAACCTCTGTGCATATTCCTATCATAGTTCACGATAATGTGGTAGGTGTTTTCAATGTTAACTCAAAAACCAAAAGGTTTTTTGATACCAATCTTGTCAGAATTCTCACTACACTTGCCGATTATCTCGCGGTTGCAATAGAAAATTCAAAAATGTATCAGGAGACGCAGGAGTTTAACAAGCGGCTTGAATTGGAAGTAGAGGCGACAACCGAAGAATTAACCAATACAAATTTTCGTCTGATATCAAAAGTAAAGGAAATGAAAGCATTGGTTAACGATTTGACGATTTTGAGAGACATATCAGACGCAATCAGAGTTGAACCGCAATTGGATGAAATAATTTCCGTTCTTGCCGATAAAACGATAAGAGCGATGAAGGCGGATGATGCGATATTCTGGCTTATAGACGAGGCGGGAGAAAATTTTGTCCCAAAATTTCCGCCGGAATTCGTCTCAAGGGAAGAAATGAAAATTCCTGTTCCCGGAATATTTAGTGAAAGAAAAATACAGTCAATGAACACGCCGGAATCACTCAGAATAGTTGAAAACGATATGTATGATTCACATCTTTTTGTTCCGTTGAAGGTAAAAGAAAAAAGTATCGGTCTATTCTGTTTTTGCTCCAAATTGCAGGATTTTTTCAACGACGATAAAATTCGTCTTGCCGAACTTATCGCGGGTCAGATGGCTTTTATCGTGGCAAACGCTAGGATTTACGATCATCTTATCAAAGTGAACTCCGAACTTGAGCGGATGCACAAAGTTAAAAATGATTTTGTGTCTATGGTTTCGCACGAATTGAGAACCCCTCTTACCTCCATAAAAGGTTTTGTTCATGCTGTTCTCAACGAAGATGCTGGAAAAATCAACGAACAGCAAAAAAAGTTTTTGGGCATAGTTGAGCAGTCAAGCAATCGCCTCAACCGTCTTATAGACGACCTTTTGGATCTGCCAGAAATTGAAAACGGATTTATAACCATTAAATTGGAGCAACTTGATTTAGCGGACATCGTAAAAAAATCTGTTGAAACAAACATCAATCAGATTAAACAAAAAGACATTGAACTGAAATTAGAAATTGACACAGAAATTCCGTTAATTTCCGGCGACCGTTTACGATTGTTACAGGTTTATGACAATCTTATCGTGAATGCTATCAAGTTCACCCCGAAAAGTGGTCAAATTTCCATTACGGTTAAGGAAAAAGGCAATTTTATTATTTCCTCCGTTTCAGATAATGGAATAGGTATTCCGAAAGAAGAGCATAAAAAAATATTTGAAAAGTTTTATCAGATTGATTCATCCCATATGCACAGTGCCGACGGAATGGGTTTTGGGCTTTTTATAGTGAGGACCATTATTGGACTGCACGGCGGAAATATATGGCTTGATTCAACGCCCGGTGTTGGCTCAACATTTTCATTTTTGTTACCGAAAAAAAGGCAGGATTAAGTGAAAGTGGTAAGTGGTAAGTGGTAAGTGGTAAGTGGTAAGTGGTAAGTGATAAGTGGTAAGTATTAAGGATTAAGAAAAAACTTAATCCTTATAACTTAATCCTGTATGGAGGCAACTATGCTTAAAATATTGACGATAGACGATGATAGCACAACGTTGCAGTTATTGGATTTTTTTCTAACCAAACACAATTACGAAATTACTGTATCTGACAATGGTTACGATGGAATTAAAAAAGCGCAGGAAATTTTGCCTGATTTGATTCTTTTGGATGTAATGATGCCTCATATGGATGGTATTGATGTTTGCAAAAAGTTGAGAGTTGATGAAAAGACGGCAAAAATTCCTGTTCTGTTTTTATCTGCTATGGAGCAGGATATAGATGTTATGAGCGGACTTATTGCAGGAGGCGATGGATATATCGCAAAACCATTTGAACCGAATAATTTATTAGAAAGCATAGATAAATTGATAGAGAGCAACGCATCTGTCCGTCGTCGGCAGGTGGGAATGTTTGCAGATGACTCGTCACAGGTGGATGAACCAAAACATTTTGAAATATATGAAAATACAATAGAAACACAATAGAAATACTCGCCGCGTCGAGTATTTCAACCGTATTTCCATCGTGTTTCAATAGTATTTCATTTATTTGGAGGATAAAATGACAATACAAGAACTTGAAAAAAAAGCGAAAATAATTAGGGCTGACATTATCAAAATGTTGTGCGAAGCAAAAAGTGGGCATCCCGGTGGCTCGCTTTCTGCAACCGATTTGATGGTTGCACTTTATTTTGAGAAACTGAAGCATAACCCCAAAAACCCCGATTGGGTTGACCGCGACAGAGTTATATTTTCAAAAGGGCATGTATGTCCTTTGTTGTATGCTTGTCTTGCAGAAAGCGGATATTTTCCGACGGCAGAACTTATTACTTTAAGGAAACTTGGTTCACGACTTCAAGGGCATCCCGGAAGAAACAAGGGACTTCCGGGGATTGAACTTTCAACCGGTTCACTCGGTCAGGGGCTATCAGCAGGTGTAGGAATGGCACTCGGTTTCAAACTTGATAAAAAGTCGAACCGCGTTTACGTTTTGATGGGTGACGGTGAATTACAGGAGGGTTCTATCTGGGAAGCGGCGATGTCTGCGGCGCATTATAAATTAGATAATCTTTGCGGGATAGTTGATGTTAACAGGTTGCAGATAGACGGTAATGTCCAAGATGTTATGAATGTTGAACCTTTACCTGAAAAATGGCGAGCATTTGGTTTTAATGTTATTGAAATTGATGGGCATAGTATGGAGCAAATTCTTTCCGGATATGACAAGGCATCACAAACAAAATGTCAGCCGTCTGTAATTATTGCTCATACTGTCAAAGGCAAAGGCGTTTCATTTATGGAAAATCAGGCTGGCTGGCATGGTAAAACACCAAATAAAGAGCAGGCAGAAGCGGCACTGAAAGAACTATTGTAGTAGAAAGTTGGAAAGTTGGGATCCGCCTCAGGCGGATAAAGTTAGAAAGTAAGCCCGAACCGAGTAGGTTCACCGCAGGTGAAGGGCTGGAATTATTATAGCGGTATGATTATAGCAACCCCGAACCTCGCAGGGGTGACATGATTATAGTCGTTCTATTGGTTAAAAAAAAAGAATAAAAATAAAGGAGAATTGTGTGAAAAAAACTGAAATGAAAGCGACGAGGTTTGGTTATGGTGAAGGTCTTGTAATTCTGGGCGAGAAAAATCCGAATGTAGTGACAATAGGACTTGATATTACAAGTTCTACGACGGTGAATATGTTCAAAGAAAAATTTCCGGAGCGGTTTTTTTCGCTCGGCATAGCCGAACAAAACGGAATGGGAGTTGCGGCTGGGCTTTCACTTGTGGGTAAAATCCCCTATATCTGTACTTACGGTGTTTTTGCTTCCGGCAGATGCTGGGACCAGATAAGAACTACAATTTGCTACAATGAATGCAATGTAAAAATCGGCGGTGGTCATGGCGGAATTTCTGTTGGAGCCGATGGTGCCACGCATCAGGCATTGGAAGAAATTGCAATAATGAGGGTTTTGCCGAATATGAGTGTTATAGTTCCCTGTGATGCTATAGAAACAAGAAAGGCGACAATTACATCTGCCGATATTAAGGGGCCTGTCTATATCCGTTTCGGCAGAGAACCGATTCCTGTTCTTACTGACGAGCAAACGCCATTTATTTTCGGCAAGGCAAATGTGATAAAGGAAGGAAAAGATGTTACAATTATCGCCTGCGGTGCAATGGTTTCTGAATCATTGCTTGCGGCAGAAGAATTAGACAAGGAAAACATTTCTGCGGAAGTGATAAATTTGCACACTATAAAACCCATAGACGAAGAGACGCTCATCAAATCTGCAAAAAAAACAGGCAGGGTTGTTACCGTTGAAGAACATCAGATAACAGCGGGCATGGGCAGTGCCGTTGCTGAAGTTCTTTCTGGAAACTATCCGGTGTCTATAACAAGGGTTGGAGTGCTTGACAAGTTTGGCGAATCCGGTGAGCCAAATGAATTGATGAAGCAGTTTAACTGCACGGCAGAAGATGTGTATAGGGCAGTGAAGAGGCAGGTAGAAGGGAGTAGGGAGTAGTAGCGGTCGGCGTAAGCCGACAAATTTAGTGAATTTACATCATGGATATTCGTGAAATTATCAAAGCGGCTAATGGCGAAATTACAGTTGACCTTTTGTTAAAAAATGGGAAACTGATAAATGTTTTCTCTGGTGAGATTTACGAGGAAAGTATTGCTGTTCACAAGGGTTTTGTCGTCGGTTTCGGAAATTACAAAGCAAAAAAGGTTTTAAATTTAAGCGGGAAATACATTGCACCCGGATTTATTGACGGGCATGTTCATATAGAAAGTTCAATGGTTTCCGTCTCCGAATTTGTCCGCGCGGTTGTTCCAAAAGGTGTTACATCTGTTATCACAGATGCGCACGAGATTGCAAATGTTCTTGGAATTGACGGTATAAAGTATATGCTTGAATCGTCAAAAAATCAGCCGCTCAATGTTTTCTTTATGCTTCCCTCCTGTGTGCCAGCGACAGATATGGAAACGGCTGGTGCACATTTATCCGGGTTTGATTTATATCCATTCTTGAAAGAAAAGTGGGTTGTTGGTCTTGGAGAGGTTATGAATTTTCAGGGCGTCATATCTTCTGACGATGACCTATTAGATAAAATGAAAATTACATCAGGAAAAAGGGTTGATGGTCATTCCCCGGGGCTAACTGGGAAGAGATTATCGTCATACATAACATCCGGTATTGCATCCGACCATGAGTCAACAACGATAATTGAAGCCAAAGAAAAACTTGAAAAGGGAATGTATGTGATGGTGAGAGAAGGAACTTCCGAAAAAAATTTGAAAGATATAATTCCGCTCGTCAATGAAAAAAATCATTCACGGTTATTTTTTGTAACTGATGACCGACATCCGCAGGATTTGGTAAAAGAGGGTTCGGTAGATTTTATAGTAAGATATGCAATTTCCCTCGGACTTGACCCTGTTATTGCGATAAAAATGGCAACGATTAACACTGCTGAGTATTTTCGCTTGCCAAGAATTGGTGCTGTTGCTCCTGGTTATCAGGCGGATATTGTTGTTCTGAATAATCTGAAAGACATAAAACCCGTTATGGTTTTCCGCCGTGGCGAACTTGTTGCTGCCAGCGGTGAGTTTGTGGCAAAAAAGGTGAAACTTGATAGAATGCTTCGCGGCTCAATAAATGTCAGGTGGCTTGGCGACGGCGATTTCAAGATTCCCGTTCCACCTTCACCCCTTTCAGGGAAAAACATTCTTGTTATAGAAGTTGTTCCGCACCAGATAATTACAAAGAAAAAAATCTTTCCCGCAAAAATAGATGCTACACACAAACTTGCCGTCTCCGATATAAAAAACGATATTTTAAAAATGGTTGTAGTGGAAAGACATCTTGCTTCAGGAAACATTGGCAAGGGTTTTGTAAAAGGGTTCGGTTTGAAAAAAGGTGCTATTGCGTCGTCGGTGGCGCATGATTCTCACAATATAATCTGCGTCGGGGTGGATGATAAATCAATTTTTACCGCTTGTGTTGAAATTGTAAAAATGGGCGGTGGGTTATCTGTTGCTGATGGTGAAAAAGTTCTCGGGCATTTACCACTTCCTATTGCTGGACTTATGACAGACAAGCCGCTTGAAAAAGTAGTTGCTGAACTTGAAAAACTTGTCACTGTAACAAAAGAACTTGGCTGTAAATTGGACGACCCGTTTATGACGCTCTCGTTTCTATCGCTGCCTGTAATCCCCGAATTAAAACTAACCGACAAAGGACTCGTAGATGTTCACAAGATGAAAATTGTAGGATTGTTTGTATGAAGCCCGTTAGGGCTGACCTGTTAATAGGTCTTTATAAACTAAAAATATGCAATACAAAATAGGAGAATGTTAATAATGGAAAGTTTGGGTTTTGTCCCGCCGGTTTGGTCTGTCTGTTTTTTTGTACTGATGCTTCTTGCAATTGCAATTTTGCCATTAACCCACGGACATTTTTGGGAGAGTAATTTCAACAAGGGCATCGTGGCTACGGTTCTTTCAGTTCCGGTTATTATTTTATTTGTAGTTCACGGTGACTTAAAACCGGTGTTGCACGAATTGACAGAATATTTTTCTTTTATAGTTTTGCTCGGTTCGCTTTTTGTGGTTTCCGGCGGAATTTTTTTAAGCGGCGACATAGAGGCGACTCCAAAAAACAACACAATTCTTCTGGCAATAGGCGGCATCATAGCGAATTTATTCGGTACGACAGGGTCAGCGATGCTTCTTATAGGACCGTTTTTACGCACCAATAGCGAGCGGAAATTAATTTCGCATATTCCGATTTTTTTCATTTTTATTGTTTGTAATATAGGCGGATGTTTAACACCATTAGGTGATCCACCGCTTTTTATGGGATATTTGAGAGGTGTTCCGTTTTTCTGGACACTAAAACTTTTCCCCGAATGGTTGTTTATAATGGTTTTGATACTGACTGTTTTTTATCTGTTTGACAGTTATTATTGGAAAAAGGAAAGTGCGGAAGTTAAAAATATAGACAAAGCAAATGCAGTGTCTATCGGTGTGCATGGTAAAATAAATATTCTTTTTATTATCGGCGTTCTTTTAAGTGTTATTTTTATTCCAACTCCGTTCAGAGAAGGTACGATGATTTTGCTCGCAATTTTTTCAATTATTTTCACCAAAAAAGAGATTCGTATAAATAATGGATTCAACTATGCACCGATAATAGAAGTTGCCGTGCTTTTTGCCGGGATATTTATAACTATGGTACCGGCACTTTTAATATTGACAGCCCGTGGTGGAGAAATGGGGATTGTGAAACCATGGCAGTTTTTTTGGATGACAGGTGGATTATCATCTTTTCTGGATAATACTCCGGCATATGTAACCTTTGTTTCTTTGGCTCAGGGTTTGACAAACAGCATGAATCTTCCGAAAGAAATTATCGGTATTCCGGTTAGTTTGTTAAAGGCGATTTCACTCGGTGCCGTCTTTATGGGAGCCAACACCTATATCGGCAACGGGCCCAATTTTATGGTAAAGGTAATTTGCGAAAATCAGAAAGTAAAGATTCCGTCCTTTTTCGGTTATATGTTATGGTCGGGGTTGATTCTTACTCCATTGTTTGTTATAGTAACGCTTGTGTTTTTTATATAGTTGAAATGTTGGAATGTTGGAAAGTTGGAAAAAACCTGACAAACTTTATGAACTTAATTTGATACCGTTGGATCCGCCTGAGGCGGATTGGTTGTCATTGCGAGACGAGAGGGCGAGGCAATCTCTTTTTTCAGTCGGTAATTTTGAGATTGCTTCGTCGTTCCGCTCCTCGCAATGACAACCAAATGTCTACACTATGAATATCACTATTTTAATTGCTGGTATTGTTGTGGCTCTTGCGTTATTTTTTAATTTTACAAACGGATTTCACGATAGTGCGAGTCAGGTGGCAACGATAATAACTTCAAATGCTATATCTCCTGAAGCGGCATTGCTTACCGCTGGTCTTGCTAATTTTATCGGTGCATATTTTCTGGGGACCGCCATTGCCGAGACAATCGGCAATGGAATAGTTGATCCACGACTGCTTTCTGCTGATTCGTCCGGCATCATAGTAATCATCGCTGCCTTAATCGGTGCGATATCATGGAATCTTGTAACATGGTATTTTGGGATACCTTCCTCTTCTTCACATTCTTTAATAGGCGGTCTTATCGGTGCTTTCTTTTTTGGTTGGGGTGCGGGACATATCAACTGGAATAAAGTGTTGAATGTAATTTTGATTATGTTAGCATCTCCGTTCATCGGACTTGTCATAACATATATTTTCACTCGGTTGACGCTTGTTTTTTCGAGATGGGCGTCACCCAAAGCGAACAAAGTTTTTAAAAAACTTCAGATAATTTCATTAATAACTCAAGGACTTGCACATGGTACAAACGATGCACAGAAAACTATGGGGGTAGTTGTTTTTGCGTTGATTTTACTTGGATTATATAAACCGTTGTTACAAGGACATATTGCTGTTCCGCATTGGGTTGTTATTTCCTGCTCACTGTCTATGGCATTGGGTACCACTATTGGCGGATGGCGCATCATCAGAATTCTTGGGTCAGGACTTTACAAAATAAAACCCATACACGGTTTCGCATCCCAAACGACCTCAACTTTGATAATATATTTTACTGCATTTTTTGGATATCCAATATCAACCACACAGGTAATTTCGTCGTCGGTAATGGGTGCTGGTGCATCATTCCGTCCAAAAATGATAAGATGGCAGGTTGCACAAGACATGGCACTTGCGTGGCTTATTACAATTCCCGCGAGTGGCTTGATAGCGGGGTTATGTTTTTTGGTATTGAATAAAATTGTTAGATAGAGGGGGTAGAAAAATATGTGGCCATTTCCAAAGAAGGTAGATTTTTTTAAATTGATACTTGACCATCTGGCGAAAGTGGAAGAAGGTATGAGTTTGTTTGTTGAATTCATCAACGATTCTACTTCGGAAAAGGGACAAAGGGTGAACGAAGCCGAGGAAGAAGCGGATGAAGTGAGAAGAATTCTTGTTGACGAATTGAACCACTCTTTTGTTACTCCCATTGATCGCGAGGATATTTTTGCGTTGTCTCGTGCTGTTGACGATATGATGGATTATGCAAAGTCAACTGTTGAAGAGATGTCCCTTTTTGAAATAAAACCCGACAGTTATATGAAAAAAATGGTTGAAGCAATACACAGTGCATCAAAAGATATTTTATGTGCAGTCAAACAAATGAAAGACCATCCCGCAATTGCCGCTGAGCATCTTGTCCGTGCAAGAAAAGCGGAAAATTTTGTTGAACACCAGTATCGCGAGAGTTTGGTTGAACTTTTCAAGTCAAACGATTTTATAAAAATTTTTAAGACGAGAGAAATCTATAGACATCTTTCCAATGCTGCTGACAGAGCTGCTGAATCCGCCGATATAGTCAGCGATATTTTGGTAAAAATCACATAGAAAAGACCGCGAAACAGACGCGGAACAGTAACGCCAAACAAACGCGAAAAGTTTTGCGTCGGTTTTGCGGGTTTCAAAGTTTGGCGTCAGTTTAGCGGTATTTTAAAGGAGTCCCAATGAAATTAGTAGAAAAATTAGATGAATCAAAAAAATTTATTGAGGATAGAACAAAATTAAAGACGGAAATTGCTTTAATTCTTGGATCAGGTTTGTCGTCTATTGCCGATGTGGTTTCCGATGCTGTGCGGATTCCTTTTTTGCAAATTCCTCACTTTGTAAAATCAACCGTTGTCCAAATGGACCCATTCGGGGAAGGTCATAAAGGAGAAATTGTTATTGGTGAACTTTCCGGAAAAAATGTTTTTATTATGACGGGTCGGTTGCATTTTTATGAGGGCTATTCATTAGAAGAGGTTACATATCCTGTTCGTTTGATGAAACATCTTGGAATTTTAAAACTTATTATTACATCTGCCGTCGGTGCGGTTAACAAAAAATTCAAACCCGGCGACATTATGTTAATTACTGACCATATTAATTTTATGGGGACAAACCCGTTAATAGGTACTGAAGGAAGTTTACAGGGCACCCGTTTCCCCGATATGTCAACGGTATATAAAACTGGGTTAATCAAGAAAGCAGAGAAGTGTGCGAAAGCGTTAAAAATCGGAATTCAAAAAGGAGTATATTTTGCGGATACTGGGCCATCATATGAGACGCCATCCGAGGTGAACATAGCACGGATATTAGGTGCGGATGTCGTCGGGATGTCAACCGTTCCGGAGGCGATTGTCGCCAATCATTGCGGAATAAAAATACTTGGCATCTCATATATTTCCAATATGGCTGCAGGAATGTTGAAACAACCGTTGAATCACCATGAGGTAATTACCGTCGGTAAAAGTATAGAAAAACGGTTGGGTAGTTATATCAGTGAAATTGTTAAAAGAATCTAATGAGAACGCGAATACACGCGAATAAAGAAACGCGAATATTCGCGAATAATTCGCGTTACATTCACGACGATTCGCGTTCAGTATTTATGAAACAATGGAAAATTAAACAATCTGATGTCGCATCAATAGACGAACTTTCAGCAAAAACGGGTTATTCCAAAATAGTTACTTCTATTTTTTTACAAAAAGGGCTCAGCACACCAAATCTTATAGAAAAATTTGTTCATCCACAGATAGCCGACTTACATAATCCGTTTTTATTTGCAGATATGGAAAAGGCGGTGAAAAGAATTCGCCGGGCGATAGAAAATAAAGAAAAAATTCTTATTTATGGCGACCGCGATGTTGATGGCATCACTTCAACCAACATCGCTTATTTGTATCTCAAAGAACTTAGTGCAGATGTGTTGTGGTATATACCGTCGGATGAGGGATATGGTTTGCACAACGAGTTGATTGAAAAATATAAAAAAGAAGGGGTTGGGTTGATAATAACTGTTGATTGCGGGATAACGGCAGTTGAAGAAGTAAATCTTGCGAACTCTCTTGGAATTGATGTAATAATTACCGACCATCACGAACCGTTGGCTGAACTTCCGAAAGCGGTTGCGATAATTGACCCGAAATGTCCGTCTGAAAAATACCCTTTTAGGGAACTTGCCGGTTGCGGTGTTGCATTCAAACTTTTTCAGGCAGTTGCGTTTTCATATTCCGATTATTACGGAAAAGACACAGTTATTTTTGATATTAAAACAACAGAACAACGAAAATTTATTGAGGAATATCTTTACCTTGTCGCTCTTGGCACAGTTGCTGACATAGTTCCGCTTATATCTGAAAACAGGATTTTAGTAAAACATGGTGTGCCGCTTTTTTACAGTTCAAAAAAACCCGGTATCCGTGCAATGATTGATAATCTTCAAATTGAAAAAAAATCTTTCACGACAAAAAAAGTTTCATGGTCAATAGTTCCGCTTTTGAATTCTGCTGGCCGCTACGGAAAAGCTGCACTATCGGCAGAATTGCTTGTTACCGACGATAAAAACCGTGCGGATGAACTGCTTGAAGAGATTCTTGCGATTAACGGCGAAAGAAAAAACCTGCAGAAAATCAATATAAAAAGATTTATTGATGAAACCGTCAAGCAAAACGATATTGAAAATGATAAAATTTTTATAACGGTAGTATCTCATCTAAAACATGGTGTTACCGGAATTGCCGCTAATCAAATAATAAGAGAGTTCGGGAAGCCGGTAATACTTCTGATTTTAGAAGGCGAAGAGGCGATGGGTTCTGCGAGAAGCATAAGCGGTTTTGATATTGTCTCTGCGATAGAAAAATGCAAAGATATTGTTGTAAAATACGGAGGGCACAAGGCGGCGGCAGGTTTGACCATTGATAGAAAAAATCTGGAAGAATTTATAAAGCGTATAAAATTTGTGGCAAATAGTTTAATAACAGATGAAATGCTTGAACCCTATCTTTCAATTGACACGGCAATTTTCGTTTCAGATATTTCTGTGAATCTGATAAACGAGCTAGATGTTTTTGAACCCTGCGGGTCAGGTAATGAATGTCCGATTTTTGTCGTCAATGAAGCTGTGTTGAGCGATTTTTCAAGTGTTGGAATTGACGGTGCGCATTTGCGAGTAAGATTTAAAAATGACCAGGTAGGTTCACCGCAGGTGAATAAAATGGGTGTTGGCGGTATTGGATGGCAGTTGGGTCGTCGTGCCGCTGATTTTAAAAAAGGGCAAAAAGTAGATGTCGCATTTCATCTTGAAATAAATGTGTGGCAATCAAGAGAATCGGCACAAGTTATGATTTTGGATATAAAACCGTCGGATAATATTTTGTAACGGTGGATGTAAATCCACTCGCCACAGGCGAGTAGTGGCAGACCTTGGTCTGCTAATAAATGGTAAAATCGGAACGCTTCAGATAAAAAGGTGACAAGGTAATAAGAAAGCCGAGTAAGGATTGTCGGCTACAACGAAAATAATAGTAACCCAAACATATGCGAATGTACGACTTGATTTACAAAAAAAGAAACGGTGCGGAATTGTCAAAAGAGGAAATTAATTTTATAATCGGTGGTTTTACAAAAAGTGAAATTCCAGATGAACAAATGGCAGCGTTTCTGATGGCTGTTTATTTTTGCGGAATGACGGCAAAAGAATCAACCGATTTAACGATGGCTATGGTTAAATCCGGTGAGCGAGTTAATTTATCCCAAATAAAAGGTTTCAAAGTTGACAAACACTCAACTGGTGGTGTTGGTGATACGACGACACTTATTCTTGCACCACTCGTTGCTGCCTGTGGCGGTAAAGTCGCAAAAATTACAGGCAGAGGTCTTGGTCACACCGGCGGAACAATAGACAAATTAGAATCAATACCAGGGTTCAACACTTCATTAACGAAAGAAAAATTTATTAAAAATGTAAATACAATCGGAATTGCATTGATGGGACAGACAGCACAACTCGCTCCTGCCGACAAGGTAATTTATTCTTTACGCGATGTTACAGCGACGGTGGATTCAATTCCTCTTATCGCCGCAAGCATTATGTCAAAAAAACTTGCCGCAGGTTCTGACGGAATAGTTCTTGATGTAAAAACCGGCTCCGGCGCATTTATGGAAACATACAAAGATGCCAGTAAACTCGCAAAAACGATGGTGAATATCGGTGAGGGTGTGGGCAAAAAAATGGTTGCCATTATTACAAGTATGGAAGAGCCGCTTGGTTTTGCAATAGGTAATTCAATTGAAGTTAAGGAAGCGATTGATACGCTTAATGGTGCTGGTCCGAAAGACCTCACGGATTTGTGTGTTGAATTGGGAAGCAATATGCTTTTAATTTCGGGGATTGTAAAATCGATTGACGAGGGTAAGGAAAAACTGTGGGGAGCGATAAAGGCGAAAAAAGGTATTGAAAAATTTAAGCAGATGGTAAAAGCACAGGGCGGAAATCCTGATGTAATTGATAACCCGGCATTACTTCCGCAGTGTAAAGAAAAGTTCGAAGTCCGAAGTCCGAAGTCAGGATATGTCCAAAAAATAAATGCACTTGAAGTTGGACTTTCGTCTTTAATTCTGGGTGCGGGCAGAACAAAGAAAGAAGATATTGTGAACCCGTCAGTCGGAATTTATCTGAAAAAGAAAGTTGGCGACAAAGTGGAAAAAGGCGAACCGCTTGCGATTTTTCACACGGACGGCGATGAAAAAAAATTCAACGAAGCAAAAGATAAATTTCTAAACGGCTACACCGTCGGAGATAAAAAAATAAAGCCGCCAAAATTCTTCTACGCTCGTGTGACCAAAAACAAAGTAGAAGAGTATTAAGTGTAGTCGCTCAATTTATTGAGCGAAAGGAGGCATTAAGTGAAAAATTTTAAATGGTGGCAGTGGATTTTGATTGTTATTACAATAGGTGCCGTTTTTTACATTGTATATCCTAAATATTATTTTACTAATGATGAATGGACTCGCTGTAATAAAATTACTGGTGCTGTAGATAGTAGAGGGATGTCGAGATGGAAACGAATTGGTGAAGAAAATTTGTCTACCAGATTAATTGAAAAAATTAAACTGATTTTTGAAAGTAAAGAAGAAAAGAAAAAGAGAGAAATTGCGGGGAATCTCGGTGGATTAAGATCATCACTTACAATTTATTATGGTTATACTGAGGGTTTTTATCCAACATCTTTGCAGGATTTGGTTCCGAGATATTTGGAAAAAATTCCTGAACCAGAAAATGAATGGGAATATAATCCCAAAAATGGTGAAGTATACTCTAAATCATATCCACATTTTTAATAGATATTGAGATATAATATTTTAGTTAAAAAAGGGGACTCAATAGTTTTAGGATAAAAGAAAAAATATGACGGCTATTATCAAACAAGACATTATTGAGAAAAAGATATTTTTGATTAGAGGTCTAAATGTAATGTTAGATAAGGATTTAGCAGGACTTTATGAAGTACCGACAAAACGATTGATTGAACAGGTGAAAAGGAATATAAAACGTTTTCCAGAGGATTTTATGTTTCAATTAACAAGAGATGAATTTAAAATCTTGAGGTCGCATTTTGCGACCTCAAGTTGGGGTGGTCGTCGTTATGTACCTTATGTCTTCACGGAACAGGGTGTTGCTATGCTCTCAAGTGTTCTTAATAGCGAAAGAGCTATTTTGGTAAATATCGGTATAATGCGGGTATTTGTTAATATGAGAAATTTAGTTTCAAATAAAGGAATACTTAACAAATTAACGCAATTGGAAAATAAGTTTCAATTACACGATAATAAAACAAAACAAATTTTCGAAGTTATCCATAAACCATTAGATACCAAGTTGCTATCTCCGTGGAAACCATTTTCAAATAAAAAAGCAATCAGGGATGTTATTGATTCTTGCGAAAAGTATATTTATTGGGTGGATAAATATTTTTCAAAGGTGGGATTGGATTGGTTGTCTGAATCGCTTAATACAAACAAGGTAAAAAATATTAAAATTCTAATGTCGTCAGAAAAGGTGGATGAGAAATTCATATCTTTGTATAAGGATTTTGAGAAAGAACTTAAAAGTGATGGTGTTCAGTGTGAATTACGGGTCATAATCGATAAAAAATTGAATACAGATATTCATGATAGATGGATTGTTTCAGAAAATCTATGTTATAACATGCCATCAACTGATACTATTGCAAGGGGACAATATACTGAGGTAAAAAGAACGGCAAATTTTCCGCCATTTAATGAATGGTGGGAGAAAAGCAACGAATATTTTTGATAATGGACTAATCTCCGTTAAATTATTATGCATGAGTTAGGAATTGCGAAAGATTTATTAGATATTGTATTGTTGAAGGCGAAAGAGAATAATCTTAAAAAAATTACAAAAATTTCTGTGAACATCGGTGAGGCATCAGGCATTGATAGAGATTTTTTGAGACATTCCTTCATTGACCACCTTTTGCCTGGAACGATTGCGGAAAGTTGTTGTCTTGAAATTTCAAAAGAAGAAGTTAAAGTAAAATGCAAAGAATGTTCTGCCGAATTTTTACCAATGATTTTTAACTGTCCCGCCTGCCAAAGCAAAGAAATTGAAATTCTCTCCGGGAAAGATGTTTATGTTGCTTCCATTGAAGGAGAATAAACGGCATTTTCTCTGTGTCTCCGCGGTAAAATAACAAAATGAAAAGATACAAAATTACAGTTTCTGGTCGGGTTCAGGGGGTCGGTTTCAGACCTACCATTTATCGTTATGCGTTATCGGAAAAACTTGCCGGTTTTGTTTCAAATACGGCGGAAGGTGTGATAATAGAAGTTGAGGGCTCCGAAAAAAATATTAAAAATTTTTTAAGAAAGTTGAAATCGCAATCACCCAGACAATCAAAAATCGCAAAAATTTCCGTTAAGAAAATCCCGTTTTGCATGATGCGTTCGCCGGAGGCTGATAAAAAGTTTAGCATAAAAAAAAGTACCCTGTTCGGAAACGGAAAAACCGCTCTACATATATCTCCCGACATTTCAATCTGCGACGATTGTCTTAAAGAACTTTTTGACAAAAAAGACCGTCGATATCTATACCCATTTGTCAACTGCACCAATTGCGGCCCAAGATTTACAATTATAAAAGATATCCCTTATGACAGAAAAAAAACGACGATGAAAGAATTCAAAATGTGCAAGAATTGTCAAAAAGAATATGAAAATCCGTTGGACAGAAGATTTCACGCACAACCGAATGCTTGTTGGGATTGCGGACCAAGTGTGGAATTAGTTGGAAGTTTGAAGTTTGAAGTTGGAAGTGGTGGCAGATATTGCTCTGCCGATGTTAGATGTGGAAAGATGAAAGTCGGAAGTCGCGGTAAAAAAGCAATAGAAAAAACTATTAAACTTCTGAAACAAGGAAAAATTATTGCAATAAAGGGAATAGGTGGATTTCATATTTGCTGCGATGCGACAAATGACGAAGCGGTAAAAAAACTTCGCCGTCGGAAAAATCGCCTTGACAAACCCTTTGCAGTAATGATGCCAGATATAAAGACGGTGAAAAAATTCTGTTATGTGAACAAGATTGAAAAAGAGGTTTTGATTTCTGCCGAAAAGCCAGTTGTTCTACTAAAAAATCTTCCATCTTCTTCGCCACAGGCGAACCTACTCGGCATCTTCCATCTTCCATCTTTTGTTGCTCCAAACAATAATTCACTCGGCGTTATGTTGCCGTATACTCCGATCCATTATTTACTGTTTCAGCAACTTACAACTTACAACTTACAACTTACAACTTTGGTCATGACTTCCGGCAACAAACAGGATGAACCGATTTGTAAAGATAATGATGAGGCAATAAAAGAACTTTCCGGTATTTGCGATTATTTTCTTGTTCACGACCGTGAAATTTTCAACAGGTGTGACGATTCTATAGTAGAGGCAAGAAGCCAGAAGTCAGAAGCCAGAAGTCAGAAGTCCCCACTGTTTTGTCCCTCTGGGACAAAACAAGTCGGTGGGGACAGGCAAGAAGCAAGAGTGATTAGGAGAAGCCGCGGCTATGCCCCCAATCCGATATTTCTATTCCCTATCCCCTATCCCCTACACACTATATTATCCACCGGTGCCGAACTAAAAAACACATTTTGTTTGACCCGCAGGGATGAAGCATATCCATCTCAATATATCGGCGATTTAAAAGATGCCAAAAGTTATGAATTTTATAAAGAAGCAATAGAAAAAATGAAAAACCTTCTGAAAGTTGAGCCAAAAATTATCGCCCACGATTTACACCCTGACTATCTTTCAACCCACTATGCAAAAGAACTCCGAACTATGAACTCCTTCACCACAGGCTCGCCTCGCTGTGAAGCGGGCGAACCTGCTCGGGAACTCCGAACTTTTGCTGTCCAGCACCATCACGCTCACATTGCGTCTGTTTGTGCCGAGTATAAAATTGAAGAAAAAATCATTGGCGTTGCATTTGATGGTACCGGTTACGGAACCGATGGAAATATCTGGGGTGGCGAGTTTTTAATAGTGAACGGTGGCGGAACTTTTGAAAGAAAAGTTCACTTAAAATACATTGAACTTCCCGGTGGCGATAGTGCAACTAATGAAATCTGGCGGATAGGGTTTAGTTATCTTTATTCAATTTTTGGAGAAGATGTCGTTAGATATTTCCAAACCCGCCGTGGCGGGTTCGGGGCGAATCCGCCACGGCGGATTTCGGTTATCAAAAAAATGATTGAAAAAAATGTGAATTGTCCTTTGACATCGTCGGTAGGGCGACTTTTTGATGCGGTTGCTTCAATTATAAATTTGAGACAAGAAACAACTTACGAGGCACAATCAGCAGTGGAATTGGAACAGTTAATAGATGGAAGGTGGAAGAAGCAAGAAGCAAGAAGCAAGAAGCAAGAAAGAAGTTATGAATATGAGGTTATTGGTGATGAAATAGATGTTAAGAAAATGATTTTGGAAATCGTCAATGACTTGAAAAATAAAACCTCAAAAAATAAAATTTCAGCAAAGTTTCATAGTACGCTTGCAAAAATAATTTTAGATGTCTGTCAAAGATTAAAAAAAGAAACAAAAATCAACAAAGTTGCGTTAAGCGGCGGAGTTTTTCAGAATTTGGTTTTGCTTGAAAAAGCGGTTGGATTACTTAAGAAAGCCGGTTTTGAGGTTTTTACAAATAGTCAGGTTCCGTCAAATGACGGCGGGATTTCGTTAGGTCAGGCATGGATTGCCCAAAAATTGTTGACAAAAGAAAGATAATTTAATAGAATGAAGACAGCATAAAACTATGAACTACGAACTACGAACTATGAACTGTTTTTCCGGGCTGTTAGCTCAACTGGTAGAGCAACTGACTCTTAATCAGTAGGTCACAGGTTCGATTCCTGTACAGCCCAGAAAGTTTGTTCTTTGGATAAATTTTAGTTATGAGTTTAGAGTTAATAGTTATTAGTAAAAGCACCAGAAAGTTTTAACTACGAACTATGAACTTTTAACTGTGAACTGACAATGCCGCGGTGGCGGAACTGGCAGACGCGCACGGCTTAGGACCGTGTCCTTAACTGGGATGGAGGTTCAAGTCCTCTCCGCGGCAATTTGAAACACGCGAATATACGCAAATAAGAGGCAACGCGAATATTCGCGAATATCGGCGTTTGATTAGCGATAATTCGCGTTAAAGCAATTAAAAATGGAGAATCTATGAAAATTGATGTTTTGGAAAAGAAAGGTTGTTCGGTGGAAATTAAAGTGGAAATCCCGACGGAAGAAGTTAAAAGTGAAATGGATGTTGTGTTCGTGGATATTCAAAAAAATGCTGCAATTGATGGGTTTAGAAAAGGGCATGTTCCGATGGAATTTGTCAAAAGGGAATTTGCCAGAACTGCCGTTGAAAAAACAATTCATAATTTAATGGCATCCACAACAGAAAAAATTATCAAAGAAAAAAACCTTCAACCCGTTGTCCCGCCGACAATAGAACCGCTTGATTTTGCCGAAGGTAAGCCATTTTCATTTAAGTTAAAAATTGAACAAGAGCCGGAATTTGAACCGAAGGACTACAAAAAAATAAAAATCACAAAAAAGGTCAAAAAGATAACAGATAAGGAAATAAATAATGTGATAAAAAATATTCAGGACAGACAGTCAACTTTGGAAGACGCCGGGGATGTCGTTGCCGAACAGCATCATTTTCTTATTGCCGATTATGAAAGTACAGTGGATGGTAAGAAGATGGACAAACCAGCCGAAAATCAGATAATTGATTTGTCTCACGAGTCATTGCCGGTGGGTTTTGCAACAGGTCTTATCGGAATGAAAGCAGGCGAAAGCAAGACAATAGAAACGAAAATCTCTGACAAACCTGCTAATTTTGATGTAAAAGTAAAAGCAATAAAAAAAAAGGTGTCGCCATCAATTGATGACGAGTTTGCGAAGGATTTGGGTCATGAAAATGTCGGACAGTTAAAAGAAAAAATAAAAGACGAACTTACAAAAGTCGAAGAAGAAAAAACTCAGCAGGACATGGAAAATCAAATTATAGAATTGCTTCTTAAATCAAACAATTTCCCGGTTCCAGAAACCTTTGTGGAAGAGGAACTGGGTCGTTTAATAGAAAAAACCAAGCAGCATCTCATATCCAACCGCAGTTTCAACGAAGAGGAATTTAAAAAGTCAATTCCTGCAATGGAAGATAAATATAAAATTGATGCAGAAAAAAGAGTTCGTATTTCTTATCTTTTATCACGGATAATAAAAGATGAAAATATAACGGTTTCGTCGGAAGAGGTTGATAAAAAAATTGAGGAAATATTTGCCGGCGATAGAAAGGTTGCAGAAAATTACCAAAAACACCGCGAGCATCTTTCACTTCAAATTAAGGAAAAAAAACTTTTTGATTTTTTGCTGGAAAATGCTAAAATTAAAGAGGCATAATTAAGTGGTAAGTGAAAAGGAGGTTTCAGAATGAATATAAAATCGAATCTCATACCGATGGTGGTTGAACAATCGCCTCGCGGCGAACGGGCATATGATATTTACTCACGGCTATTAAAGGACAGAATTATTTTTATTGGTGCTCCTATTGATGACGAATTTGCTAATAATATTATTGCCCAACTTTTATTTCTTTCGTCGGAGAGTAGCGAAAAAGAAATTTCATTGTATATCAACAGTCCCGGCGGGCTTGTTACTGCGGGTCTTGCGATCTACGATACGATGCAATTTATAAAATCAAGGGTTTCAACAATTTGTATCGGTCAGGCAGCTTCAATGGGTGCGATTATTCTTGCCGCTGGCGCCAAGGGAAAAAGATTCGCATTGCCTAATTCCAGAATTATGATTCATCAACCGCTTGGCGGCGTTCAGGGACAGGCGACTGATATAGGTATTCAGGCAAACGAGATTTTAAGAGTGAAAAAACGGCTCAACGAAATACTTGCACATCACACGGGTCTTTCATTAGATAAAATAGAAAAAGATACAGACCGAGATTTTTTTATGACGGCTGATGAGTCAAAAAAATACGGTATTATAGACGAAGTGATTGAAAGGAGGAAGTAAGGCAAAGGCGTTCTGATGAGAAACAAAAAGGCGTTCTGATGTACATCAAAACAGTAAAACGTCGTTTAAGATTTTACGCTCTCAGGTTTTACATCAGAACATCAGAACGCCTTTCAATATTTTACGCCGTTAGCCGTTAAAAGGAGATATTATGATGCAAAACAACAAAGACGATGTGATTCCAAAAACACTTCCGCTTTTGCCGGTAAGGGATGTTGTAATTTTTCCGTTTATGGTGCTTCCTTTAGTTGTCGGTCGCGAAAAATCGCAGAAGGCATTAGAAGCGGCTATGTCCGGTGATCATCTAATTTTTCTTGCTACACAGAAAAAAGTTCAGACAGAGGATCCGACAAAGGACGAAATCTATGAAATAGGTGTCGTCGCCGAAGTGCTTCAATTATTGAGAATGCCTGACGGTAGCGCAAAAATTCTTATAGAAGGAATAGTCAGGGCAAAGTTTAGCGATTTTCATCTTGCAACGGCGAGAAATTATGTTGAAGTTAATGTGGAAGAGATTGAGATGTTTGTTGAAAAAACGTCGAATGTTGAGGCGTTGATGAGGCAGACGGTTCATCTTTTTGGGCAGTATATTGGCTTAAATCCGCGATTTCCTTTTGAGACGATAACTGCGCTAAATTCAATTGAAGAACCCGGGCGACTTGCCGATATGATAGCGGCACATCTGATAATAAAAAATGCTCAAAAACAGACGATTCTTGAAACCATAAATCCTGCCCAGCGTCTCGAAAAAATAATTGAGATATTAAACAATGAACTGGAAATTCTCGGTATTGAGAAAAAAATACAGTCAAGAGTGAGAGAGCAGATTGAAAAATCACAGAAAGAGTATTATCTTACCGAGCAGATGAAGGCAATCCAAAAAGAACTAAAACAGAAAGATGAAAGTGCGAAAGAAGTTGATGAACTTCGCACAAAAATAAAAGAATCAAAAATGCCGAAGGAGGCGGAGGCGGTTGCGATGAAAGAACTGTCGCGGATGGAAAAAATGATGCCGTTTTCTCCTGAAGCAACCGTCATAAGAACTTATATTGACTGGCTTATCGTGCTTCCATGGACGACAAAAACGGATGACAATCTTAACTTAAAACACGCCCAAAACATTTTGGACGAGGATCATTACGGACTTGAAAAAATCAAGGAAAGAGTTGTTGAATATCTTGCCGTCTGTAAAATGACGAAAAAACTAAAAGGTCCGATTTTGTGTTTTGTCGGACCTCCCGGTACCGGAAAAACTTCTATTGGAAAATCAATTGCCAAGGCACTTGGCAGAAAAGCTGTGCGGATATCTTTAGGCGGCGTTCGTGATGAAGCAGAAATAAGAGGTCATCGTCGCACATACATTGGTGCACTTCCCGGACGGATTATACAGTCGTTAAAAAAGGCAAAAACAAGAAATCCGATTTTTCTTATGGACGAAATTGACAAATTAGGTATGGATTTCCGCGGCGACCCGGCATCCGCTCTTCTGGAGGTTTTGGACCCCGAGCAGAACTCTACATTTTCCGACCATTATCTGGAAGTTGATTTTGACCTTTCTGATGTGATGTTTATTACGACGGCGAACACGCTTTATTCAATTCCACCGGCGCTTATTGACAGGATGGAAATTTTACGATTTGCCGGCTATACGATGGAAGAAAAAATCCATATAGCAAGGAAATTTCTTATTCCAAAACAACTCAAAGAACACGGTTTGACTGATAAACATCTGGAAATTTCTGACGATGCGGTAAAGTTCACAATAAAAGAATACACACTTGAAGCAGGTGTCCGAAATTTGGAAAGAGAAATTGCCAATGTGGTCCGAAAAGTCGTCAAGGAAATCGTGCTTGATAAGATTAAAAAAGTCATTCAGGTAACCGAAAAAAATGTTAAAAAATATCTCGGTGTTCCCAAATATCACAGCGACGAAAAATCGGAAAATCAGGTTGGCATTGCGACCGGGCTTGCATGGACGGAGGTTGGCGGCGATACAATCTCAATTGAGGTCTCCGTTATGAAAGGCAAAGGCGGTCTTATGTTAACCGGAAAATTAGGCGATGTGATGAAAGAATCGGCACAGGCGGCACTTTCATATATTCGCTCAAACGCAAAAAAATTCGCAATTAAAGAGAATTATTTCAAGGACAAGGATATTCATATTCATGTTCCCGAAGGTGCAATTCCGAAAGACGGTCCTTCTGCTGGTATCACAATGGCGATTGCAATGTTGTCAGCAATTACAAACAGGCCAGTAGAAAAGGATATTGCTATGACGGGTGAGATAACGCTTCGCGGCCGAGTATTGTCAATAGGCGGGCTTAAAGAAAAAGTTCTTGCGGCATACAGAAGTGGAATAAAAACAATTATTATGCCGTTTGAAAATCAGAAGGATATGGAAGAAATTCCGAAAGAAATTGTTGGCAAAATAAAGTTTATCACGGTGAAAACGATGGATGAAGTTGTAGAAAAAACAATAGGGATAAAGTAACGGCAGTGATAAAGTGGTAAGTGGTAAGTGATAAGGATTAAGAAAAAACTTAATTCTTACAACTTATAACTTAATTCTGATTTTAGGGGGATTTATGATTAAAAAACAGTACTTGATGATTCCGGGACCGACGATGGTGCCGGAACGGGTTTTGCGGGTGATGGTTAGGGAAATGATAAATCACAGAGGACCGGAATTCACAAAGATTTTAACAAATGTGACAGAAGGCGTGAAAAAATGTTTCAAGACAAAAAATGATTTATTCATAATTCCGTCGTCTGGCACAGGTGGTATGGAAGCGGCAGTAGTAAATGTTTTATCGGAAGGCGATGATGTGCTTGTTTTGAATATTGGTGCTTTTGGTTCCCGTTGGGTAAAAATATTAAAAGCATACCGTACAAATGTTGATGAAATAAAATTTGAAAGAGGAAAATCGGCGGATGTTAAAATCGTAGAAGAAAAATTAAAATCAAAAAAATATAAAGCAGTATTCTTTCAGCAGAACGAGACATCAACCGGTGTTTTGAACGATGTAAAATCACTTGCAGAAATAATAAAATCTACCAGTAACGGGGAATCTTTAATAGTTGTTGATGCTGTTTCTGGACTAATAACAGCGGATTTACGAACTGACGAATGGGGATTGGATGTTGTTGTTGCCGCCTCTCAAAAAGCATTTATGCTTCCACCCGGGCTTTCGTTTGTTTCATTCTCTAAAAAAGCATGGGAATATTATTCAAAAGCAAAATTGCCGAGATTCTACTGGGATTTTAAGTCAATGAAGGATTGGGCAGATAAAGGACAAAATCCATTCACACCACCAGTATCACTTTATTATGGACTTGAAGAGTCACTTAAAATGCTTGATGAAGAGGGGCTTGAAAATGTTTTTGAACGACATAAAAAATTGCGAGATTTAACTCGTGAAGGGTTGAAAAAATTGAACCTAAAACTTCTTGCTGCCGACGATATTGCTTCTTGTGCCGTAACAGCATCATTTCCGCCAGAAAATGTCCTCGCCGATGATTTACGAAAAAAGGTTAAGCAAAATTACGGCGTTGTTTTAGCCGGCGGTCAGGAAGAATTAAAAGGCAAAATTTTCCGTGTAGGCCATCTCGGCTACTGCTCAGAAACGGATATAATGGTCACACTTGATGCGATATCAAAGTGTTTGTAAAAGTTGAAATCAAGAGATAGGGGGATGAAAACGGATGAAAAACTATAATTTTCGTATATTGGATGAAGAGAAAAAACAGTTTGAAATAACCTATAATGGCAAAATATTACGCTTTCAATTAAAAATTAAAAGATCTTTTACTGTAATGAAAGAATTATTGAATGCATACCCAGAATTTATCAATATACATATATTAGACGGCAAACTCAATGACCCTAACCGTGCTCATTCTGATTTAAGAATTGGCAATGGTTTTTCAAACTTTCTTATTGAAAAAAGGGGAAAACATAAGGTAATGTATGTAAAAATAGATGTTGAAAAATTATTCAAATATTATGGGCATAGTAAGTCCGACGAATTTATTTCATTATCATTGCCACAATATAGGGACTCTTTAACCGAACAACAAAAAAGCAATATCTATAATAAATTTGGTGGGAAATGTAGTATAACCGGTATTAAATTATGTCAGAAATTAAAAGACATTCACTTTTTTTGTAAATCGCTTGTGCAACCCACATATGACCATCGCAGACCAGTATCAAAAGGCGGTACGGACGAAATAGAAAATTGGCAATTATTATCTATTTATGAAAATGCAGAAAAAAATAAAATTTGTAATGTCTGCAATAAAAATGCCTGTGAAAAATGTGCTTTGGCATATCCAGAAAAATTTGATATAATACAAGCAAATAATCAAGATATCAGCAACTTAAAAATATGGAAATAATGTATTCTGACAATAAAATAAAATTATTTGCGGGAGATGTTTTCGAATGCTTAAAACATTTGCCAAAAAACACCATTCAAGCAGTTATAACCAGTCCTACTTATTGGGGAAAGCGGAATTTTACAGGTGATAAAAAAGAATTCGGCGGTGAAAAATTCGAGGATTATATAGACAGAAATGTTAATTTATTTTCTTCGTTATTACGGATAATGAAAGATGATGGCTCTATTTTTATTATTATACAAGATAGTTATATGGGTAGCGGGGTATCTCGTTCACATCATAATCATTGGGAACATAACAAAGATATATCTTATCGCAGATACGGGTTAGATTCTAATGGGCAGGGGAATACAAGTTCTGTAACAGCCAGACATAATATAATAAAAAATAAATCGTTATGCGGAATACCTTATAGAATAGCAATAAAATTGGTTGATATGGGATTTATTTGGAGACAGCATATTATTTGGGAAAAACCCAATCCTATGCCTGAAAATGTAAAGGATAGGGCGAGACAAAGTGCCGAGTATATTTTACATTTTACTAAAAGCGGTAAATATAAATTTAACTCAAAACATATTATGGTAATGGGACAGAATGGAAAATTGAGATTAGATAATCAGGTATGGATAGCATCACCGGAGCCGAAATCCGGACATACTGCAACTTTCCCGAGTAAAATAGTAAAAAGGTTGTTGCTATCTGTTACAGATGAAGATGATACCGTTTTTGAGCCGTTTTTGGGATCAGGTACTATGTTGGATTTATGCATTGCATATGGCAGAAAGTTTATCGGCTGCGATATAAATAAAAATTTTGTAAGGAAAACTGTTGAAAAAATTAACACTTACAGTAGTTTAATTCCGGCTCAAAATGAAATAAATAAAAAAGCCAACAATAAGACAGAATATAAAAGAATTTCAACTCAACTTGCTTTATTAGAAGAACGGCAAAAATACTTGGTTAACAAAAATCATAAAGGGATACAAAAATAGAAGTATTTTATTATGAACGCAATTGAGATAAAAAATCTTACAAAAATTTATATAAAAAAACGGCTTATCAGAAATAAAAAATTTCTTGCGGTTGATAATTTAAGTTTTGATGTCGCCGGTGGAGAGATTTTCGGTTTTTTGGGCCCCAATGGTTCTGGAAAAACAACGACGATAAAAACACTCTTAGGACTTCTACATCCTTCAGCCGGCGAGTGTTTTATATTAGGAGAAAAAGTTCCGTCACTTGCATCTTTGTCAAAAATCGGCTATCTTCCGGAAATACCTTATCTTTACAAATATCTTACGGCAAGAGAGATTTTATCGCTTTACGGTTCTGTTTCCGGAATTTCTGAAAAAGTTCTTAAAAATCGTATTGATGAAGTTCTGGAAATAGTCAAATTAAAGACGGAAAAAGATACCCGTCTTGGCGAGTTCTCAAAAGGAATGCTTCAGAGAGTAGGCGTCGCACAGGCGATTATCCATCAACCGCAACTTTTAATTCTTGATGAGCCGTTCACCGGGCTTGACCCGATTGGTCTTAAGGATATGAGGGATGTTATATTAAAACTTAAAGCCGAGGGTAAAACGGTGTTTTTTTCGTCGCACATAATTTCTGAAGCGGAAAAAATCTGCAACCGCGTTGCTATAATTCACAAAGGAAAACTTTTAAGAATAGTTAAAATCGCAGAGATTAAACCCGGCTCGCTTGAAACCATTTTCATTGATGAAATAAATAAGGCGGAAAATTGATGAAAAACATATTTCCAATAATGCGTTATACGGTTAAAGAAAATATAAGACACAAGATTTTTTATGTGCTTGTCCTTTTTGCGTTCGCCATCGTAGGCAGCAACATACTTTTCGGCGTCCTCGCCGGCGACGAACAGGTCCGTCTGCTTCTTGATATGGGAATGGTTGCTATTGAACTTTTCGGATTGCTTG
This sequence comes from Elusimicrobiota bacterium, assembly GCA_043802785.1. GTDB lineage: Bacteria > Elusimicrobiota > UBA8919 > UBA8919 > UBA8919 > JAZDKR01. Next base: position 34,363 of record JAZDKR010000072.1, read on the forward strand.
TTGCTATCTTCGTTTCTGTCTCTCTTGTGCTTGAAGAGATTGAGTCAAAAACTATCTATCTTTTATTGTCCCGTCCGATAAAAAGAACCGAATACATTTTGGGCAGATATTTCGGTATGATTTTGACCGTCGGCATAGGTCTTTTGATTATGGTTGCCGTGCATCTCGGGTTTTTACTTGCCATCGGATGGGAAAGCGAACTTGCCTATTTCTATTCCATTTTCGGAATTTTTTTGAAAATCATACTTATCTCCACCGTCGCGCTTTTCTTCTCGCTTTTTTCCACGTCTGCCGTCGCATCAATTGTTTTCACAATATTTTTCTGGATACTTGGTTATCTTGGCACCGAACTCAAATTTTTATCTTCTAAAATAGGCAACATTTTTTTGAAAGTAATCGCGAAATTTTTCTTCTTCATAATTCCAAATTTCCAGTATCTTAATTTCAGAGACCGATATGAAAATATTGACTATGCTATGTTTGTTCCTATAACATACACTCTTGTTTATTCAATTGTCTGTCTTATGTTGTGTTCAATACTTTTTTCCAAAAAGGAATTCTGATAACGGCCGGTGTATAGTTCACCTATCTACCGAACGAAGTGCTCTGCCCTTCTACTCGGTGTTAAATGGAGGAGCGAAATGAACAAACTTAAAATTGGACTGCCGAAGGGAAGTTTGCAGGAGTCAACTTTTGAACTTTTTAAGAAAGCGGGGATAAAAATTTACCAATCCGACCGTTCATATTTTCCAACAAGTGACGATGAGGAACTTGAAATTATACTTGTGCGGTCACAGGAAATGGCAAAATGTGTTGAAGATGGTGCGTTTGATGCGGGTATTACCGGGTATGACTGGATTTGTGAGACGGGTGCTGATGTGAAAGAAATTTGCGAACTTCTTTATGCAAAAAGCGGTTTTCGTCCTGTCCGGTGGGTTCTTGCTGTGCCAAATAATTCAAAGATTAAATGTCTGGAAGATTTAAGCGGAAAAAGGATTGCGACAGAACTTGTTCATGTTGTCAAAAAATATCTTACCAGAAAAAAAGTGAAAGCCGAGGTTGAATTCTCTTGGGGAGCAACTGAAGCAAAAACCCCTTCCATTGTAGATGCGATAGTTGAACTTACAGAGACAGGATCGTCGCTTCGTGCGAATAACTTAAAAATTATTGATGAAGTTTTGACATCTACAACCCGTTTTATTGCGAATAAAAATTCCTTTAAGAATCCTTGGAAGAAAGAGAAAATAGAAAATCTGGCAATACTTCTGAAAGGTGCACTTGAAGCATTTGGAATGGTCGGGCTTAAAATGAATCTTAAAGAAGAAAATCTTGCTAAAATTATGAATATACTTCCGTCACTTAAAAGACCGACAATCTCGCGACTTACAATTCCTGGCTGGATGGCAATTGAAGTAATTATTGAAGAAAAAACTGTCAAAAAAATTATACCGGAATTAAAGCGTGCCGGTGCCGAAGGAATTATAGAATATCCGCTGAACAAGGTGATATATTAAAGGCAACGGCGTTCACGAGTTTATGAGTTCACGGGTTCACAGGTTCACAAGTTCATTGGTTTATGTGTTATGGCAAAAATAGAGCGATTTGAAGATTTGAATAATTAGCAGGAAGCAAGAAAACTTTTTCAAATGATAAATAAAATTTGTCAAAAATCAGAACTGAAAAAAGAGTTTAATTTTGCAAACCAAAATAAGAAGATCATCGATATCAATTATGGCCAACATTGCGGAAGGATTTGGTAGACATGGATTAAAAGATGCTAAACAGTTTTATATTATAGCGAGAGGTTCTGTTGCGGAAACGCAAAGTCATTTATATGTTTTTAAGGATGCAAAATTTATTTCTGAAGTTGAATTTAACGAAACATATGAACAATCTGTAACTGTTAATAAATTACTCAATGGACTTATATCAAATATTATTAAACTGATGAACACATGAACCTATGAACACATCAACCTATGAACGCCTCTCTAATATTCGTGTTAGATTTGCACCGTCGCCGACGGGTTTTTTGCACATTGGTGGATTGAGAACTGCACTATATAATTATATTTTTGCCCGTCATAACGGCGGGAAATTTTTGATTCGCATAGAAGACACTGACCGAACCCGTATAGTTTCTGGTGCCGTTGAAAAACTTTTTGAGATATTAAAATGGTGCGGTATTGATTATGACGAACAGCCGGTTATTCAATCGGAGCGATTAGATATTTACAGAAAATATGTGAATGAACTTTTGGATAAAAATTTCGCTTATAGATGTTTCTGTACAACGGAACGTTTGGACGAAATGAGAAAAATTCAGATTGAAAAAAAACAACCGCCAAAATACGATGGTACTTGCAAAAAACTTTCAAAAGATGATTCTGAAAAACTTTCACTTGAAAAACCTTTCACGGTCAGAATGAACATTCCGTCGGAAGAAATTAAATTCAATGATATTATTCGTGGCGAGATAAAGTTTCACGGCTCTTTAATTGACGACCAAATTATATTAAAATCCGACGGTTATCCCACATACCATTTGGCAAATGTTGTTGATGACCACTTGATGGAAATAAGTCATGTTATTCGCGGTGAGGAGTGGCTTTCTTCAACGCCGAAGCATGTTGTTTTGTACAGATATTTTGGCTGGACACCGCCGCAGTTCGCCCATCTTCCGCTTCTATTAAATCCCGATAAATCAAAATTGAGCAAGCGACAGGGTGATGTTTCCGTCGAGGATTACAGGGATAAGGGATATTTACAGGAAGCATTACTAAATTATATTGCGTTGCTTGGTTGGTCCACAGAGGATAGTCAGCAGATTTTTACGAGAGAGGAACTTATTAAAAAGTTCACGCTGGAAAGATGCGGAAAGTCCGGTGCAATTTTTGACATACAAAAACTCTTGTGGATGAACGGCGAGTACATAAGAAACATTTCAGTTAAGGAACTTACTTTACGGTCATTACCGTTTTTACAAAAAGTGGGATTTGACATACCCGCCTTCGGTGTAGATTTTTTGGAAAAGTGCGTTTCATTGGAGCATGACAAAATAAAACTTTTATCTGATATTCCGCACCTTATTGACTTTTTCCTGAAAAATGATATTATTTACGACGAGAAATCTGTTGACAAAGTGCTTAAAAAAGACGGTGTTAACAAAGTCCTGTCGGATATAGCGGACATTTATTCAAAAATAGAAAATTGGACAGCGAAGGACATTGAAAACGAAACAAGAAAATACGCCGAAGTTAATTTGCTAAAAACTTCTCAAATTTTTCATCCTGTGAGAGTTGCGGTTTCAGGAAGAGCGGAAGGACCATCGCTTTTTGAGATGATGGAACTTCTGGGAAAAGAAAAGGTCTTAACACGATTAAGAGGCAGGATTAAGTAGTAAGTTGTAAGGATTAAGAAAAGGCAGAAAAACTTAATTCTTAAAGCGAACCCGCCTCGGCGGGTGAGCGACTTAATCCTTACTACTGATGTTAAATGGGGAGGTAAACCAAAATGGCTGAACAGGCAAAGGTGAACGAATATTTTTTGAGTTTAGTGTTTTCACTCTCTGCGGCGGCAATGCAACAAATGGGAAAAATGGCAAATCCAATGACCAACAAAATTGAAAAAAATCTTGAGCAGGCAAAAATTTCAATAGATATAATTGAAATGATTGCTGAAAAAACGAAAGGCAATCTTATCGTTGAAGAAGATAAATTTTTATCGTCCACGCTTTCAAATTTGCAGTTAAACTTTGTTGATGAACTTGACAAAGATTCAAAAGCAGAACACAGGGTTAATTAAGAGGCGTTCACGGAAAGGTGAAGGCGTTCACGAGTTCACGAGAAAGGCAACGGCGTTCACGAGTTGATGTGTTGATGTGTTGACGCGTGAACACATGAACTCGTGAACCGTCGTTATTGCCGGGTGGTGTAATGGTAACACAGATGCCTCTGGAGCATCCGTTCTAGGTTCGAGCCCTAGCCCGGCAGGAAAAAGCAACGGCGTTCACGGGATGGTTAATTGGAAAATGAAAAAACCTCTTGTATTATTATTCTGTATTCTTTCAATATCATTTTTAGTCGCAGCAACAAAAAAGGAAACTTCCAAAAAGGAGATGCCAAAAAAAATGTTGAGGTCGCCGTGGCGACCGGAATCCGCCTTTGGCGGGGGAAAAGTCGTAATGATAATAGCGAAAAACGAGTTCAGGGATGAGGAATATCTGCAACCGAAAGAAATTTTGACAAAATCAAAAGTTGAAGTTGTAACGGTTTCATCGTCAACAGGAACCGCAAAAGGAATGCTTGGTGCAATCGTAAATGTGGATATTACGATAAACGAAGTTGATGCGAAAAACTACGATGCTGTTATTTTTATCGGCGGTGGTGGTGCTTCTGAGTATTTTGATAATAAGCAGGCGCATAAAATTGCGGTTGATACAATCAATAATAAGAAAATTCTTGCGGCAATTTGTATTGCTCCGGTGACGCTGGCAAAAGCAGGTGTGTTAAAAGGCAAAAAAGCAACGGTTTTTCCATCGGGATTGGGAATAGACGAAATTAAAAAATATGGTGGGACATATACTGGGAAAAAAGTGGAAGTTGACGGAAACATCGTTACAGCATATGGACCGGAGGCAGCAAAACAGTTCGGCGAAAAGATATTGGAATTGTTAAATACGAACGGAGGGGAAAAATGAGTAAGATTAAAAAAATTGTTGGGCGGGAGATTTTGGACTCACGGGGAAATCCAACGGTTGAAGTTGATGTAGTTTTAGAAAATGGCACTCTTGGGCGAGCAGCGGTGCCATCTGGTGCTTCAACTGGCGAACATGAGGCAGTGGAATTAAGGGATGGCGATAAAAATAGATACCTTGGCAAAGGTACACTTAAAGCGGTTGAAAATGTTAACAAACTTATTGCTCAAGAAATTGTTGGGATGGATTCATCTGCTCAAATTGAAATCGACAAAAAAATGATTTCTATTGATGGAACAAAAAATAAAGCTAAACTTGGTGCCAATGCGATACTTGGCGTATCACTTGCCGTTTGCCGTGCCTCCGCATCAGACAAAAATCTATCGCTTTACAAATATATCCGTACCACTTACCACTTACCACTTACCACTTACCACTTACCCGTCCCAATGATGAATATCTTAAACGGCGGGAAGCATGCGGACAACAATGTTGACTTGCAGGAGTTTATGATTTTCCCAAAAGGTGCCAAAAGTTTCCGTGAAGCATTGAGATACGGGACAGAAGTTTTTCACAATCTAAGAAAAGTCCTGAAGGATAAAAACTATAATACTTCCGTCGGTGACGAGGGTGGTTTTGCACCGAATCTTAACTCAAACGAAGAGGCACTTGAGAGTATAGTTGAGGCAATCAAAAAAGCCGGATATATACCGGGAAAAGATATTTTTATTGCACTTGACCCTGCCGCTTCTTCATTTTTCAAGGACGGACAATATATTTTGGAAGGAGAAAAAACAGATAAGGTTAAGACGACACAGCAGATGGTTGCATTTTACGAAAACCTCGTCGGTAAATACCCGATTGTTTCAATTGAGGACGGACTTGATGAGAATGACTGGGCTGGTTGGAAACTGATGACTGACAAACTCGGCGATAAAATTCAGATTGTCGGCGATGACCTATTTGTTACAAATGTTGAGCGTTTGCAAAGAGGAATAAAAGAAAAAATTGCAAATTCAATTCTGATAAAACTCAACCAGATAGGAACGCTTACAGAGACGATTGATACAATTCAGATGGCACACAAGGCAGGTTATACGACGGTAATTTCGCATCGCTCGGGTGAAACGGAAGATTCATTTATTGCCGATTTGGCGGTTGCTGTAAATTCAGGGCAGATAAAAACCGGTTCTGCCAGCCGTACCGACAGGATTTGTAAGTATAATCAGTTATTGCGAATTGAAGAGGAATTGTCCAATGCTGCTAAATTCGGCGAATAGGAAAAAAATATATTTATGGGTTGCTCTAATTTTGGCAATTCTGGTTCTTTTCGGCAACGACGGGATGAGAAGCGTAATTAGTCAGCGAGCAGCACTTGGGAAATTAGATAAAAAACTTGAAGCGATTGAGACGGAAAACAAGGATTTAAGAATTCGGCTTTATAATCTTGAAAATGATTCATCATATCTTGAAAGAGAGGCAAGAAAAAAACTTGGCTTAATTCAGCCCGGCGAGATAAAATATAAATTCGTGGAAGCCGAGTAAAGACAGAGAATGGAAATTAGGAGATTGGGAGATTAAAAACATGAGATTATGAGATTGCCGAGTAGGTTCGCCTCTGGCGAAGGAGATTAGGGTTTTGACTTTCCCTAATATCCTAATTTCCATTTTCCCAATCTCCGTTTTTACATTTTCATAATCTCTGTCGTTAAAGGGAGGTGTTAATGTCTAATTATGAAACGGTTTTTATTTTGAAACCGACATTATCAAACGAAAAGGTTGAAGAGGCATTGGGAAAAGTAAAGGGAATTATAACTTCCGGTGGTGGCACCATTATTTTGTCGGATAGTTGGGGAAAAAGACGGCTTGCTTATCCCGTCAAAAAAAATAAGGAAGGAATCTATTATCTTTTACAGTTTTCTGCTGACGGTAAAGTTGTAGGTGTTCTTGAAAGTTTTTTCAGAACCAGCGATGAGATTATAAAATATATAACGCTTAAGGTAGAAAAATCATCCAAGAAAAAAACTGAACCGAAAAAGGAGGAAAAACCAGAAATCGCTGTTGCGGAAAAATCGGGAACAGTAGACAAGGGATAGAGACTATGAGATTAGGAGATTAAGAGATTGCCGAGTAGGTTCGCCTCTGGCGAAGGAAATTAGGGAAAGTCAAAACCCTAATCTCCATTTACCTAATCTCTGACGTTAAAGGGAGGAAATATGGCAAGTTTCAGTAAAGTTATACTGATGGGCAATGTTACAAGAGACCCTGAAATAAGGGCGTTGCCGAGTGGGACTTCTTTGGCAGGTTTCGGCATTGGAATTAATAGAAGATACAAGGGTTCAGACGGTAATCTAAAAGAGGAGACCTGTTTCGTTGACATAACATTTTTCGGAAAACTGTCAGAAATATGCGAAAAATATGTTCATAAAGGCGACAGTATTATCGTTGAAGGTCGTCTGAAACAGGATACTTGGGAAAAGGACGGGCAGAAAAGAAGCAAACTTGTTGTCATCGGCGAGAAGTTGCATCTTATGCCGAAAAAGGCAGAAAAAGCAGACGATACAGCAACAGAACTTGCGAGTGATGAATCGTTGGATGGTTATGAGCCGTCAGAATCGTCAAAAAAGAATAAAGACGAGCAAGTACCGTTTTAGGGCAGGGGGAAGAGAGAGAAGGCAGGATTAAGTGGTAAGGATTAAGGATTAAGTTTTTTTGTCTTTGCTTAATTCTTACAACTTATAACTTAATCCTGTCGTTAATAGGAGGGAACGATGTTGATTAATAAGAAGAAAAATACAAAAAAAGGTGGTAAAAAATCTTTTGGAAAATTCTCAAAAAAGAAACAGTTCAAAAAAAGATTTTGCCGTTTTTGTGCAGACAAGGTTGAAATTGATTACAAGAATGTTGGACTTCTGAAAAATTACATTTCAGACAGGGGTAAAATTTTTTCATCGAGATTTACTGGTGTGTGCGTGAAGCATCAGAGGATTTTAACCAGAGCCATAAAAAGGGCAAGAAACATTGCCATTATCCCGTTTGTTACTTTGTAATATCGCTGATAAAAGCGAACAGCGTTCTTGAACATCTTAACAGCGTGCATATGTTCATGGGTTCATGGGTTGATGTGTTCACGGGTTCATGTGTTCACGCATCGACTCGTGAACTCGTCAACTCGTGAACCAATGAACGCCGTTGCATTTTATATGTCTGAGATAAAAAAAATTTTTCTATTTACATCTTTTTCATTTCTTTTTTTTATATCGAGTTTTGCAATTCCGTTTACAGGAATTTTTTTTCTGCCGTTATCTTCGGTATCACTTGTGCTTTTATTTATTAAAAGCGGAATTTTGTCGGGGCTCATATGGATCATTATATCAACCGTTGCAATTTACAAATTTATTCCCCTCGGAGGAATGCTTTCTTTTGTTTTTATCTTATTTGTTATTCTCAATTCATTATTTTTATATTCTGGAATAAAAAGAGAAAAGAGTTGTTGGCGGATAATTGTGGATTCTTGTATTGCAGTATCATTCGTAGCCGTTATGGTTATTTTGTTAGGTATTATTAACGGTTTTCAGATTTCATGGCTCAACTCCAAAATTGCCGTTGGTTACACAAAAGATATTTCCGCCGTGTTTACAGAAATTATTACAAGAAATATTTATTCAATAGCGGTAATTTTTGTTATTGCAATGGTAACTCTTTCCTATATTTTTTTGTCGTCAGTATCAGATAGATTCAATGTGAAAATAAAAAAACTTCAGTTCTTTGAGAAATGGCGGATGCCCGAAGAGTTTATATTCGCGCTTATATTTTCACTTTTATTTTATATTGTTTTTAAGCGTGCCAGTATGCATAGTGTCCATCTGACTGTGCCAGTCATTGGGCAGGTAAGAAGTGTTGTTCCTTTTCAAATTTCTGAGAACATTCTTAATGTGATGCTTTTCCTTTATTTTGTCAGCGGATTGGCAATAGGTAAATTTTTTTTCAGCAAATCAAAAGTGATGCTCGTTGTTTCATATATCGTTTTTATTTTATATTCGCCGTCGGCGGTGTTCTTGGGTGTTTCGGATGTGTGGCTTGATTTCAGAAAGAAAAAGGAGGATGTAAAAAATGAACCCCGCCCATCCTAAAATCATATTATTTTTTTGATGAGTGGGGTTAAGAAAATTAGTTAAACAGGAGGTGCGGGGTGAAGGTTATTTTAAAACAGGAGATTAAGGGGTTGGGAAAAATAGGGGATATAAAGTCCGTAAAAGACGGTTATGCAAGGAATTTTCTAATGCCAAAAGGACTTGTTCTTCCTGCAAACGACGAGAATTTGAAAATTATTGAGAAGGAAAAAATAAAAGTTGCAGAAATAAAGATTAAGGAACTTGCCGAGGTAACTGAGTTTGCAAAAAAACTTTCGTCCGTTTCAGTAACGATACCTGTTGAATCCGGCGAGGAGAATAAAATTTTTGGTTCTGTCAGTTCCTCCGATATTTCTGCAGCACTTAAAATAGAAGGTTTTGATATTGACAAAAAATCAATTATCCTTGAAAATCCATTAAAAGAACTCGGAGCTTTTGATGTTACTGTAAAGGTTCACCCGGAAGTGACTGCAAAAATAAAGGTCTGGGTAGTCAAAAAGGCAGGGAATAGGGAATAAGGGAGTATGGAGTAGTGTAGTAAAGTCGTTAACTACACCCTAACCCCTGATGTTATTATGGCAAACAATAATCTTACTGATATCGTCTCGCCGCACTCTCTTGAAGCAGAAAAGGCAGTTCTCGGTTCTATGCTTATTGAGAAAGATGCGATAGAGATTGCTATAGAAATGCTTTCCGAAAATGATTTTTACGCAACAGCCCATAAAGTAATTTTTCGTGAGATATTAAAAACTTACGACAAAAATAAGGGTGATGTTGATATCATTATGATTTCCGAAAGCATAAAGTCAGAACCATCGGTAGTGCAATTAGGCGGCACCGCATATCTTACATCTCTTATTGATACGGTCATTACTGCCTCAAATGCGGAGTATTATGCAAAAATTGTCAAAGATAAAGCGATTCTTCGGGAACTCATACATGCGGGCAGAAAAATCGTCGGTGATGCGACAGGTCAAATTGACGATGTTAACGAAATAGTGGATGCTGCCTCGCAGATGCTCTTTAACATTTCCGAAAAAAAAATAACGAAAGGGCCCATATCTGTTTCAGATTTAGTTGACCCCACTATTGACGCTATTGAGGATATCTATCTCAAAAAAGAACATGTCCCCGGTGTGCCGAGTGGTTTTAACGATTTGGATAAGGTAACCGGCGGTTTCAAAAAATCAAATTTTATAATTATAGCGGGTCGTCCCGGAACAGGTAAAACATCATTATGTTTGAATATAGCGGAAAATGCGGCAATACTTCACAAAAAATCCGTTTTGGTTTTTTCGCTTGAAATGTCAAACGACGAGTTGATGACAAGATTCATATGTTCACAGTCAAGGGTGGCTTCCGACCGTGTGAAAAACGCCTATATGTCAAAGGATGACTGGCCCCGTATTACGACTGCCGCCGGAAAATTCAAGTCGGTAAAAATATTTATTGATGATTCTTCCGCAATTAGTGTTCTTGAAATGAAAGCCCGTTCCAGGCGTCTTTTTAAAAAAGAAGGACTTGACCTTGTTATAATTGATTATCTTCAACTGATGTCAGGAAAAACTGGTCGCTCCGAATATAGACAACTTGATATTGCCGAAATATCCCGTTCACTAAAAATTATGGCGAAGGATTTGCAAATTCCGATAATAGCACTTTCTCAATTGTCCAGAGAACCCGAAAAAAGAACCGGGAATCAGGCAGGTAGACCGCGGCTTGCGGATTTAAGGGAATCGGGTGCAATTGAGCAGGACGCAGACCTCGTTCTTATGCTTTATCATCCGAGTTTGTATAAAGCCGACGGTATTGAAGCATCAAGTCCGATTAGCGATACAGAAGTTATAATTGCAAAAAACAGGCACGGCAGAATGGGGAACATAACATTAAGATTTTTTAAGGAATATACAAAATTTGAAAGTGCAGCAAAGAGTTCAAGTTAGGAAAAGGGCAGTAATAAAGTTTATAAAGTTATAAAGTCCGTCATTCCCGAATGTCGTTATCGGGAAACCAATAATAAGACAAACATAAATAAATGAATTCCCGCTAAAAACATGCGGGAATGACGGTCAGTGTCAAAACATGGAACGACAGTCAAAAAAGTAGTGACAGGGTCTCTTTGCCAAGGACAACGGTGTTCACTGATTCACTGACTTACAGTTTCCGATTCACGCTTCACGGATTCACTATGAAGATTTTAAGACCAACATATGCTGAAATAAATCTTGAAAATATAAAGTATAATGTAAAAGCAATAAAAAACTTCGTTGGTAAAAATGTTGAAATTTTGGCGGTCATAAAAGCGGATGCATATGGACACGGTGCTGTTGAGGTTGTCAGGACGTTAGAAAAAACTGCCGTAAAAATCTTCGGGGTTGCAACAATTGAAGAAGGGATTGAACTTCGTCTTGCAGAAATAAAAAAAGACATTCTTGTACTCGGAAGCACATACCCGTTTGAAAATTTCTCCGAAATAATAAAATACAATCTTACCCCGACCATCGCAAGTATTTCCGGTCTAAAATCCTTTAATAAATTTGCGAAATACAAAAATAAAAAACTTCCTTTTCATCTCAAAATAGATACGGGAATGGGAAGAATAGGAATATCGCCAAAAACCTTTGTTTCGCTAATTTCAAAAATCAAAAATTTGAAAAATGTTTATATTGACGGGATATACTCGCATCTTGCCTGTGCCGCCGAAAATGAAAGTTTTACCAAAAAACAACTTCGCGATTTTGAAAAATTATCCCGGAAAATATCCGCTCGGTATAGACATATTGCTGCAAGTTCCTCAATTATCGGATACAAAAGTTCGCATTTCAATCTTGTTCGTCCCGGACTTTTAATTTACGGACTTTTACCGTCTGAAAATTCAGATTCAATCATTCCAGTGAAACCCGCATTATCTCTAAAAACAAAAATTGTATATCTAAAAACGGTTCCAAAAAATACATCAATAAGTTATTGTAGAACTTTCGTCACAAAAAGAATTTCAGAAATTGCGACAATCCCTATTGGCTACGCCGACGGTTTTTTCAGATGTAATTCAGTCCCGCCTGGGCGGGCATATGTAATAGTTCATGGCAAAAAAGTGAGAGTTGTTGGCGCGGTTTGTATGGATATGGCAATGATAGATGTTACCGGTGTAAAAAATGTTTCCGTTGGCGATGAGGTTGTTATTATCGGCTCGCAAGGCAGAGAAAAAATTTCCGCAGAAGATGTTGCCAAAAGATGCAGGACAATAAATTATGAAATAGTAACATCAATTTCCAAAAGGGTTCCAAGGGTGTATAAATGAAAACTATAGATTCAATCGGAAAAAAATTCATTCACACTGCCGACGATATCGGAAGTGCCTTCACAATGTTAATAAAAACGGTTCACAGTTATATGTTCTACAAACAGGATAGAAAAAATATTATTAACCAAATGATACAAATAGGCGTTATGTCGGTTCCGGTTACCACTCTTACTTCAGTTTTTACCGGAATGGTGCTGGCACTTCAAACCGCATATTCTACAAGGAACATTTTTAACGAGCCGATTTACATAGGAAGTGTTGTCGGTTTTTCTATGGTGAAGGAATTGGGCCCAGTTTTAACGGCGGTGGTCGTAGCGGGTCGCGTAGGTGCTGCAATTGCGGCGGAACTCGGCACAATGAAAGTTACCGAACAGATAGACGCGTTGTATACTCTGGGGACCAATCCGATAAAATATCTTGCAGTCCCGAGATTTATTTCAATTGTGGTGATGCTTCCAATTCTTACCGTTTTTGCGGATATAATAGGAATCATCGGTGGATTTTTTGTCAGCGTTTATAAATTAGGAATTGCCCCGATTGTCTATAGAAATGATATTCTGGATTATATGCGTGTTGAAGATTTATTTCACGGACTTGTGAAGTCAGTTTTTTTTGCCTTGATTATTGTTACCGTTGCCTGCTATAAAGGTTTTAATTGTGAGGGTGGTGCTGAGGGTGTAGGTCGTTGTACGACGCAGACGGTTGTAGTTTCAATGGTTATGATTCTCGTATCTGATTATTTTCTCACGGCACTTCTGGTTTTGTTCGGAGTAGGATAAGAGACCGCGAAACAGACGCGAAACAGAAACGCAGAACTGACAGCGAAACAGAAACCAAAAGTTTAGCGTCAGTTTCGCGGGTTTTTGATAGTTTTGCGTCGGTTTAGCGTGTTCGCGGAGCGAACAATGATAAAAATTGTAGACCTGCATAAATCATTCGGCGATAATAAGGTTCTTTCCGGTGTCAATCTTGAAATAAAAGACAGAGAAACGATTACCATTATTGGGGGTAGTGGTTGCGGAAAATCCGTTCTTATAAAACATATCGTAGGTCTTTTGAATCCGGATTCCGGCGAGATATTTGTTGATGAGACAGAAATAACCAAACTTAACGAAAGATCACTCTCGGAAGTTCAGAAAAATTTCGGATTTCTCTTTCAGGGTGCCGCGCTTTTTGATTCTTTAACCGTTGGTGACAATGTGGCTTTCGGTTTGAGGAATCTTACTGATAAATCTGAAAATGAAATTTCCGAAAAAGTTAAAATGTGTCTTTCAATGATAGGACTTGAAGGTATCCAAGATATGAAACCGTCGGAATTATCAGGTGGAATGAAAAAGCGGGTAGCATTAGCAAGGGCAATTGCGACAGACCCAAAATATATTTTTTACGATGAGCCGACTACGGGAATTGACCCCATTATGGCGGATGTTATCAATGACCTGATAATTAATCTTCAGAGGTCATTAGACATTACATCAATAGTTGTAACTCACGACATGACCAGTGCATATAAAATTTCCGACAGAATTGCTATGCTTTACGACGGTAAAATTATAGGGACAGGCACAGCGGATGAAATCAAAAAAACGGAGAACCAATACATAAAACAGTTCACGACCGGTTCTTCAAACGGACCTATAAAAATGAAAATTAAAGAGAAATGAAAGAGGCAGTGAAAGACAGTGGACAAGTGGATGGTGATTAGTTTTTTACTTAATCACTTAATCACTTAATCACTTAATCACTGGTTTTGTATGAAACAGGAAACCAAAGTTGGAATTGTAATTATTTTGGGAGCGATTATTCTGGCAACTTCAATTATGATTTTGTCAGGTGTTCGGATTTTTGAGAAGGGTTACGAAATTAACATTCTTTTCAACGATATTCAAGGACTCTTATCACAGGCAAAGGTGCAGGTTGCAGGCGTAAATGTTGGCTATGTAAAAAACATAACATTGGAAGGTGGAAAGGCAAAAGTAACCGTTTGGCTTAACGATGATGTCCAAATTCACAGAGATGCCAGCGTGTATATCTTTTCGTCAGGAATTATAGGCGTAAAGTTCATACAACTTACGTCGGGAAGCGATACATCAAACCTGTTGAAAAATGGCGATACTATTATTGATATTAACCCGATAAGTATAGATAAAATGTTTGACAAAACACAGGCAGCGATTGGTTCGCTTTTGGATTCGTTGAAAGGGCTTACGGGCGATGTTAATATAAAATCAACAATTAATAATCTAAACAAATTTTCTGCTGATTTAATTGATGTATCAAAAGAAATCAAGATTATATCCAAAGAAATTAGGAAAGCAGTTGCAAATGGACAGTTAACAAATATTTCAAGAAAACTTGACTCAACACTTACCTCACTTGAAAAAATTTCCAAATCAATAGAAAACGGCGACGGTGCGCTTGGTAAACTTGTAACGGACAAAAAATTGGAAAGTAATTTGAAAGAGGCAATAAAAAGTTTTCGGGTTTTTAGTAAGGTGTTGGAAGGTGCACCGTCAAAATGGATTGTGGATGATAAAAAGGCAAAAGAAGTGAAAAAAGAGTTAGAAAAATCAGAAAAAAAATGAAAATGAAAAATAAAATTCAGTTTGTCTGTCAGGAGTGCGGATATGAATCCACAAAGTGGCTCGGAAAATGTCCCGACTGCGAAAAATGGTCAACATTCATTGAAGAGCAAAAAGTTCCGCAATCCAAGACCCGCCCGCACATAACTAATTTTTCGTCGGAGGTCAAAAGAATTGATGAAATTACCGGAACAGAAATTCTTATTAACAGATATAAAACCGGTATAAACGAATTTGATAATCTTTTGGGCGGTGGTCTTGTTGACGGACAAATGATTTTAATAGGCGGTGAACCGGGTATTGGTAAATCAACGCTACTTTTGCAAATTGCCGGGTGTCTTTCCTCTAACTTTAACTGTTTATATGTTTCCGGCGAAGAATCTCTTGAACAGTTGAAAATGAGAGCCCAGCGACTTAAAATTGATAAAGGACAATTATTTCTTGTTTCTGAAACGATGCTTTCTGAAATCGTCAGCAGAGTAAATGAAGTGAAACCGAAATTTCTTTTTATTGATTCTATTCAGACGATGTATCGTGATGATATAGAGTCGGCGCCTGGAACTGTTTCGCAGGTGAGAGAAACGACGGCAGAACTTTTGTCAATAAGTAAATCAATTCCTGTTACCACATTTATCTGTGGGCATGTTACAAAAGATGGAACACTTGCTGGCCCGAAAATTTTGGAACACATTGTTGATACCGTTTTGTATTTCAGTTCAGAACAGCATCACACATATCGGCTTCTTCGTTGTTTCAAAAACAGATTCGGTTCAACAAACGAAATAGGAATTTTTGAGATGCAAGAAGAGGGCTTAAAAGAGGTAAAAAATCCGTCTGAAATTTTTATAGGTGAGAAACCAAAAAATGTTTCTGGAAGTGTTACAACCTGCATTATTGAGGGAGCGAGACCGATTTTATTAGAGGTTCAGGCATTAGTTTCGTCCACGCCGCTTCCGATTTCCCGCAGACAATTTTCCGGATTAGATTATAATCGGGCAGTAATAATAATTGCCGTTCTAGAAAAGCGGCTCGGACTTCGGCTTGCCAATCAGGACATTTTTATAAATATCGTGGGCGGAATCAAAACGAAAGAGCCATCTTGTGATTTATCTATTGCCTGTGCAATTGCCTCCGCCTGCGGCAATTTTGTGGTTTCGTCCAAAATCGGAATTATCGGAGAAGTTGGGTTGA
Organism: Elusimicrobiota bacterium; assembly: GCA_043802785.1. Classification (GTDB taxonomy): domain Bacteria; phylum Elusimicrobiota; class UBA8919; order UBA8919; family UBA8919; genus JAZDKR01. Next base: position 50,269 of record JAZDKR010000072.1, read on the forward strand.
CTGGCGAGGTCCGAGCGGTAACCAATATTTCGCAGCGACTCACTGAATTTGAAAAACTCGGATTTGAAAGTTGTATAATTCCAAAGGCGAACTTAAAAGGAATAAGCAGCGGGAAAATTCCACCAAGGGCGGATTCGCCTGTGGCGAAAAAAATAAAAATCATTTCCGTTGAAACGGTATTTGATGCGATAGAGGCGATTAAAGGTTAAGGATTAAGTTTTTTCTTAATCCTTACAACTTACCACTTAATCCTGGTTTCTTAATTCTTAATTGGTTTATAGGAGGTTCTTGTGTTTATCTGGATTATAAGGTCGTTGATAGTTGTTGCGGGACCCGTTATCGGGTGGTTTCAGATTTCCAAAGATGCTAAGGGTATATTGATAGGAGTTGCCGTTGCATTAGTAGTAATTTTTGTTGAAATTTTGATTGAAATGGTTCCACTTGATTCAATTGTTGCTGGCGGTCTCGGTGTCATTTTGGGACTAATCGCGGCAAAACTTTTGGATTATTCAATTTTTCTGATGGAAGATGTCAGGTTAGATACCTTTGTGAAAACATATTCCATTTTGATAAAAATGGTTCTGGCATATCTCGGATTTATAATCGCCATAAGAAAAAAAGAGGAACTTTCATTGCTTGACAAGGATATACACCTCACATCAAAAAAACATCAGGAGGATTTAAAAATTCTTGATACTTCTGCGATTATAGACGGCAGGATTTTAGATATCATTGAAACGAATTTTGTAACAGGTGTGATTGTAGTTCCTGAATTTGTCGTTTCAGAACTTCAGACACTTGCCGATTCATCCGATTCTACCAAAAGACAGAAGGGAAGGCGAGGGCTTGACCTGTTAAATAAAATAAGACAAAATCTTATGGTGCCTGTGAAAATTTTTGAAAAGGATTATTCTGATATAGCACAGACCGACGCAAAGATACTAAAACTTGCAGAGGACCTAAAGGCAAAAATTATTACAACGGATTTTAATCTTAACAAAGTTGCATCCATTCACGGTGTTGTTGTCTTGAATGTCAATGAACTTGCGGGCGTTATAAAACCCGCACTTCTTCCCGGTGAGGTGTTAAACATTTATCTTATGAAAGAAGGCAAGGAAAAAAAACAGGCAGTTGCTTATCTTGAAGATGGCACAATGGTAGTCGTTGAAAATGGTCGTAGTCAACTCGGAAAAAAAGTTGAAGCAACAATAACAAATGTTTTACAAACTTCCACGGGCAGAATGATTTTTGCCAACTTAAAAGACGATGTAGACAGATGAAAGTCCCGATTCAGACAGATGGTTTTATATCTGTGTAATCTGTGTTTATGAAAATTGCATTGATAATAGTAGCAGCAGGAAGCGGTAAAAGGTTCGGTTCCAAAAAGCAGTTTGAACTTATAGGCAAAAAAAAAGTTATTGAATTAACAGTTCAGAAGTTTTTATCCATTACGGAGATAAACAATATTGTAGTCGTATTGCCAAAAGAAGATATAAAAAAAAATGTAGTCGCATATTTTAATCTGCGGTCTTTTCGTATAAAAATTATTCCCGGCGGTAAAACTCGACAGCACTCCGTTTTTAATGGACTTTCAACCTTGAGTTCTGACACGGACATAGTTTTGATTCACGACGGCGTTAGACCGTTTGTATCTGAAAAAATCATAAAAGATAGTATTTCGGCGGCAAAAAAATATGGTGCTTGTGTTGTTGCAGTTTCTGTAAAAGACACGGTAAAAATAACTAAAAACGGATTTGTCGTTTCAACACCGGAAAGAAAAAACATTTTTTTGGCACAGACGCCGCAAACGTTTAAGTATTCGTTAATAATGAAAGCATACAAAAAAGCGTTCAAAGAAAAATATTTTTCAACCGATGATTCCGCACTTGTCGAAAAATTAGACGAGAAGGTAAAAATAGTTTCAGGCGATTACAAGAATATCAAAATCACCACGAAAGACGATTTGAAATCGTTGATGTGTTGATGTGTTCACGTGTTGATGTGTCAACTCGTCAACTCGTCAACGCCGTTGCCTTTTCCGTGAACTCGTGAACATATGAACGCCCTTGGTATTAGAATAGGTTTTGGTTATGATATTCATAAAATAGTCAGAGGAAGACCGCTTTATCTTGGCGGAATAAAGATTTCTTTTCCAAAAGGTTGTCTCGCTCATTCCGATGGTGATGTGCTTCTGCATGCTGTATGTGATTCGCTTTTGGGTGCAGCAGGTTTTGGTGACATCGGCAAACATTTTCCGAATACAGACAAAAAATACAAAAACATTTCAAGTTTAATTTTGCTGAAAAATGTTTATGGAATGCTTCAAAAATCTGGCTACAAAATAATAAACATTGACACAATGCTGGTCGCAAAAGAGCCGAAAATATCGCCGTACATTGAAAAAATGAAAAAAGAAATATCAAAAGTTATCGGAACAAAAAATATAAGCATCAAAGCAACAACCAACGAGGGAATAGGTGACATCGGCAAAGGCAGGGCAATCTGTTGTTATGCCGTGTGTCTGATTGAAAAAGGATGAATATGAATAATTGGGCAAAAAATTTGTATGACAATGCACCAAAATGGTTAGTAATTATCTTGACGGCAATTTTGACAGTAGTATTTACTAAAATTCAACAAGGTCCCTTTTTTTGGTTAATTATAATAATTTCAGTTTTGCTTATAGCATCGGTTATATTCATTATTTTATACATAAAAACTAAAAGAGAGTTAGAAATAATGAAGTTATCTGATAAAATAGAATTTGTTTCTCGGTTTGGTGTAAAATGGTTAGTAAATCATACAAAGAAGATAATTGAAGAAATGCCCTACTGCACATGTTGTGAACCACCCAAAATAATGGTGTTTCATACTACAAATGGAGAAGGTTTTAGTTGTGTAATAGGAAAAAGAATCATAACACTTAAAGATGATGAGAGTAGAGAATTACAAAAGAAAGAATCTTATAGTTTACTCAAGGAGAAATTTAATTTTTAAAAAAAATGTATAAAAAGAAAAAAAGAAAATTGAAAATTAAAGATACTGCTGTTGCCTATGAATCGCAGACAAATACATCGGGTATAAACAATTTCATAAATAAAGTCATAGAGGGCGATTGTATTGAAACACTGAAAGATTTATCTGATGAATCTCTTGATTTGATTATTTGTGATGGCCCTTACGGCGTCACCGAAAAGCACTGGGATAAAGTTACAAATATCCAAGAGTTTAATTTGAAATTAATCCAATTATTTTCAAAAAAATTAAAAAATGGCGGTGCATTATATCTGTTTGGCAAACCCGATTGTGTTGACTTTATTGACTATAAATCTTATCTGACACTAAATTCGAAAACTGTTTGGTATCAGCCGAGTCGTCTCTCGCAGGGAAGAACCAATTTTACCAACAATTATGATATTATCGCTTATTTTACAAAGGGGAAGGCAAAAACATTTAATTTGGATGATATAAGGGTACCTCAATTAGTTGAATTAGAACATAGAAAAAGATGTGAAAATGTTCCTTCTGTTGTAAATGGGCAATTTGGAAAAACAAAATTTAACGAACTTGGAAAAAATCCCGGTGATGTCTGGGGCGATATCAAACAATTAACATATAAATCAAAAGAACTTTTAAGCAGAGAATTTTTGCATACGATTCAAAAACCGAAAAAACTTATAGAACGACTTGTGAAAGCAAGTTCAAATATGGGTGACCTTGTTTTAGACCCTTTTGCGGGAACAGGCACGACACTTGTCGTCTGTGAAGAACTCGGTAGAAATTATATCGGAATTGAATTAAATCCAAAGTTGGTTGAAATTTGTAAACGGCGATTGAACGAAATGAAATTAGAAAAGGAATTAGTACTTTTTCCATAAATGAAAGAAAAAATAATATCACAAATTATATCTTTAATACGGAAGGCACAGGATTTAGCTTTAAAAATCGGCATCTTTAACATTTTACAGCCGGGCTTGGTGAAAGAAATGATTATTGCTGAAATACTTGGTCACAAAATAATTGCTTCAAAGAGAGATGCTGATGCATGCGATAAAAATAATCCGAACATAAAATTTGAATATCTCTCCTGTTATGAAGGCGGAAGCGGACAATTAGATAGAATGTTTAAATCGCCTGCTGAAAAAAGAGAAGAATCATTGTTTCGTATCAAAAGGAATAAAAAAGTTTATTTCGCTATTTTTTATAAAAAAGATCCATTAAAAGTGAAAATAATTTATGAAATTGAACCTGATATTATTTTGAAAGAAACAGAAAGACAATTGGACCGTAGCAGAAATGATATTTCCCATGTCGGTTTTACGGAAGAATGGGCAAGTAAAAATGGAATTGTAGTTTAGAAGAAAAAATAAAGAATTGATTACGGAGTAGAGAACATAAAAAATGTATAAAAATATAAAAAGAAAAAAGCCATTGATGAAAAACAACATTGCGATTTACAATGCGGAAGAATCTGTAAAAAGCATTGATAGTTTTGTGAATAAAATCATAGAAGGCGACTGTATTGAGGTGATGAAAAAAATGCCAGATGATTCAGTTGACCTTGTTTTTGCCGACCCGCCCTTTAATATAGGTTTGAAATATGATAATTACAACGATAAAAGGAGTTATGAAGATTATTATAATTGGTCAGTAAATTGGATAAGCGAAACCCACAGGATATTAAAAAAAACTGGGACAATATATATTGCCATAGGTGATGAATTTGCTGCTGAAATAAATTTGATTTTGAAAAAAACAGGATTTAATTTTAGAAATTGGATAATTTGGTATTACACTTTTGGACAGAATCAAAGAAAAAAATTTAATCGTTCTCACACACATATTTTATATTTTACAAAAGATAGAGAAAAATTTATCTTTAATAATAAGGATGTAAGAGTACCATCGGCAAGGCAACAGATATATCATGATAAAAGGGCGCATCCTCTTGGCAAAGTACCTGATGATGTTTGGGAATTTGCAAGAGTTTGCGGTTCATTCAAGGAAAGGTTAGGCGACCATCCTTGTCAAATGCCGGAAGCACTATTAGAAAGAATTATCAAAACTAGTTCAAATGCCGGCGATGTTGTTTTAGACCCTTTTGGCGGGACAGGCACAACCGTCTCTGTTGCTAAAAAATTAAAGAGAAATTATATCACTACGGAGATTTCTAAAAATTATTTTGATGTGATTAAAAAAAGATTGGCAGGCAGACACGAGGAAATTAAAAGAGAATCATTTTAAGTTCAAACCTTGCGAATTATTTGATATGGACCAAAAATAAGATTAAAAAATTATGAAACTAATAAAAAATTTCAAGGTTATTTTGAGGCAGGGGTATGTTTTTCGCGAACTGAAACGAAAAAAAGTTCAAATTTCGGAAAACGAACAAACGCAGAAACTTACAGAAATTCAGCAGAAAATAATATCGGCTACTATCTATGAAACATTTAATACTGCTGTGTTTGGAAAAAAAATTGAACTTGGAAAATCCATTTCCGTTTCACTATTTGCTGTTACGCTTGGTAAAGAAATTGAGACACTCCCAAAAGATGAAATTATTGAGGCATCAGTAAAAGACGGATTAGAAGTTGCAAAAAATTTTGCTCTGAAACTTATACAATT
>JAZDKR010000073.1:0-14638 GCA_043802785.1 Elusimicrobiota bacterium
GTGCGTTAGGTTCTTTTCTCCGACGATAATTTGTAATTTTCTTATACCTTTTGGCATTTGACATGAAGCGTCCTAATAGGACGGGTTGTGTCAGGACTGCTTTTTGAATATTATTATACATTTTTATTCTCGGTAATTCAAATTTTTTTATACAAATTTTATGCGTTTTTACGCTTTTTTTAAGTTATATAATAATCTTTTTCGAGCAAAGGAAGAGAAAAATCGGTCTGCGCAGATGTCCTTTCTAAAATACTTAGAAATTCCTTTTTATTTTTATGCAGCATTTTCAATAACCATCCATCTCTTGTTTATTTTTCCTTTTCTTGTTTTTGTGTTGTACAAAGTAGTTAAAGATGTATTTTTTACAGTGTTCCGTAAAATAATCAGCCTGTTTTCACTTATCCCATTTTTTTCTAAAACAAATCCGATCCTTTTTCTCGTTGAAACACTTGGATATCTTGAAGTATATTTTATAAGTTTTGATATGTCTATTTTATTACTTAAAACTTGCTTGATAAGAATTTCAAAGGCGACTTGCAGTCCCCCTACCGGTTCAGAAAAATAAATTAAATCTACCAATGTCCTTTCTTTATCGCTAACCTTGACATTGGCATTTTCAATGTTAATTTTTCTCAAACCATATATTCTCTTTTGTGAAACCTTAACCATCTTAAAACGGGTATTTTTAATTACTTTTTCACGCTGGATTCTTGTATTTAAAATATACATCGTTTGATAAATCTGTTCCGTAAATCCATAATAGTTATACATTGTAGAATATCCCACATAATAATCCCCTTTTGGAAAAAGAACAGACGGTATTAAATAGTCGTTCACATTTCTTCCTGAAGGACCAGATTCAAGAGGAGAATAATAATACACCCCCCTATTTATAGAAATAAGTATTCCTTTCTTTTTAAGCCGAAATATTACTTGCTTTCTAGTGCTAGAATTAAAACCAAAATATCTATCGAATTGCTCCTGAGTTATAAAATTTATCTTTTCATATGACAATCTGGCAATTACTTCAGTTTCTTTAGGACCTAAATATTTTTTCATTGTATTTTTTTTCATCATAATTATTTACTGAATAACTATCATAAATTATTTTACAGCACCATTTTAGCAATATTTTTACATATATCAACAACTAAACCGAATTATTTTTTTTATGGACAGGGTAGTTCACTGTACTTAATCAAAAAAAGTTTCAATTGGCACGGTTAAAAATTCTTTAATTGGAATTCCGCCCGTGCCGACCAATAATTTTTTATTTACATTGAATTCCTTGGAAAAAAGTTCAATTCCAGGCAGATTCACTTTTTTTCTGCCGCTTTTCACTTCAACAGCAATTATTGTTTTACCTTTACAGATTACAAAATCAACTTCGCGATTGTTCCCGGCCCAATAAAATAATTCTATGCCTTTTCCTTTTATCTTATTTAATATTGTGGCGCCGACGGAAGATTCTACGAGATGCCCCCAGAATTCGCTGTTTTTCTTTGCTTCTGAAAAGGGAATGCTTTGTTGAGCAGTCATCAAAGCGGTATTCATCGCCTGGAATTTGGGACTCGAACCGCGCTGGCGGACTTTTTGTCCGGCATATTTGGATAAGCCAGCCACTAAACCCGCACTTTCAAGCAATCTCAAATAATGAGCAAGGGTAACGGTATTGCCGGCATCCTGTAACTGTCCAAGCATTTTTTGATATGAGAGTATCCGCCCGGAATACAAACACCCTAACTCAAAAACCCGACGCAGCAATATCGGTTTATCTATCCTCGTCATAAACAAGATATCCTTCGAAATCGTTGTTTCTATCAGAGAATCTTTAATATAGTTTGTCCACCTCATCGGATTGTTTATCAACTTGGCACTGCCGGGATAACCTCCGTAATAAATGTACTCGTCAACATCCCAGCCAAATGCTTTTTGCATTTCTTCGAATGACCAGTGGGTAACATTGATTGTTTCAAATCTTCCTGCAAGACTTTCTGCTAATCCTTTTTGAATTAATAACAGAGAAGAACCCAGCAGGATGACATACAATTTATTTCCTTTGCGTGTATCCTCGTCCCACAAGTGTTTCACTGCCTCCGACCATTGGGGAATTTTATGAATTTCATCTAAAACCAGCAATGAAGTTTGAGAATTTTTGTTTAATGTGAATCGCGAGGTTTCCCACTGTTGCTCTATCCATGTCCGATCTTTCAGTATGGGTTCATCTGCAGAGGCGTACCGGAACGGAATTTTTACCGCATCCATCACTTGTTTTGCAATTGTAGTTTTCCCACATTGTCTTGGTCCGGTCAAGACCTGTATAAAATGTCTCTTTTCCCTTAACCTTTCTAAAATTACATTTACAACGTCTCGTTTAAACATTAATATCCTCGTTTGATTGATTTAGCATTTACTCAATGTCCTGAGTAATTTTACTCAATACTTTGGGTAATGTCAATGGATTTAAGAAACGTTTTACATTTCTTATTTTATATCCCGAAAAGTTTTTCTGCGTTTTCGTCGGTGGTTTTGGAAATTTCAGGAACCGGCATTTCTTTTATTTCTGCGATTTTTTCTGCGATGTATTTTATATATGATGGTTCGTTTCGTTTGCCTCTGAAACTTTGAGGTGGTAAATACGGAGAGTCCGTTTCCAATAGTATTTTTTCAAGCGGTATTTTTTTTACAACCTCTCTTAAATTATTTGCGTTAGGATAAGTTACGGGCCCGTCAATTCCGATGTAAAGTCCGAGTTGCAAAAACTTTTCTGCAAATTCAACGGTAGACGAAAAGCAATGAATAACCCCGCTGATATTTTTGTTATTACTTAATATGTCAAAGGTATCTTCTTCTGCTTGACGACAGTGAATTATTACCGGCTTTTTGAACTCTGCGGCTATTTCTAATTGTTTCTCAAAAATTTCTATCTGAACTTTTTTATCTACGCTGTTCCTGTAATAATCAAGTCCACATTCTCCAACAGCAACAACTTTTTTTTCATTCAGGAAGTGTAGAAAATCGGTATATTTATCAGCATCATTGGGATGAATCCCAATTGAACAAAAAATATTTTCATATTGTTTGCATAAATCCAAAGAACTTTGCCACAGATTTGGTTCTATGCTTATTTCAATTAGTTTCGTAATGCCACTTGAAAAGACCCTCTCAATAACTTCACATCTATCTTTATCAAAAGCACTATCCAAAAGATGGCAATGGGTGTCAATCATAATATTCTTTATGATAACAGTTTGATTTTACTGAAAAATTATTATATTTCTCTGAAAATCAGTTTTTTCACTTGACAAGACATTTTTAACGGCGAATAAACCTAAAATTTCAAAACTCACTCATCCGCCGTGGCGGATTCGTTCAGACATTGAAATTTTTTAACGATTTATTTGCCTAAATGTCTCTATATCGTGCAAAAACTGATTTTCAGAATATATTATGACTCTTTCCTCGGGAAAAGCGGTGAGAAAACCTTTTTATCTAAAATTATTTTTTTTATTTTTTCCGATGTCTCGGGCATAAAAGGCGAAAGTGCCTCTGATATTATTCCAATCGCCGATAAAAGATTTTCAAAAACCACTTTCAATTTTTCTTTATCCGTCTTATAAAGAACCCACGGCTTTTCGGAATCAATGGTTCTGTTCGCCTCATCAATAATTCCCCATATCAAATCAAGAGATACCGTTAATTCAATCTTTTCTATCGCCTGTGCAAATTTCTCAGTGAACTCATTTACTAATTTTCCAATTGGAAATTCACTGATTGCTTTCGGAACAACACCTTGTAAAGAATACTTCTCTACCATTGAAAATGTGCGGGATATAAGATTGCCCAGATTATTCGCAAGGTCGTTGTTATATCTCTCAAAAAAACTTTTTTCTGAAAAATCGCCGTCATCACCAAACGAAATCTGCCTTAATACAAAATATCTATATGCATCGCATCCATACTTGTCAATAAAGTTATGCGGATTGACGAAATTGCCTTTTGATTTTGACATTTTTTCGCCGTTGACCGTCCACCATCCGTGAGCAAAAACGGTTTTTGGAAGAGGTATATCAAGTGCCAAAAGCATTGCGGGCCAAATAACTGTGTGAAACTTAAAAATCTCTTTTCCAACGAAATGAATATCACAGGGCCATACATTCTTATTTTCTGCAGCGGAAATATAATTTATTAAGGCATCAAACCAGACATAAATCGTATGCGTTTCGTCGTCAGGCACGATAATTCCCCACTTTACATTTTTCCTTGAAACAGACAAATCTTTAAGCCCCGACTTTACAAAATTGACTATTTCCGACGCACGCCACGACGGCTGCATAAAATCCGGATTTTCTTCGTAATGTTTAAGAAGTGCGTTTTGATATTTTGACAAATTAAAAAAATATGACTCCTCTTCCAACTTCTCAACACTTTTTGAACAATCCGGACAATGACCACCTGCGACAAGTTGCGTATCGGTATAATACGACTCGCAGGCAACGCAATACCAACCGTTGTATTTCCCCTTATAGATATCGCCTTTTTTTAAAAGTTTTTCAAAAACCTCTCTGACTTTTTTTTCGTGGCGAAACTCGGTAGTCCTTATGAAATCATCGTTGGAAATGTCTAACCGTTTACATAATAACTTAAAATCTTCAACTATATCATCAACCCATTTTTGGGGAGTAGAACCGTTCTGCTTTGCCGCTTCTTCTATTTTTGAACCGTGCTCGTCGGTGCCTGTCAAAAAAAACACATCTTTATTTTTTAGACGATAATATCTGGAAATCACATCAGCCGCTATTGTAGTATACGAATGCCCAAGGTGCGGCTTATCGTTTGCATAATATATAGGTGTCGTGATATAAAAACTTTTCACTCTTTACCTCCAAACCACAAAGCGAGGAAAAAATTTCTGCAGAGTCTCGATTTGCGACTTATTCGTTCCAGGAGCAAATCGCAGAGCGAGTTCTAACGAGCGTCTCAAAGAAATTTGTTCCCGAGCGATTTTCACTTTAGTTCCTTCGGGTGAAATTTTTTGGTTCGTCCATCCTCAAATAAAACGGTTACTTCCGACTTAAAAATGTTTATTCCAGTAACCTTTCCCTTTCCTTCTAATATTTTTACTTCATCACCGACTCGCGGAAAATTTTTACCGTGGGTTACATAAAAATTATGCTCATAAGCGATACAGCACATAAGCCGACCGCAGACACCAGAAATTTTTGCGGGATTAACGGAGAGATTTTGGTCTTTTACCATATCTGTTGTGACGGAGGTAAAGTCCTTCAAAAATCTCTGGCAACAGCAAATCTCGCCGCAATGCCCCAATGAGCCAAGAATTTTTACCTCATCACGCACTCCTATCTGAACCATCTGAATTCTTGTTTTAAGAACAGCACCTAATTCTTTTAGAAGTTCGCGAAAATCCACTCTTTCCTCTGCTGTATAATAGATAAAAAGTTTTATTCTTTCAAAAGTGTACTCAACCATTGAAAGATTCATTTTTAAGTTCAGTTTTTCCATTTTTTCAAGAATTACCGAAAGCATTTTTTTTGCTTTCAGTTTATTTTCTTCCACCTGTTTAATATCCTCATCGCTGAAAAATCTGACAACCCTTTTTAACGGTTCTTTTGTATTTATCATCTGTTCTGGTATAACCACAGTTCCGGTTTCCAACCCGTTTTCCGTCTCAATTAGAAGTTGGCTGTTCATTGCCACATCTATAGAGCCCGCATCACAGTAAACTATATCTTTCGTTTTTCTTATCTGAACTCCAACGGCAAGTGGCATGTTAACCCTCCATACTAAGTCGTAGCACTTCCAATGTCAGTCCTATGTTGGTATTTCTTGTTATGTAATTTTTCATTTTTATAACATCTTCTAATTTTTCTGGTTTTTCAACTCTTACCATTGCAGCGAGTAGATTCAAAAAATCAACCGCTTCTTTTCTTTCCTTAAATCTTTTATTCGCAAATTTTCCACTCTCAAAATCAGAAATTATATTTTTGTAATCCGAAATATTTTCTCTATTTTTTGCTAACTCAATTGCATATCCTAAAGAACCCATCGCTATCGAATTTATAAATTCTGTTTCATCGGCAGACAAATTATATTCTTTAATCTCATTTTTAATCTCATCATCGGTCAAAATACCAAAATAGACAACGGCACATCTTGAAATTATGGTTGACGGAAACGACCTTGGAACCGACGTAATTAGGATTATCACAGTATTGTCCGGCGGTTCCTCAAGAATTTTAAGAATAGAATTTGCCGCATCCTTCTGCATCAGGTGTGCATCGTCAATTATTCGAACATTGTAACCGCCCATAATGGCTCTGAACTGCAAGCCCTTAATCATTTCTCTTATCTGGTCAATTGCAATAGATGTTTTTTCTTCCTGGACTGTTATTGTTATAACATCAGGATGAGTTGCTGTTTCTATTTTCTTGCACGACAAACATTCACCACACGGTTTTTTATACCCCACCGTGACGGGGCAACAATTAAGCATCTGTGCAAATTTAAGAGCAACTTGTTTTTTACCGATACCGGATTGTCCTACAAACAAATATGCTGAATGAACACGGTTTTTCTCTATCGCCGAGTTAAGCATATCTATCTGTTTTTGATGACCTATTATTTTCATATAAGACACGCTAAACTGACGCGAAACTTTGAAAGACCCGCGAAACAGACGCTAAAAGTTTTGCGTCTGTTCTGCGTTTTAGTTCTGCGTCAGTTTCGCGTTCTTTATTACAATGTCAAAAATACATTTTGATATTTTTTTTATTGAGGCATTCGCATTTATTTTGATAAATCTTTCCGGAAATTTTTTCACAAGCCAAATGTATCCCTCTCTCACTCTTTTATGAAACAACAAATTCTCTTTTTCCAGACGGTCTTTTCCTCGCAATTTGGCACGGGCAAGACCTTTTTTAATATCCGCATCAAAATAAACGGTAAGGTCAGGTTCCAGATTATCTGTTGCAATTTTATTGAGATTCATTACGATGTTTATGTCGAGCCCTCTTCCAAAACCTTGATAGGCAACCGTAGCATCTGCGTATCTTTCGCAAATAATAATTTTGCCCAACTTAAGTGCAGGCATTATAATTTCCCCAGTATGTTGGGCACGGCATGACTCATAAAGCAATAATTCTGTGAGCGGCAAAATTTTACTTTTCGGACTTAATAGGATTTTTCTTAATGCCTCCGCGACAACTGTCCCGCCCGGCTCTCTTGTATGAACAACATCATAACCAATGTTCCTAAGTTTTTCTATCAAAAGACCTGACTGTGTGGTTTTTCCACAACCATCAGAACCCTCAAAAGTTATAAAGAATCCTTTTTTCATATTAACACCAGAGATTAGGAGATTAAGAAATTAAGAGATTAGGAAAAGTTAAAACCCTAATCTCCAAATCTCTTCGCCACAGGTTGATTCGCCGCGGCGAACGCCGTGGCGGGCGAACCTACTCGGCCAATTTCCTAATCTCATTATCTCCCAATCACTGCCCTTTCAGGCAGAATGTTTTTCAGTTTTTTCAGATATGAAAGGTCGGTCTGGTCAACTTTTAGCGGAGTGACGGATACATACTTTTTTTCAACTGCAAGAATATCAGTGTTTTTTATTGGATAACCCGACATCTGTTTGCCTGCAATCCAGTAATATTTATATCCGCGAGGATCCGTTCTTTCCTCAATTTCGTCATCATAAATCCTCTTACCCATTTTTGTAACAGCAACACCTTTTATCTCATCTACATTCGGAACATTTATATTTAGAAAAGTATATTCCGGTATTTTGGATTTCATCACTTCTTTGATTATTTTGTAAGCATACTCCGCAGCAATGTTGAAGTTGCCTTTCCCGTTACCAACTAATGAAACCGCAAAAGACCGAAAGCCAAGTATCGCACCTTCCCTGGCAGCAGCGACCGTTCCCGAATAGATGCAATCCTCTCCCATATTCGGACCATCATTAATTCCTGAAACAACTATGTCCACCTTACCTTTTAATATCTCTAAAATTCCAAATCTTACGCAATCGGATGGTGTGCCGGTTACCGTATAAAAATTCTTTTTCTGAAATATAAGACGAATGGGTTTGTGAATCGTAATTGAGTGGCTGGATGCACTCATTTGAGAATCAGGAACAACCACAAAAACCTCGCCCAATTTTTTCATAACTTTAACAAGCGGTTCAAGACCAGCACCGTATAAACCATCATCGTTGGAAATAAGAATTTTCATATTTTTTATCTACGATGATTAAATCATATTTTTGACTTTTTGTCAAGAATTTTGTATACTACCGCAGAGGACACAGAGGAAGGACACGGAGAGAACACAGAAATTTAAACTCTGTGCACTCTGTGTTTTCAATTTCCTATACTTATGAACTATGAACTATGAACTCTGAACTATGAACTGACTTTATGTGCTTAGCAATTCCGGGGAAAATTATTTCCGTAAAAAATAAAATTGCCGATGTAGATTTCGGTGGAATAGGACGAAAAGTCGGGCTTGACCTTTTGCCTTCTGCAAAAATCGGGGATTACATAATTGTTCACGCCGGTTTTGCAATTCAGGTTCTTGATGTAAAAGATGCTAATGACCGATTAGATATATTCAAGAAAATTCTGTGAGATTGTCATTGCGAGAAGTCCCGTAAGGGAAGCCGAAGCAATGACAGTTAACAGAATATCATTATGATTACTTTCATCAAAAAAATTAAATCGCTGGCAGTCAAAAAGGTAAACTCTGTTAGAAATCCCGCTTTGCGGGACGCCATTTCTAACAGGGTAAACATAATGGAAGTATGTGGAACGCACACAATGGCAATTGCTTCGGCAGGAATAAAATCACTTCTTCCAAAAAATATAAACTTGATTTCAGGGCCCGGCTGTCCGGTTTGTGTGACACCGGCTGGGATTATTGATTCCGCAATTGAACTCGCGAAAAACGAATGCATCGTTTCCACTTTCGGCGATATGATGAAAGTTCCGGGCAGCATTTCTTCCCTTGAAAAAGAGAAATCAAACGGTTGTGATATAAGAATTGTTTACTCGGCACAGGATTCTTTGGAAATTGCCAGGAAAAATCCAAAAAAAGAAGTAGTTTTTGTTGGAGTTGGATTTGAAACCACCTCACCAACGATAGCGGCTACAGTTAAAATTGCAGACAAAGAAAAAATTAAAAATTTTTCCGTAATACCGGCATTCAAATTAATTCCACCAGCATTAGAAATAATTCTTGAGCAAAAAAAAAACAAAAATTGACGCTTTTATTCTTCCGGGGCATGTCTCGGCAATTATCGGCTCCAAACCATATAAATTTATTTCGGAAAAATTCAATACCCCGGCAGTAATTACCGGCTTTGAACCGTCGGATATACTTGAAGGAATTTTTTTTATACTTAAACAAATTGAATCAAATAAACCGAAAATTGAAATTCAATATAACAGGGCTGTCCAACCACAGGGGAATGCTTTTGCCGTAAAACTTTTATACTCCGTATTTGAAAAAACGGATTCTCAATGGCGAGGAATCGGAATTATTAAAAATTCAGGATTAAAATTCACAAAAAAATATGAAAAATTTGATACATTAAAAAAATTCGGGATGAAAATTAAAAAATTAGAAGAACCGGCGGGATGTTTATGCGGGAAAGTGTTGACGGGAATTGCAACTCCTCAACAGTGCGAATACTTCGGTAAAAACTGCACGCCATTAAATCCAATAGGCCCTTGTATGGTTTCATCCGAAGGCACTTGCTGTGCATATTACAAGTATGGATTTTAACAATCTCAAAAGATAAGGTGGAATAGTAATCCCACCGCTACAATACGCTACGCTATATGGAAACTAAAAAAATAATTTTATCGGACGGTGCCGGCGGAAAATCTACTCACCGTTTAATTAAAGAAATTTTTCTAAAAAAACTTGGCAATCCGATATTAAACCGCATGGATGACTCTGCCCACCTACCACTTACCACTTATCGCACCCTAAAGGGTGCGACTACATTACTTTGTTTCACTACCGATTCATATGTAGTCCAACCGATTTTTTTTCCCGGTGGCGACATCGGAAAACTTTCCGTCTGCGGAACAATCAATGATTTGGCGGTTGTAGGTGCTAAACCCCTCTACATTTCGCTTGCTTTTATTATTGAAGATGGTTTTGAACTAAAAAAATTAGAAAAAATTGTTTCATCAATTGCCGAGACATCAAAAAAAGCGGGTGTGGAAATTGTTTGCGGCGATACAAAAGTAGTTGAAAAAGGCGCTTGTGATGAAATTTTTATAAACACATCCGGAATAGGAATCGTGAACAATAAATTAGATATTTCAGGGCATAATGCAGAACCAGGCGACCTCGTAATAATATCCGGAACAATTGCAGATCATGGGATAGCGGTATTAAATGCACGACAGGATTTAGGTTTAACAGGTGACCTCAAAAGCGATGTCGCTCCGTTAAACAATCTTGTTGAAAAAATGCTTGAAGCAGGAGAAATCCGTGTAATGCGTGACCCAACCCGCGGTGGATTGGCGACGACACTCAACGAAATTGCCGAACAGTCAAATGTTGGAATTGAAATTAGGGAAGAAAAAATTCCGATAAAAAAATCCGTGAAAGTTGCATGCGATATGCTCGGATTGGACCCGCTTTATATTGCAAACGAAGGAAAACTTATAGCAATTGTAAAGGAAAAAGATGCTCAAAAAATATTATCAGCAATGAGAAAACATACCCCACCCTACGGGAAAAATGCAGAAATTATTGGAAAGATTATTAAAAAACCAAAGGGCGTGTTCCTTAAAACCAAAATTGGTGGCAACCGAATTCTTCAAATGCTTGACAGCAACCAACTCCCACGAATTTGCTAAAAAACATCAGCCACGAATTTCACGAATTCAACGAATTAAAACAATCAAAGATCTGTATTTTTGTGGCAAAAAAAGAAGAAGTTTTTCGTGTAATTCGTGTCCTTCGTGGCTATTCAGTTTTTTTGAGAAATATATTTTTTTCCTGAATAAACTTTTCTGCTTTTATGCTTTCCCTTATTCTTTGCGCCAGTTTCAGCATAAAAGTCAAATTATGTAAAGTAGCCAACCGCAAACCTAAAATTTCATTACAGCGAAATAAATGGCTTAAGTATGCTCTTGAAAAGTTTTTGCAGGTATAACAATCACATTCATTATCAAGCGGCGAAAAATCATTTTTATATTCGGCATTTTTTATGTTTATTTTTCCTGTTGATGTCAGTGCCTGTCCGTTTCTCGCATTCCTCGTCGGAAGAACACAATCAAACATATCAATCCCTCTTTCAACAGACTCCCATAAATCCTCCGGCGTGCCAACTCCCATAAGATATCTCGGACTATTTTCAGGCAGAAATTTTTCCACATCTGTTATTATATCGTACATTAACTCATTCGGTTCACCGACAGACAACCCACCAAGAGCATAACCGTCAAAACCAATTTCAACAGTTTTTTGTGCGGACTCTCGTCGTAAATCAGTATAGGTTGAACCCTGAATAATGCCGAACAACAGTGGTAAGTGATAAGTGGCAAGTGGTAAGTTTTTTTCTCGATGAGATTGCTTCGTCGTCCCGATAAAATCGGGACTCCTCGCAATGACATTACTCGTGAACGCCTCTTTGCTTCTATTAGCCCAACGCAGCGTCAAATCCAGTGATGATTTTGCATAATCATGCTCAACCGGATAAGCCACACATTCGTCTAAAACCATTATAATATCGGAGCCGAAAATTTGCTGAATTTCAATAACTTTTTCGGGAGAAAAAAAGTGCTTTGAACCGTCTATGTGTGATGTGAACTCAACGCCTTCTTCCGTGATTTTTCTCAATTTTGAATGTGAGAAAACCTGAAAGCCACCGGAATCAGTCAAGAGCGGTTTTTGCCAGTTGATAAATTCGTGAAGTCCACCAGCATTTCTTATCACTTCAATCCCGGGACGGAGATATAAATGATACGTATTGCCAAGAATAATTTGCGCATTTATTTCAATAAGTTCAGCAGGTGAAAGCGTCTTAACTGTTCCAAGTGTGCCAACGGGCATAAAACAAGGTGTCTCTATATCGCCGTGTGCGGTGTGTAAAATCCCCACGCGTGCCGAACCACTTTTTTTTAATAATTCAAAACTTTTCGTTTTTGTAATCATACTTTATTTTTCAAGAAAACTGCGTAGCCACAAAGTCAAAGGCTTATGCCACGGAGAGCACGGAGGTTTCACGGAAAAAGTCAGAGAATAGAAAATTAGGCCAAGTAGGTTCGCCTGTGGCGAAAAAAACCCTAATCTCTTCCGCCACTTGAATTAGCGGATCCGCCTCTGGCATGACTATCCCGCTGTCGCATAACAATGCGACCACTACTACATTTATGTTGCTTTTCACTCCTGTCCGCTAAAAATGTAATGGTTTTCTACTGGGTATATTTGCTTTTGTCGTCATTGCGATCCGCCTCAGGCGGAGAAGCAATCTCATTTGCATTATAAAAAGCAAGATTGCCACCCCGCCATTGAATCAGTGGCGGGTCGCAATGACATCTTGTGCCAATCTTGTTACCGCCGTGGCGGGTCTTTGAGGATCCCTCATTGTAAAAAAGAATCAGAACCGTCCCAATACTTTTACAAAAACTTGTTGCCGTCGATATATAAAATAAACATACAGTCAAAATATTTTGCCGCTTTTTTGAGAAGCATCGTTCTTTCAAGAAAAATCTCAAAATACTCGCCAATGTCAACGATTGCGGTATCAATGGTCATCTCCAGCGAAATCGTTTTTTTTTCTGCATCCACTCTCAAAAAAGAGTTTTTACAGGAAAGATTCACTCGTGTGTGTTTGTCAAGTCCTTCATGTTTTTTGCTTCTTACCCTTGAAAAATGAACATCCGTCTTATCACCCAGAATCACCGCAGCAGTAATCTGCGAATTTGGAATTATATCCTTTTCCTCGTGTGAACCAACAGCACTCATCACGGTTAAAATTTCGCTGTATGGCATCCCAAGACGCTCTAATATCCGCTTTGACAAAATTGCGCCGGATAATGAATGCTTATTTCTTTCTATAGCGTTTCCTATATCGTGAAGATACGCAGCGATTTTCGCAAGTTCAACATCCCTTTTCGGATAACCAAGATGAGAAAGAACATTGCCGGCAATTGCCGACGACAACTTCGCATGTCTTAACCCGTGTTCCTTATAGCCAATGGCGGCAAAATTTTTATCCGCTGTATCAAGAAGCATTTTCACATACTCATCATTCACCACATCACTAAATGTTATTTCAACCATATTTTTTTATTTCAACCACAAAACCAAAGGAATTACAATTAAAGTCATCGCCAATCCGACTACTATCATAGACGACGCAAAAGAACAATCCGCATCATATTTTTTGCCAAGAATGTATGAGTTGACCGCGGACGGCATAGCACTTGTTAGAAGACAGACCCCTTTCACTGTACCTGTTATATTGAAAACTCTGCAAAAAATATACACGACAATTAGCCCGCCGAACATCCGAAAAAAAACTCCCATGAAAACTTTTTTAAGTTCCCCGAGACGAAAAACATTGACCGTCCGTATTTGATAACCAACAAGGCACAACATCACAGGAAGCGTAACGGAACTTAACACTTTTGAAAAATGAAGAAACTCGTCAGATAATTTAATGCCTGTTAAATTCAAAAAAATTCCGAAAACCGCAAAATACAATACCGGCAAACGAAAAATCTCTGATAACGAGCCAGATATAAACCATAGCCCAAAAGTATAATGCAAAAAGATTACGACGATGTTGTATATTATAGCATAAAAAGTGCCTTCTGACCCAAAAAAAACTGTGTTCAGTGGAATTGCAAGATATGCAGAGTTCATAAAAATAATCGGCAGAGCGACATCACGAAAATTACTTCCAAATATTTTCAAATACATCATTGCAAATAAGATACCGAAAAAAAATACTGCCAAAACTGCAAAAAGTATAATTCTTGCATTAACTATATTTTCCGACAGCGATGCAGACCATATCGCAAAAAAAACAAAGATCGGAATTAAAAAATACAGGGCGAAATTGACAAAATAATTTATAAGCAGTTCCGCACCTTTTAATTTCAACTTTGTAAAAAACCATCCGATAAAAATATACGGAATTATTTTGACAAGCAAACTTAATAGCAAATCCATTTATATGTTTTACCATACCTGTCCGCTAAAATTGCCGTCGGACAGGTTGTCATTGCAACCCGCCACTGCTTCAATGGCGGGGTGGCAATCCCATTGTGAGATTGCTTCGTCGGTCGCCCGAGGCGAACCTCCTCGCAATGACAAATGTAAAGAGATTTATGACGCACCACAAGAGATTGTTGTCCGCCTCAGTCGGATTTAACAATCTCATTCTACAAAATTTTCTTGACTTTTGGAAGCAAAAAAAATATAATCAAAGGACAGGATTAAGAATTAAGTAGTAAGAATTAAGTAGTAAGAATTAAGTAGTAAGAATTAAGTAGTAAGAATTAAGTAGTAAGAATTAAGTAGTAAGAATTAAGTAAAAACTTAATCCTTAAAGGTCGCCGTAGGCGACCGACTTAATCCTTAATCC
>JAZDKR010000074.1:0-16803 GCA_043802785.1 Elusimicrobiota bacterium
TGGCACAGGTCTTACTTCATATACAACTGGTGACATTCCTTATGCCAGTGCGACCAATACTTTAGCCAAATTATCTATTGGTTCAGCGGGACAGGTTTTGACTGTCAGTGGTGGGAATCCTGTATGGGCAGCAGGTGGCGGTGGTGGCGGCTGGACAGATGATGGAACAATTGTTCGGCTTACAGAGGTTTCTGATATGGTTGGAATAGGGACATCGGTGCCAACGGCAAACCTGCATATTAAGTCAACTGACACAACAACAGTTCCTTTTCGGGTGGACTACATAACGACGGGTGGTGGTGGATACTCTTTACCCGAAGGAACATGGCTTTACAGAAAACCGATAACGATTACTAATGGTGGAAGTGCTTTGACACTTTATCAGACCTCGGTGACCGTGAATACGCAGGAGTTAATAACTGCTCTTAAAATGCAATCGGCAGGACAGGATATTAGATTTACTGATAGCGGTGGTTCAACTTTAATTGACTATTGGATAGAAAGCGGAATAAACACCACTTCAACAAGAATCTGGGTAGAAGTGCCAAATATTAACGCCAGTCCAGCGACAACAACGATTTATATTTATTATGGGAAATCGGATGCTGCTGCGGCAAGCAGTGTTGCGAATACATTTATCAGAGAAATTTCTAATGTAATAGGAGATTGGCACTTAGATGAAACAACAGGGTCTAACGCTCCTGATACCTCTGGGAACGGAAGAAATGGAACTTCTGTCAACAGTCCAACTTGGGTTGCTGGAAAATTTTGGAAAGCTTTAAGTTTTAATGGGTCCAATCAATATCTTAATATCCCTTATACATTTTTTGGTACAAAACCCTTTAGTATTGGTTTTTGGGTAAATATCAATGCCAGTGCTACGGCGTCCCAAAATACTTTTTTTTCAGCAGGGGTAAATCAGTTCTATTGGAGTCCATGGGGAGAAACAGAATATATAGGTTTTTATAATGGTGGATGGAGTAATACAATACTAACAACTACTCTTCCCACTAAAAATCAATGGGTATTATTACATTATACTATTAGTGCAACAGGTTATCAAAGATTATATTATGATACTACAGAAATTGCAGTGCAACCTAATTCTCCAGCAGATTATAATCTTTCCCCACGTTTTGCTTACCAAGATAATTGGAATTACTATCTTTACGGGCTACAAGATGAATGTCGTATTTATAATAAAGAGCTATCGGTAGCCGAAATCACTGACTTATACAACAATTACGGCTATACCACAACAAATTATCCTGGCAAGGTATTAGTTCGCAAATACGCTTCGCCTGAGCCAATAGCAGGCACACCAGGAACAGAGGAAACAGGGAGCGGAACATCAACACAATCAGCACTGTATATTCAACCAAACACTGGCAATGTTGGGATTGGGACGACGGCTCCTGGGACATACAAATGTTATATTAACGGAACTGGATATCTTGGTGCTGCCGCATGGGTTTATAGTTCTGACAGACGGTTAAAAGAGAACATAAGGGACATTCAATCTGGATTAAATGTTATTGAACAATTAAACCCCGTTAGGTTTGATTACATCAATGGTGACAAAAAACAGGTAGGTTTTATAGCACAAGAAGTGCGGGAGATACTATCAGATATAGTGACAGAAGGAACAAACGGAATGTTGGGAATGAAAACCGATTCAATTATTCCATATTTAGTAGGTGCAATCAAGGAACTAAAATCGGAATATGACAAGCAACAGAAGGAGCAGCAGAAACAGATAGATTATTTAATGAAACGAGTGAAGTAGTCGATACTGTCATTGCGAGAGCCCCCGCTTTCTTGCGAAAGCAAGATGGGGGGGGCTCGTGGCAATCTCGTCTTTGACAGGCCGCATTTTATGAGATTGCTTCGCTAAAAATCATAATAACAAAACTTGAACAAGAGTTAAAGGAATTAAAGAAGTGAGAATAGATCGCAGTGGATCAGGTCTTGACAAGTGATAGAAAAAATCAAAAAATGTTTTACCAAAGATTGTGTTTTTTATACTAAATATGCAAGAGATGAAATGCGTTTAGATCACTTGGGTCAAATTTACGAAAAAGAAGTTTCTGAATCCATACAAAATAGTGAAATTATCGGGACGGTTCTGATTCTTTTTATTTGTTGTAGTCGACGATGAGATACTGCCCTCACGAAAGTGATTCTTCAGGTTTTATTGTAGAAGTGGTTTAAAATGAAGCAACTAATCCCCCGAGTAGGTTCGCCTGTGGCGAACAAAAATTGGTGATTAAAAGCACCTACTTTTGGGTTGAAACTGAAGGAAGGTTTAAAAACAATTGACGATACCGAGTTCTTAAATCAGCTTAGAAAATTATCAAGTAAGCCCGTTAGGGCTGACATTATTATAGCAAGAAAGTTCCGTAGAAATCCGCCATGGCGGATTTGTGGAAGGTTATTAAATGAGGGTAAACAAAATGTTAAAAAAAATAATTTCATTATTATCGTATCGGAATTTCAATAAAACGCTCAATAAATTGAGCAACTACAAACAATATGTAGTTGCCCCCGCCTTGCCGTCGGGCAGGCGATTTATCGGGTTTATCTTATTATCCTTTTCAATTTCGTTAAATGTTTTGGCGGCACAACCGGCAGAAACGACGGCACCGGTAGAAACAGGAACAGAAGCACCGACGGGAACGACTGGGATAGAAGAACCGATACAAGCGACAGAACCGACGGAAATAGAAAAATCGACAGAAACAGAAACACAGATAAAAACAGGAGACCAAGCAAAAACAAAAAAAGGGTTGAAAAAAGCGAGAAGAGAACAGATTAGAGCATCGCGTAGGACTATTAAAAAAACAGAATATACAGAACAGCAACAGTTTGATATCGCCTCCGAAATGTTTATAGTAAGTGAATATAAAAAATTGGTCTTATCAGAATATAAGAAATTTGTATCATCGTATCCCAGAAGTCCATCGTCTATAAAATGTCATTATATGCTCGCCGAATGTTATTTTTATATAGGTAACTTCCTGAAGGGATCTTTTGAAAATTCGTTTTCAGCAACTGCAACTAAAATTCGGGATAATAACATTGAAATCATAGAGTCATTTAAGAAAGCAATAAAGGGTTATAAAAAAGTTATAGGATTAACCAAAGACAAATTCATCAAAGCGAATGGATATTTCAGGATAGCTGAATGCTGGTATAACCTTGAGGACTACAAACAATCAATAAATATTTGTACAAAGTTCTTAGATAAATATCCATATCATTATCTTAAACCCGAAGCGTTATATTTATTAGCGCTATCTTATTCACAGGACGAGAACTGGACCGACTCTGAAAAAACATTACAAACGCTTGTAACGGCTTACCCTATCTACAAAGAACAGCAAAAAGTATTGTTTTTATCGGGTGTGGTATTTTTTCATGGAGAAAGATATCGAGAAGCACTTGACAATTTTAAATCTGTAGAAAGTGATGTCGGGGTCTATTATACTGGTAAATGCTATGAAAAATTATCACAATATTTGTCAGCGGTTAAAGAATATAAAAAACTATTGCTAACTTATAAAGAAAGCAAATATATAAAAAAAGCGTCATTTTCTATTGCCGAGTGTTTCTATGATGCAGCGGACTATACATCCGCAAGGGGTGAATATAAATCTTATATTGCGATGTACCCTGATACAACGCTTAAATATTACGGGTTATATAAAATTGGCTGCTGCTACTTTCAACAGCAGAATTATAACGATGCGATAGCAACATTCAACGAAGCAATTCAGTCCACACCGGAAGAAATTGCTTCCGCTTCTATGTATCTAATAGGCGAATCGTATTATAAATTAAAAAGTTTTGTTGAAGCGAATGATAGTTATGGTAAGTGTGTTCTGAATTATCCAAGTAGTGAGGCGGCTGTTTATTCTCAATATATGGTTGGCTGGTGTTATACTGTTCAGGAAGCATTTAGGGAGGCAGAACAGGCATATAAAAACTTCTTACAAAATTATTATCAGCATGAACTTTCCAAGTATGTTTATTATTTGTTAGGTAATTCGTTGTATAAACAGGACAGATTTGAACTCGCTATACCTAATTATCAAAAAGTAGTGGACCAGGATAAAAGAACGGAATTGGCAGAAGCAGCATTTTGTTTGCTAAATGTAATGAATTCCAAGATAGAAAATTATCAGCAAATAATTACCAACTACCAGTATCTAATACAAAATCTAATGCCGAGCAAAAGTTTATGGAGAGCGAAAGCGTACCTGTATGTTATAGATGCATGTTACCGACTAAACTATGTAAAAGAAGTGAAAAGTTTGGCGAACTATTTAATCAAAAGTTACATTAAAGATGACTTTATATACACTAACGCTCTTGATTATCTGTCCTGGTATTCTTTTAGCGAAGAGGATTATGAAACAGCAGGAAAAAATAGACAAGATATTGCGGATGCAATTTCCGCTTCAGACGAGAAACCCAAAGAAGTAGAGAAAATAAATTATTACGAAATAGCCAACAATTTGTTTAACCAAAAGAAATACATAGAAGCGGTGGACTATTATGAAAAATATGTAAAAGAATCAACGGATGATAAATTAATTCCCGAGGCGATTTATCGTGGGGGGCTGTGTTATTACAGAGCGGAGTACTATTCGTTGGCAATCAAGGAATGGCAGAAGTTAGTTGAAAAATATCCGCAGGCGGATATTTCTACAACAGCAGCATATAATGTCCCTGATACTTATTTTAAGGCAGGTAAATATCAGGAAGCAATTCAGTCGTATCAGAGTTTAATAAGTATGTATCCTAAAAGTCCCAAAATTATAGAAGCGAATCTACGAATCGCTCAATGTTACTACAATAGTAAGGACTATGATAATGCAATAAAATCATTTCAAAGATTTATTGAATTATGTCCGAACGATTTGGATGTTATGACAGCATTAGATGGTATTGAAGCAAGTATTTACAAAGCAAAAGAATTAAAGGTGGTAGGAGAGACAAACGCAGTAATAAAAATCTCTGACGAACTGGACTTAGCACTGAAAGGATTAGTTAAGGAATATCCTGATAGCAGAATGGCTTCCGAGGCACAGTATCGTATTGCCAAAAGTTATTATGAGGAAGAAAACTGGACGCTGGCTGCAGATGAATTATATAAATTTTACTTAATTTACTCTCAGCATCAAGAAATTTCAAGAGCGGTCTTTTATCTTGCTGAGAGTTACTATAATTTGGACAAATTAGATGAGGCGATAAATACATATGGAAGATATACTCGAAATTATTCAAGCGGTGAATATATTAAAGAAGCATATTTCCGTTTGGGTTCATGTTGTTTCAAAAAAGAAAAATATGACGATGCTGCAAATGCTTACAAGGAATTATTAAATAAATATCCAGATTCAAAATATACAAAAATGGCGCAATTTAATTTAGCATTGGTCTACAAAAAAGCTAACAGGTTAGACGATGCTGCCCACGCTTATAATCAATACTATGATGCCAACCCGCAGGATGAAAAATCCATAGTAGCCATGACAGATGCGGGAGATATTTATACGAAACAGAGGGACTATGAAAAGGCAATAGAAACATATAAAAAAATTCTTAAGAATGTTGAGAAAGAACAAAAAATTGATTTGCAATATAAAATATCCGAATGTTATCTGAAATCAAAGAATGAAAAAGAAGCGATAAATGAGTACCTGAAATTAAGAAATATGGAACCGAAGTCGTACACATTCAGATTAGCGGGATTAGCAAAATTAGCGGAAATTTACGAAACCGGAAAACAGTGGAATTCCGCTATTGAAATATATAACGAAATTGCAGTAAGTTCAACTGATCAACAATGGGTGAATACTGCTAAATCAAGAATGGAGGCGATAAAAAATGAACAGACAAAGTGAAACGGTTTTTGCTTCAATCTCAATCTCAATCTTAATCTCAATCTTAATTTGTCCCCAACTGTGGGCAGTTTCGACGCAAATGGGCAAATTAGGTCAGATTGACTTGTATGAGTTAACCAGAAGTAGTTTTGTTATGATAGGATTATTTCTTTTATCAATTGTGGCGTTTACCTTTATAGTTGAAAGAAGTTTATATTTTAAGAGAATAGGTGTTCCACCGGAAAGAATTATGGTTACTATAAAAGCATATCTCAAAGAACATAATTTTGACCAAATAACAAAATGGTGTGAACGATATCCGACGCCCGTATCAACTACAATTAAAGTAATAATAGAAAATAAGGATAAGACCGAATTTGAAATAGATGAATTGACAGAAATAGTAAAAGTCCAGCAGAAATCTGAAATGGAAAAGAATATGATAGTTCTTAGTTCATCGGCAACGGTAGGTCCGTTATTGGGTTTATTAGGAACTGTGACAGGTATTATAAAAGCATTTTCTGATTTAGCAAAATCGGGTGTTGGCGGGCCTTCGGTTGTGGCAGCCGGTGTATCAGAAGCGCTTGTAGCAACAGCGTTCGGATTGATTATAGCTGTTCCATCGTTATTGGCGTATAACTTTTTTGCTAATAAAATCAAGAATAATATTTTGAATGTAGAAATAAACTCAAAACTTATTCGGCTTACTTTGGCTGAATTCAAGAAAACTCCATAGTCACGAACCAACACGAAAAACTAATTTCTTTTCTTTTTAACTTAATAGTATAGGAATTTCAAAGTTACCACGGAAGACACAGAAAACTGCGGAAACACTGAAAAAGAATTTAAGTTAAGGTGTTCCCTTCCGTGCACTCCGTGGTAAATGTCTTTGACTTGGTTATCCGCCGTGGCGGATTTTCTTGACAAAAACTAAAGTAAGGAGGTAAGATTAATGACAGAAATTATGACAGTAGCAGAAATCCAGAATAGGTTTGAATCAGAATGGATTCTTCTTAGTGACCTTGAAACAAATGAAAGTTTGGAAATCAAGTGTGGTAAGATTTTATGGCATAGCAAAGACAGAGATGAAATCTATCGTAAAGCGAGAAAAATGCAACCGCGACATTCGGCGATTTTATATACCGGAAAGTTACTTGAAGAAATGGCGGTAGTTTTATGAGTTTCCGTTTTGATCCAGTAGAAGGTCTTATTGTTGTTCCAACGAAAATATGGGGTCCGAATGGTGACTCCATAGTAAGATTAGCACTTGATACTGGTGCAACCAGTTCTTTGGTTAATTGGGATAATGGTTATTTTGGGATATGACCCTGCAACAGTGTCAGAAAGAATACAGATGACCACAGGCAGTGGTGTGGAGTATGTTCCGCATGTTTCAGTTGAGGAAATTGAATCTCTTGGACAAAAACGTAAAAATTTTTCCATTCTTTGTCACACCTTACCACCAAGTGCCACAATTGATGGGGTTCTGGGATTAGATTTCTTCAGAGGATGCAGATTAGTCATAGATTTGAAAACCGGACTTGTGATTATTGAATAAAGTACTTATATGAAAAAAAGCAAAAAAATAGAAATGCTGGATATAGAAGGGAATATGGGCGATAGGGTTAATAGTTCGCTGGTTCCAGTTATAGATATATCGTTGGTATTAGTAATAGTATTTTCGGCTCTATGTCCTATGGCATTGACATCAGGTATCCGGGCTCTTGAATCGCAATCCTCATCAGGTAAAGGCAAAACTGCTAAGAAAGAAAATGTAGAAGTTATATTGGCAAAAGACAAGGTTATAACGGTTAATAATATAAAAGTGAACCTGCCTGCCTGGACTGATCAGGCGAGTACGAAGGGATTAGAAAATATTCTGCTGGAAGAAATATCAAAAAGTGGGACTAAAGTTGTGATGCTAACAGCCGATAAAGAAAATATAGTAAATGATGTAGTCAAAATACTTGATACGGCTAAACAAAGTGGTGCTAAAAAAGTAATTATAATGAGTAAGAAAGTAGAGAAAAAAGTAGAGAAAAGAGATTAGGAGATTGCCTGCCCGACGGCAGTCAGGCGGGGGAGATTAGGAGATTGGGATAAAGGCAGAGATTATGAAATTATGAAATTAGGTTTTCCCTAATCTCTTAATCTCTTAATTTCTTAATCTCTGATGTTACGTGGAAGAAGAAAAATTATCATTGAATCTAATACCTCTTTGCGATATTTGTATGTCGCTGCTTATTGTCTTTATTGTGTCGGGACCTTTAATAATACAGCCATCGTTAGAAGTTAACCCTCCGGAAGCGACAACAAATGAAGAAAAAGAAGAGCAAGATAAAGTTACAGTTTATGTTTCTAACGATGAGCAGTTCGCAGTAGATGAGTCCATTGTAAAATTTGAAAAAATAGAAGATTTATTGTCAAGAAAACTTGTCCGATGTAAATCAAAATTAGTAGTTATCAGTGCTGACAAGGACTCTTTGCATGGTAGCCTTTTAGATGTAATGTCATTAGCCAAAAAATGCGGTGCTAAATCTGTGACCATAGCAACTAATCCTAAAAAGTAAGATGAATTCCTTTATAGATATAAAATTACCGACGTATAAATGTCATTCCGAGATACCATTTATATTTTCATTAGCATCTCATGGACTACTTTTTCTCTTTATTTTTTCTGCACATAAAATGTACGAAAAGAGAAGTTTTATAGTAGTAGATGATGTTGAGTTCATGGAAATGGTAGAGGCGGTAAAGCCAAAGACAACATTTGATTTATTTAAGATGGCAATACCAAAAATAGTGAGGCAAGAACCGGCATTAAAATCAGAAGAAAAAGTAGAACTATTAAAAGATAAAGAAGCACCGTTAAAAAAACAAGAATTATTTAATGTAAAAAAAGAAGAAAAATTAGAAGATAAAATACTGGACTTAACAAAATTAGAAAAACAAGCACCTAAAGTAAAAGAACTATCATCAGAAGAAATTTTAATAGAAAAAGACAGACCAATAATTAAATCCGAAGACATGGTACCTTTACTAAATATGGAAGAAGTTGGCGAAGAGGCGGTATCGCAAAAGGTCTTGGATTTGTTACAGCAGATTGAAAGTAAAAAAAATGTTGCAAAAGATAAAAATTTTTTACCTGATGAGAAATTAATAGAAAAAGGAATAAACAATATTGAAAGGAGATTAAGACAGTCCTCTGCCCAGCCCGTTGTGGTCTTATCAGAAAAGACGTTTGATAAAATAAAACTTGTAGATGTGCCAAAAGTTAGAGAGAAAAGTTCTCGTGAAGGCGTGTTGTTCTTGGCAGAAGCACCTGCGATAAAGGAGGAGAAGACACATATGAGAGGAGGGACTACGAGGTTTAATGTTGCAGATGTTAGAGTAGAAGATAAACCAAAAATTCAAGAATCAAATATAGAACTCAAGAAAGAGATTCGCCCCGCCCAGTATAGTTTTTTATCCAAAACAAACATGGCGGGAGCTGATAAATCAACGATATTAGATGAAAAAAAAAGAGAGAAAAAGGAAAAATTTGAAATAACAGGTCCGCTGAAAAACAGGAAAATAGAAAAGATATGTCTTCCACCTTACCCCGAATGGGCAAGAGACGAAGGAATAGAGGCAAATGTCTGTCTGTTTTTTTTGGTCTCACCGGAAGGTAGAGTAAGAGAAAATAGTATAAAAGTAGAAATGACATCGGGCTATGATAAATTAGATAAATTAGTAGTAGAAGCAATTAAAATGTGGGCATTCTTATCTTTGGCACGAGATGCAGAGCAAACAGACCAATGGGGATATGCGACATTTAGGTATCGGCTGGAGTAATAAAGGCAAATAACGGATAACGAATGACAAATGACAAATTGAAGCTTTAAGATGGAAGATTGAAGATGGAAGAAAGATAAATGACGAATAACAAATGACAAATAACCCAGAAGGGGTGACATTATTATAGGAAAAGTTATAAAGTTATAAAGTTGTAAAGTAGAAAGCGTGCCAAATCCCGCTGAAGCGGGATTGGACGCTACAGGATGGACGCTACAAACAAGCATAAATAAGGGGCAAGGGGGTGATTAAATATGATGGATGTAAGACAGCAGGTTGTGCAAATGGTTCAATCCCTTCCCGAAAATGTTACAGTTGACGATATTATGGCAGAATTGTATTTCAAGATGCAGGTTGATGCCGGATTAAAAGAGTTGGATGAAGGGAAAGGAATACCACATGAAGAGGTTGAAGAAAGGATGTCCAAATGGCTTACAAAATAAGATGGTCCCCGTATGCTGTTTCTAATCTTGAAGAAATTTGTGATTATATTATCAAAGATTCTGTATATTCGCTGCTCACTTTGCAAAGAAAATAAATGCTATTGTTAAATCCATTTCACAATTTCCTAAATCCGGACGAATTGTTCCGGAATACAAAGATGAAATCTTGCGAGAAAGGATTTATGAAGGGTATAGAATAGTTTATCGTCTTAAAGGAGACATCATTGAAATAGTTACAATATCCCATGGAGCAATGCTGTTGGATAATCATTTTACACACATTCCGTTGGCGTGCTGATGGGAGGTAAAGAAATGGGTTCAAATTATCCGGAAGGATGGAACGAGAAAAGGGTTATCAGTGTATTAAAACACTATGAAAAACAAAATGAATTTGAAGCAGTATCTGAAGATGAAGCATCATTTGAATTGAATGACAAGACGTATATTGAGATACCAAAAAAATTGGTGACAGATGTTAGAAAACTGCTGGTTCATGCATAGAAAAGCATGGGTATAGAGGGTGTAGGGGCAGGGTCTCCCTGTCTATGGAAGATTTAGGAGAAAAATATGAATATAGTACGGGCATCACTTTACGTGGAATTTATCCCGATTCTATCGGGACGCTTTACGGCCTTTGTTTTTTGCTATTCACCCTGACATCGTCATTACACAGCCAGGAGGCAACCGGTAAACTTGAAGAAGTGGTAATAAAAGGTGAATATAAATTAAAATTAGACAGTGAAAGACCGAAACTTAAAATCAGTATAGACATAAATGAAGTAGTTATGCCAACAATAACAACATTTAATAAGTTCTTAAACATAAAACCGGAAGAATTGATTGACCTAAAAAGTAGTCTGATAGGAGTTGTATCTTCGGAACGGACAATGTCAGCATACTTGAATAGTATAGTCGTAGAGCCCGTTGCTAAGTTTAATATTGAACAGGGAAAGGACTTACAAATAGATACATGGGAAATGGTAATTAGTGATAGTAAAGGTGAGGTGTTTCATAGTTTTTCAGGTGAAGAAAACATACCGCGAATAATTACATGGAGCGGTAGGAATAAACAAGAGAAAATAGTATCAGCGGGGAAGTGGTATTCATATTTCGTTAGAATAAAAGATGTATATGGCAGAGATTATACAACTGTTGGCGAGCCATTCAAATTTCCCGCCATTCTTCATCAGGAAAAAAATGGGTTGATTGTTACTATATCCGACGAGATAATGTTCGGTAAAAACAAAGAATCAACAGGAATTACGAATAAGGGGAAATTACTGCTCAGAGAATCCGCAGATAGTATAAAAAAATATCATACGCTACCTATAACGGTGGAAGTTTATAGTGCCGATGAATCCGTTGCTACAAAGCGAGCGGAAAATATAAATAAATACCTTTGTGATTTGTTGCTATTTACAAAAGAGCGCATGGGTGTTGTGGGCTCATCAGCATATACAGACGAACGGCGTGTGGATATTGTAATTTGTAATAAAAGGTAGGGGGTAGTTGGCCTGCTGACTGCCTGTCGGCAGACAGAAAGACAGGGAATTATTGTAGCAAAGTGTCCCCATTAAGTCATTCGGATTAGGAAAACATGAAATCAAAAAATGAAAATAATACTGCCCGAACATATTAAGTTACAGATTGAGGAACGAAAAATTAGTGAACATTTAGTAATCAAAACTCTTACCAATCCCGAACAGACCATTGAAAGTGCAAAAGGAAGAAAAATTGCTCAAAATAAGTACTTTGATGGTCCAAAAAACAAAGAATACTTACTTTGCGTAATATTCAAAGAAGAGCAAGATTGTAGGGTCGGTATTACTGCGTATAAAACTTCAAAAATCAAAAAATATTGGAGGTAACAAAATTTATGAAAGTTCGTTATGATGCAGACGCAGATGTGGTTTATATCCGTTTTCGTGAAGGTGAAATTGCTGAAAGCGACGAAATTAAAGAAGGCGTAATCATTGATTATGATTCAGAAGGTAAAACATTAGCAATTGAACTACTTGACGCAAAAGAAATCTTTGCTGGGAAACCGGAAGTTGTAATTGACTTTGCCCCTTTCACTATGAAAGCAGAGAAGTATCGGGATGCCCACCTGACCTGCCCAACGACTGGCAGTCAGTCGGCTTCAGGGTAGGGGATGGTGTTTAATTTGTTGAATTACCTATAAGGTTTAAGTGTTCATTTCTGTGTTCTCTTTGTGGCAAACAATGACTTACCTCCTAATTGCTCAAAAATTGTATGCTAAAAAATATTCAACTTACACTATCTAAAAATAGTCGCTCCCAAAAAATAAATGGGCTGCTTGCAGTCCTTTTTGTTTTATTGCAATTTAAGTTTGCATATGGTTCACCGATATCTATTGGCACAACAGTGGCAATTCCAAAAATAGACACATCGGGGCTTTCGGGTCAAAAAGACAGCGTCATTTTCCGTGCTACAAGTGGAACGATGTTTGTTATGTATAGTACAGGCACAGCATTGGTTTATAAAACTTTAACAACCAATAATGGGACTGATTGGAATGCGAGTGCTGAAACAACTATATCTACTGCAGCACAAACAACTGACCTATTTACATTTTCAGGGTATATGAATCCTGCGACTAACGATGTCTATGTAACCTACTACTCTGGAGGTGTAAAATTTAAAAAACTGACATATAATAGTAGCCCTGAATCATGGTCCGTTCCTTCTGGTAATGGAACAGATGTAGTGTCTGGAACTAAATACCGTTATCCTAATGTTATTTGTGAAGACGGTGGGAACGGGAAAATATGGGTTGCGTATTACAACCGTACAACAAGTATATATTCGCTTGAAATAAAATATTCCGGAAATGGTGGAGATACATGGAATATCCCCATTACTTTAATAACTCAACCTTCAGATGATATTCCCACACGACCGAAGTTGTTTCTGTTTGGTAATAAATTAGGTTGCAGTTTTATATCTACGAGTGGTAGTACTGCTTTAAGATGGTGTTGGAGAAATAATTCTGATTCTGAAACTACATGGGCAGGAGCCGTGGAACAAATAAAAAATTACAATTGTAAATCTGATTATTCAATAGCAGTAACAACGGATAATTATGTGTGGGTCGCTTATTATAGTGGAGATACTAACAGCATTAGGGTAAGTTCCTATAGTAGTAGTGGTGGCTGGTCGGCAGCAGAAACAACTATTAGTGATAACTATTGTTATAATCCATCACTAACTACCGACGGCACTAATTTATGGTTATTCTGGCAGAAACTCAACACTACTACCTGGGTAAATGATAAAATATACTATAAAAAATACACTTCTACAGCAACAAGTTGGGATGCCTTGCCATCTGCACCAGTACCACTTTCGTCTGGTGGATTGAGTTTTGATAAGGTGTTTATAAAGAACGAATCTGAGAGTTGGTTCGATAGAACTCCAGAATCTGAAGATGTAACTACTGGGGATGTGAGACAATCGGTGGAAAACAATTTTATGTTGTCTCTAGTTGATGATGAAATGTATTTTGGTAAAATATCAGCAGTTTTTAATGACATATATTATCATCTTTCAGAAGATGGCAGTAATGGTATTATTGCGTGGGAGTATTGGAATGGTTCTGATTGGGGTACAGTTTCAGGAGTAGTGAACAATTTCACTTCTTCAAAGATGGATTCTGTTGCTGGGAATGGATGTGTCAGAATAAATCTATGGAATTCACCAGGTAACATTCCATCAAACTGGGCTACGACATCAGTAAATGGTGATTCAGCATATTGGGTTAGAGCGAAAGTGCAAACATCATATGGAGCCGGTGGAGGTGAGCGACCAATCGGCGACCAGTTCGTTGCCTCTAAGAACAACTACACATTCGTCAAAGTGCCGCCGAAATCGCCTGGTATTATACCTATGGTTTGGCTGGCGGATTCAGCAACTTATTATTGTTCCGTAATGTTTGACACAGTAATTATAGATACCATAGCACCAGCAGGTATTATTGATTTTTCTGCTGTTCCGGGACCGATAGAGGGTAAAATAAGTTTGAGTTGGACTGCTGTTGGAGATGACGGTTCACTGAATGATATTGTAAATGGTAAATACTGGATAAAATACAGTTCGGTTTCTACTGCTGTCTGGGGTACTGCTGAATATGAGATTAAATGGACAACAAGTACTTCGCCTGGTAATCCAGAGAATCTTGAGTTGTCAGGTTTAATACCCGGGACAACATATCTTTTCTGGATAGAAACTGCTGACGAAGTGCCAAACTGGTCTGCTATATCTAACTCAACATCAACATGGGCGCAGGTGGATGTGTCATCGCCTGCGATTATAGTAAATGCAACAGCAGCAACCGGTCCTACCGAAGGGCAAATTGTATTGCGATGGGAGTCACCTGGTGACGATGAGTGGGAACATACCTTAATAGAAGGTAGTGCATATCAAATTAAATACACTTCAGATTCGCTTGTAGGGGACCCGCTTGATGTCAACAACTATACGATTGACATATCAACTAAGGACATAGAACCATACCAATGGCAGACGCGATTAGTTACAGGACTAACAGGCGGGGTAACATATTATTTCTGGCTGCAAACGGCGGACGAGGCTACAAACTGGTCAGGATTTTCAGTCAGAATATCTTCAGTGTCGCGGACGGATATAACACCGCCAGCGGCGGTAACTTGTTTATCTGCTCTGACGGGTGTAGGAGAGGGCGAGATAGACCTAACATGGACTTCTCCTGGTGACGATGGGTGGGAACACAATTTAATAGCGGGTAGTGGATACTGGTTAAGATGGAAAAGAACGCTAACTCCACCTCTTAGTTGGGACGATTACGACCCCGGCAGTGAAGTTTTTTTGTCAACAGAAACCGCACCCAAATTACCGCAGGCGCACACGGTAACAGGGCTGGCAAGTGGATCGACATATTATTTTCAGTTAAAAACCTGTGATGAAGTTCCAAACTGGTCTACAGGTACATCAAACACGGCATTTGCCTGGGCGCAGTTAGATTTTATTCAACCCGCTCAGATAACTACACTAACCGCTCTCACAGGTGCTTTTGAAGGTAGAATTAACCTTTCATGGACAGACACGGGTGATAATGGTCTTGTGAAAAACATCACAGATGGTTGGTATGAATTAAGACGGACAACAAACCCGTCGGTTAATTGGAATGATAGTTCGGTGACCGTCAGCAGTTGGTTAATTCCGAATACATACCCTGGGAATGTTGTAAATTGGCCGCTTGCTGGCTTAACTAACGGCGTCACATATTATTTCTGGGTGAGGATTGCTGACGAGGTGCCTCTCTGGTCGCCCATATCAGATAAAGTAACTTCTTGGGCACAAATAGATGTTTCATCACCTACTACTGTTCAAAATTTAGCAGGTACAACAATATCAGAAGGTACGGTGAGGTTGACATGGAGTTCGCCAAGTGACAATGACACAACAGATGACTCGTTAGTCATTGGCGGTCCGCCGTTCCCACCGATTGGGAGATACTATATTGAGTACACAACCGATGAACTTGCATACTGGGGTGACCTTGGGAATTCCACAACTGATTGGGCGGTGGGGCAACCGATAGTTCCATATGGGACTTCTCAAAATTGTATTATTACTGGCTTAACAAATGAGACAACATATTATTTCTGGATAAAGACCAAGGACGAGGTTCCAAACTTATCAGAATTATCTAACAAAGCAACCGTATATGTTTATGCTGATATTATACCACCAGCGGTGGTAACGAATTTGTCTGCACTGACGGGTGCAACCGAGGGTCAGGTGCAACTCTCATGGTCCATTCCGGGAGACAACGGTTGGGATGGGGTGCTTCCTGGACCTCCGCCCTTGCCAGGGAGCCAATTCAAAATCCAATACTCCACATGGCCAAACTATGAAGATATAGTATGGTCAACTAATACGGCGCAAGAGACCGTTTCAACTTCGGGTGTCACGCCCATGACTCAGGTGTCATTTACTGTTGGGTCACTTGGTGGTCTGCTAACGCCCGATGTGACTTATTATTTCAAGATCTGGCACTGCGATGAAATTCCAAACTGGTCTACGGGTACACCAAACATTGCATTTGCGCGGGTGCAAACGGATGTAACGGCTCCCGCGGCGGTGACAAATTTATCTGCACTGACAGGTGCAGTAGAAGGTCAGATAAAACTCTCGTGGTCCATTCCTGGTGATGATGTCTTAATCGGGGCACTTCCTTCTGGGAGCGAATTCAAGATTCAGTACTCCACATGGGTGGGTGTTGTATGGTCAACAACGACAGCAACGAATCAGGTAACTATTTCAACCGATAGCGTTACACCGACAACACTTGTAGGTCACACTCTAAATAATCTTATCGGTGGCACAACATACTATTTCCGAATCTGGCATCACGACGAAGTCCCAAACTGGTCGGGGTTATCAAATGCTGCAACTGCATGGGTGCAGGTGGATGTGACGGCACCGGCCTCGGTAACAAATCTATCTGCCTTGACAGGAGCGATAGAGGGTCAGGTGCAACTCTCGTGGTCAATGCCGGGAGACAATGAGTGGGATGATGCGCTTTCGTCGCCGGGAAGCGAATTCAAGGTTCAATACTCCACCTGGTCAGGAGTTGT
>JAZDKR010000075.1:0-2110 GCA_043802785.1 Elusimicrobiota bacterium
TCTGGTGGGTTCTCTACACGACGGGATGAATCTTGTTGCAAAAGAGTTTATATCTGCAAATGTCGACTTAAAAGGAATGCTTTTGTTATCTAAATTTACCGGCGCTGCAAGAGAACTTAAAGAGGCGGTTCTAATAAATCCATATGATATTGAGAGCGTCGCCGATGCAATAAAGTTAGCGATAGAAATGCCTCCGGATGAAAAAAAGGAACGGATAAAAAAAATGAGAGAAAATATTCAGGAAAATAATATCTATAAATGGGCAGGTAAGTTTATAAGTGAACTGATAAAGATATAAATGAAACAATTTTTTATAAAATCAGCAGAGGAGATGTAAAATGATTTTTCAACAAGACTGGTTCAAATATGTTGTTCCGTTCGTTGTATTGTTCGGTATCGTCGCTTTGGGATTTATTATAAGAAGAATTTTGTTCGGATATCTAAAAAAAATCACCCAAAAAACGGAAACGCATATTGATGATATTGTAATTGATGCAGTTAAAAAGCCATTTATTTTGTGGTGTATAATACTGGGTATTTCAATGGCAATCAGAATAACAAACTTTCCCGAAAAGATAGTTATATTCGCTGATAAAATTCTAATTTCACTGTGGATAATTTCTTTCACTTTAATGATTGCAAAAATAATAAGCAAAGTAATTGAGGTGTATATAAGTGGTAGGAAAGGTACGCCACAAATGTCATCATTGACACAAAATGTTGCAAGATGGACAATAATAGCCGTCGGTTTGCTTATTATTTTGGATAAACTTGGGATTTCTATCACACCGATTATCACCGCTCTTGGTGTTGGCGGTCTTGCGGTTGCACTTGCTCTGCAGGACACACTCTCAAATCTTTTTGCCGGCTTCCATATCACACTTTCAAAACAGATACGGGTTGGAGATTATATTAAACTTGACACAGGTCAGGAGGGCTATGTTGTTGATATTGGTTGGCGGAACACAAGAATCAGAGAACTATCGAATAATATGATTATGATTTCAAACTCAAAACTTGCACAGGCAATAGTTACAAATTATTATTTACCGGAAAAAGATTTGGCGGTTCTGGTTCAGGTTGGCGTTCATTATTCAAGCAATCTGGAAAAGGTAGAAAAGGTTACGATTGAGGTTGCAAAAAATGTTTTGGAAACGGTCAAAGGCGGCGACAAAAGTTTTGAGCCATTTATCAGGTATCATACATTTTCAGATTCAAGCATAAATTTCACGGTGATTTTGAGAGGGTTGGAATTCACCGACAAGTTTCTTATAACTCACGAGTTCATAAAACGGCTGAAAGTCAGATATGACAAAGAAGGAATCATGATTCCATTTCCTATAAGAACAGTGTATATGGCGAAAGAATAAAATAATGAAATACTTTTTTACCGAATGGAAAAAAATCAGCAAAAAATTACTTAAAAAAAAAAGATTTTTTTCTTTGATTATGACGGAACACTTACGCCTATTGTTAAGAAACCCGAATTGGCAGAACTGGATTCGCAGATAAAAAAACTTTTAAGAAAAATTTCAGGGAAATGCCCAACGGCAATTATTTCAGGTCGTCCGCTTAATGAAATTAAAAAAATTATCGGAATTAAAAACATTATTTATTCTGGCAATCACGGTTTTGAGATAGAAATAAAAGGCAGAAAAATTGTTCAGGATGTGCCTTTAGAGAGTAAAGAGGAAATCCGAAGGATAAAAAATAAACTTACAGAAGAGGTAAAAAAAATTGACGGTGTTTTTTTAGAGGACAAAGGTTTAATTTTGGGCGTTCACTGGCGTCAGGTTAATAAAAAATATTTATTGAAGTTATTCGCGATAATTCGCGAAACCATTCGCAATAATTCGCGTGTCCGTCTAACAAAAGGCAAAAAGGTTTGGGAAATAAGACCGAATATAAATTGGGATAAAGGCAGAGCAGTGAATTATATCCTTTCCCTTGTCCCTCATCCTTTATCCCTCGTTTCTGTCTTTATCGGCGATGACACAACTGATGAAGATGTATTCAAAGTGTTAAAAAATGGAATTACAATCAGAATTGGGAAATCAAAAAAATCAAAAGCAAGATATTACCTAAAAAAACAATCTGAAATAAAAAAATT
>JAZDKR010000076.1:0-29365 GCA_043802785.1 Elusimicrobiota bacterium
CAAACCGCCTGATAAATCAGGCAACTACAAATCCAAACCGCCTGATAAATCAGGCAACTACAAATCCAAACCGCCTGATAAATCAGGCAACTACAAATCCAAACCGCCTGATAAATCAGGCAACTACAAATCCAAACCGCCTGATAAATCAGGCAACTACTATACCCTATACCCTGTCTTTCTGTAGTTTTAGTTGTAACATCGTAAAAGCAAATATTATTGCAAACAACACATATGCGATAGCAGAAGCATATCCAAATTGGAAAAACTTAAAGCCCTGATAATACATATGCAGCACTATAGAAATTGTACTGTTCATAGGTCCACCCTGTGTCATAATATATGGCTCATCAAAAAATTGGAAATACCCAATAAGCGTTGTAACGGTTATAAACAGCGTGGTCGGTTTCAAACCAGGTATTGTGATATGCCAGAAACTTTGCCATCTGTCAGCACCATCAACTTTTGCGGACTCATATAAAGACACCGGTATCGCCTGAAGACCTGCAAGAAAAATTACCATATTGTATCCAAAATTTTTCCAGACAGCCATAGCAATAAGCGATGGCATCGCAAGTTTTGTGCTCATAAGCCAATTCTGCGGTGGCACTCCAAGAATACCCATAAACCAGTTCACGAGACCATAATCGGGATTATACAGCCATTTCCACATTACCGCTACTGCCACAAGTGTAGTTATTACAGGAATAAAATAGCCAGCACGAAAAAGCGTCTTTAATTTGATAAAACCCTCATTCAACACAATCGCCATAAGAAGCGAAACAGCAATTGAAATCGGCACACCTGCACCAACAAAGACAGCAGTATTTCCTAATGATTTCCAGAATACATCATCCTTAAAAAGTGAGATGTAATTTGTGAGTCCTACAAATGTGATCTTTCTCCAATCAGTTATGGAATAGATATCGCAATTTGACAAACTCAACAAAAATGATGATATAATGGGAATAACCAAAAAAACCAAAAGTACAGTTACAGCAGGAAAAACAAAAAGGTAAGGTGCATAACTTAATTTTTTGGCTCCGTTACTAGTCCCTTTTTTCCATAGTAAAAACAGTATTATGCAAACTATTACAACAGCAGAGAAAATTCCAAAAAATAAAGTTGAATTATATGATTTTGAATGCTTTCTTTCTAATATACTGTTGATTTCCTGTATCATTTCTTTAAGCATTTTGTCATCATCTTCGCTACCCCAAGTAATGCACTCAACTTTCTGTCCAATAACATGCGCTATCTGTTCCCATTCGGGAATACTTGGTGGGCTTGCTGTATCTTCTAACTGCTGCCCAAAAACCTTTACCATTGGTTTGTCATCAAAAAAAGG
This sequence comes from Elusimicrobiota bacterium, assembly GCA_043802785.1. Classification (GTDB taxonomy): domain Bacteria; phylum Elusimicrobiota; class UBA8919; order UBA8919; family UBA8919; genus JAZDKR01. The sequence goes on from JAZDKR010000076.1 coordinate 1,349, forward strand.
ATCATTCCATGCAGCACGGGTTGATGGTAAGTCAGCAGTTAATTTATACCACTTGACCTGGTTTTCAGGTCTATTCATAAACTCAACGAACTTCCATGCGGTTTCTTTATATTTTGATTTATTAAAAATAACAAGATTGCATCCACCGACAAATGAAGTTCCTTTTTTCTTTTTCCACAGGACACTAACATCCCATTTACCTTTTATTTCAGGACATTCTTTTTCAACGAGTTCTACCATCCATGGTCCCGAGATAAACATTGGATAGTATCCCGTCTTGAACGCATGAAATAGATTTATGTCCCCACCCGTAGTAATAGGTGAAATTTTTTCTTTTTTGAATATATCAGTGTAGAATTTGAATGCTTCTCGGAATTTATCGGTTTCAAGAGTAGCATATCTGTTGTCGGGTGTAAGGAAATCGGCACCATTCTGCCATACAAAAAGCCCTAACTCTGTCCAGACGCCACCACCACCCGAGGGTAAATTTATACCCCACCTGTCACTTTTGCCGTCACCATTTGTATCCTTAGTCAATTTCTTACCAATTTTTATAAGTTCGTCCCATGTTCTTGGTGGATGGTCATAACCAACTTGCTTTAATAAATCCTTCCGATAAAAAAGAATCCTTGTATCAACATACCAGGGAATACCGTATAACTTTTTTTCTACAACATTTGTATTCCACGAGCCATCAAAAAATTTATTTTTTGAGATGAATTTTGATTTTTCTACATATCCATCAAGTTGGGCAAGCGAACCCATTGCATTGAACTCTGACATCCATGTTGTCCCAAGTTGACATACATCCGGCGGCACACCGCCAATAACTGCTGTTATAAGTTTTTCATGTGCGGCACCCCATGGTATCGCCTGAGTAACTACTTCCACATCAGGATTCTCTTGTTCAAACAGTCGTGCCATTTCAGGTATTTTTCTACCTTCAGCACCCATCGCCCAAACGGTCAATGTCTCTTTTTCTTTTGCAAAAAGGCCTGACAATCCCACCGTCAACAATGCCACAAAAATAGCAATTATTTTTTTTCTGTTCATTCCAATATTCTCCTATAACTACCGTGAAGCGTCCCGATAAATCGGGATAAATTCCGCGTGAAGCGTGTAGTCATTCCCTATAATAATTTCACCCCTTCGGGGTTCAACACTTTATAACTTTTAACTTTATAACTTTATAACTTTCTCCTATAATCATTTCACCCCTTCGGGGTTCAACACTTTATAACTTTTAACTTTATAACTTTACAACTTTCTCCTACAATAATTTCACCCCTTCGGGGTTATTTTTGAAATGAAAGCCCGAAGGGCTGATATTATTATAGACATTGTTAAACAATTATAATTAAACCCTGAAAGGGTGACATTATTATAACTGTGGCTACTCAATCCAATCATATAAATATTTTTCGTTGTATTCTACATTGAATTTTTTCAAAAAATCAATGTATTCTTCGCGGAACGATTTTTTCTTGTGATGCTCTTCCTGATCCAAAATATATTTGTAGACCGCTTCAATTTGAGAGTGAGCATATGAAAACGCACCGTATCCTTCCTACCATGAAAATTTGCCTTTTACCCATTTGTTTTCGTTAATAAAATTGCTCGAATTGTTTTTTATGTCTCTTGCTAAATCGGAAACAGATATTGCTGGGCGTAAACCAACAAATACATGAATGTGATCACGCGTTCCATTCACAATAATAGATTTTTGCCCTTTATTCGTAATGATTCCTGAAATATACTTGTGTAATTCGTCCTTCCATTCTTTGCGAATTTGGTTTTCTCTGCCTTTTACAGCAAAGACTATCTGAATGTAAATTTGTGAAAATGTTCCTGCCATATTTTTTCCCTACAATAATTTCACCCCTTCGGGGTTATTTAAAAATTCAAATTTACAAGAACACTAAAGTAATTATCGCTGTATGGTGCTTTCTTCGGTTCCCAAGATGGGTCGCCAAACCGTGTTGCTTTATAACTAATCCAAAAACCAAAGTTTGTCATAAGTTTGTAGTCAATATCAATCTGCAAAGTGTGCGTAATATACTTTTCATTAGTATCAGGATGAAATATGTTATCTTCAGAAAATGTTAATTTTGAAGCAAGTGGTAATCTCAATCCGGGTGTATCAGGATATATAAAATTGTATTGACAAGAAACTTTCATACTATCAACTTCTTCATTCCTATCTATTTCCGGTTCTATTTCTGAATTTTTATACTCTTCAGTTCGTATTTCCCTGTTTAATTTTAATTCCATCCCTTTGGGACCAAAAAATCCTACACCATAATTTGTGGTTTTACGATAATATTTTTCATCCGACTTTCGGACAATATTGTCAATAAGAGCATTTACATTAAAGCCCTTATACCACTGCTCAACTTGTATTTTATGCCCTTTCTGGTCAGCAATAACATCTTCAAAAACAATAGGTTGCTGTCTGTATTTGGGTCTGAAATTTGTGCCTATATCACGGTAAGACCAAATAAGTTTTGTGCCGAAAAATGGAAGTCCGTCAAAAAACAGTTTATACTCGTACAGTTCCGAACTAATTGCTGCGGAAGATATTGAATGGCTATAGACAGGATTTGTAGGGTCGGAATAATCCGCTTTCGCCAATTCTTTATTACGATAAAATCCATATGTAAGTTCTAAATTCATTCCATAGTGAAAAAATCTTGAAAGTGAATTTATCAAATATGAATTTTCATAACTTACCGGTTTAATTGCCCAGTCACCCGACTCATTCGCTTTACCATCTGTAATAGACGAACCGTCCAATTTTGCCGTCTCAGAATCGTGCAATCCTATAAGTTGTAGACGGTGATTACTTTGACCATCCATATAAAACATACATCGGCTACCGACGGAAAATGAGTTGTAATAACTTTTAATTAAAAAGGTTGACTGCTCAAAATTTCCTTTTCTGCCGGATACAGATATTCCTTTCCAGCCCCAAAATGGCGAAATAATGTACGGTGAATATCCGAGCCATATATTGCCAAAAGTCAATCTATTGAATAGCGGATTCAGTTCGTTCACATTAAGTTGAATAGTAGGAATAGAAATTGTCGGTGAACTTTCATAAAATTCTCTGTAAGGGGCCACATCAGTAAATTTTTGATAAACCGACTGACCAAACTCCTGGCTTTCAACTACTGCTTCTACCCTGCCTGACAATTTGCCGGTTTTTCCCTCCATCGTAGCACCTGCAGAATTAAAAATTTCATTTTTTCTTTCAGGCGTCCAACGGTAATTTACTCCGAGATTACCCGACAAGAAAAGTTCTGATTTTGCTTCCGCTTCTTCTGGTGACACGATGCACTCATCGTACCTCGTTATGGCACGGTCAGAGACCGTGCCTACTTCTTCTGTTGCGTCTGTTGAAAAACAGATATTGTCAAAATATATTGCACCTGTTTTTTCCATTATATTTTCATTGAATACAATTACAAACTCGGTAATCTCTTTCCAATTCTCAATTTTTTCAAATATACTAAGTGGAATAACAAATTTTTTCCATTTACCTGTTACACCATCAACAATGAACTTACTTGATTGATTTTTTGTCTTTAATTCAACTTGAAATCTTCGCGTATAGCCCTTGTTTTCATCACCGCAGGCGTAAAAAATTAAGAACTTATAGTTTGATAAATCAATACCTCCTAATATAAAGTAACATCCACTAAAAGCAGTGTGCGGAACTTCAGGTGCTAACCCGACAATGCTGTACGCAGAATAATCCAAAATATAAGTATCCGGAACAAAATAATATGTCTTTGCGGAGTCAATATCGTAATCCAATTTTAACGAATGCCCTTTTTCTTCAGACGCAAAAGTTGCTGTGCATCCGGAAGTTTTATCAAAGGGATCATTTTTCCAACTGCCAATAACACCACCAAGTTTGTTCACAAATTTTGCATCATCAAAATCGTCCACAAGAAGAACATTAGCGTGGACAGACACAACTGAAATCAACATACAACACAAAAAACCAGTGACCAGTGACCAGAAATACTTTTGTAAAATTTCCATAATAACTTTTCTACCTCCCGACGCAAATTTCTATACTAATTCCTCTATTAGCAGGTCGCCCCGATGGGGCTACTTTATGAACTTTCTACTGCACTACCCAATCATCCTTTCGTACTCGTCGTGTGTCCCAATCCCCAGATGAAATCAGACCCGTCCTTTACGGCAAGTGCCAGATGACCAATGCCTATCCTCGCAGACCAAAACTTACCGACCTCTTTGAAGTGAATGGAAGGATACCGAAGATTCATCTTCAAAAAGTCAAAATTACGCTTGGCTATCCTACGCAAATCTTTCGGAAGAATACTATAGCACTCCCAAAACCGGGCTGTTGCACGATGCATCACAGATTCCTCAACAGGCATTGTTTCTTCTCATTCATTGCCTCTTGGATGAGAAAGTCCATCTTACCAAAATTAGAATCCGTCTGTATCTGCTTGGTCCATTCCTCCCAGTCATACTCAAAAAACCACTCACGGAACTGCCGGTACTTCGCTTGTGGCAAGGAAACAACATCCTTCTCAATTCCATGTATAGTCGTCATTGTGTCACCTCCTTAAAAATGCTTGTGGTGTTCCCGCATGATGCCTTACTTGCCAACTCTCACCAGCAGCGTAAAAAAGTGTGTCCAGTCCAAAGCATAATGCTTTGAGAGTGCGTAATCAAGTTGCAAACTATTAAATCTAAAACTCAAACCATATCCGCTCGTGTTCTCTTTACTTGTTAAATTACCAATGCCTGCTCTTATTCCAATCATCCGTCTTAATAACCATAATTCAATCCCGGAATTTAATTTGTCTGACTTTTCACAATCAAATGCAACTTTAATATTTTTTACCGGACTGATACATATTCCCGGACGAAAATTTATATCCAATTTATCTTTTGCACCTGTATCCCAGATAATTTTTGGACTATTTAAGTTTTGTAGCACCAGCCCCAGATTAAATTTTTTGGGAAATAGTTCATACAATAATCCAGTGTCTAATCCCCACCCTGAAGCATTACTCTCTGATAGGACATGGTAGAACTTAAAATTTGCTCCGCAAAATAAATTTTTTAGAAATGTAAGTCGGCCCGCAACCGTAACAATGTAGGTGTCCTCAATATAATTAAATTCTACTGCATCTGTTGTTCCAATCCTGTGAATTGATATTGCTGTATTCACTAATCTGCCAGGAATAGAAGTTGCAACATAATTTTGAGTTACTAAACCCAACGAGTAAAAGTCCCTGTATGAAAATATTATTTGTTGCTTATTAACCTTGCCTACTCCAGCGGGATTATAATATATGCTGTTAAGGTCATCGCTAACTGCGGTAAATGCATTTCCCATTCCGACGGGCCGCGCGTTCAAGCCGACATTGTCAAAAGCACCAGCGTGAAGGGTGAAGGGTGAAGAGTAAAGAGTGAATAGTAAAGTGTAAAGGGTGAAGTTTTTCATCTTACCATTGTTCATAGTTTATTTTCTCACATCCGTCTGCAATAGCATTTCTCATCAGATCAGCATCTTCATCATCTATGCTCCCAGCAAATTGGTTGAGAGCAATTTTCCTTTTTGTTTGGTTTGACAAAAATTTAACAAAATCTTTTACCTCTTTTATTTTATCAGGTGGCAACAATTCCAATTCCTTCCCAATTTCAGAATAAATTAACCCCTTCTACCTGCTCCCCCATTCATCTAATCACACCAACAACATGCGTCACTTTATCTTTTTTGCTATCGGTCTCGGCAGTAAATTGATAAAAATACATTCCATTATGGACAACAGCGCCAGAGTTATTTACTCCTATCCATTCTATCGTCTGCTCAGTATTTGCTTGTAATGAACCTACATCATTTTCGTAAACCGCCTCGCCAGATAAATCATAAATTACTAATTTTACTCTCGCCACCTCAGATAATGTGAACATAAAAATTGCCTTATCTTTTATTCCGTCGTTGTTTGGTGAGAATGGATTGTTTGTATGCTTAAATGACTTGATTATTTTATCGCTACTTTGGGATTCAAAACTGCTTTTGGTGTTGGATTCCAGGTTCTTGATTGACACAGTTCCACTACCACCTGCGTTCTTGGCTATAGTAAAATATACCGATTTGATTTTAGTTAAATCAAGCGTGTCCGTGTCCTCGCCATCACTGTCCTTGCCTGATTTAAGTAGCGAGAGTTCTCCAAACGGCACCACTATTTCTTTCCATACATTCTCGGTATTTGTAATCTTAAAAAACTTTCTACGAAAAGATGTTCCGTTTTTGTCGGCTATTGATAATTCCAGATTATTGTTCGCACCTGTTCCTTTATATTGAAATTTTATTGAATTGCAGTCGGCAATGTTTGTTCCCCAATCATTCTCAATCACCACCCAATCGTCTATACTAATTGGGGAACGATTAAAACTATATTGCAACTCAATTGCGCCACCGTCAAGCCCTGTTGCATTTGCAAGTTTTGTTGTTGTTATTCCTGTATCTTCGTCTTTGCCGTAATTTATCCAACCAGAAATTTTGGACAGCGAATTCATATCGTCAATTGTAGATACTGCACCACTTACACCGGTATATGTCGCTGTTGAAGTGAATCTGATGTTATCAATGTATAAAATTCCCTCGTATACGCCGGGATCATTAAAAACAAAATTTACTTGTTTTGTCTGACTTGAAATCAATCCTGAAAAACTACTTATAGGGATAGACATTTCTTGGTAAAAAGTTGTAGCACTTACGATGTTGACCTCGGGCGGAGATGTAGATCTTCCTACATAATCTAATTGAGTTTTGAATTTTTTCCCCGGAGCATCACTTTTAACCCAAAATTTAAGATGTGTGTATTGACTTATATCGCGATATCCGGCATTACCAGCAGAACTTAAAAATATGTAGTAGCCACACCAATTCGTTGGACAACTGTAAAGTAGTTTCAGGGCATAAATTCCTTCATATACATTTTCGCTGTCATAACTTACAGCCGGGTCATGCAATCCATCAAAAGACATCGCACCTTCATTGCCACCTGCTTCATTTGGTGGTGTGCCGAAATTGAAACTACTCACGAGAAAGGTGCTTGTATTAAGTTGGTACGACTCAACTTTATCAATTGCAATAGTTCCGCTACCACCAGCAGATGGTGCAACAGCAAACGCTAATTTTGATATTTTCTTTGTATCAAGTACGCCATTCCCTACCTCCGTTGAGTGTGATAAACTATAAAATGGCACAATCATTTCAGTCCATTGAGAGAGAGCAGTAACTCCCGAAATTTTTCTATCAAACACATCACCATCAGCATCGTAAATTTGCAATTTTAAATGATTTTCCGAGCCAGAGCCCTTGAAATAAAATCTAATAGCATCACCGCTGGATATATCCAAATCAGCGAATGTCTCGTTGCCCAATTCAATCCAGTCGCCGTCGCCAAAGTTGTAGTCCATCTTGTTAGCATTTTCTGATACAGCCACACTCGCCACAGTATCAGTATCAGTTGAAATTTCCCAAGATGAATCCATATCATCTATTGTTTTGCATTCTAATGTAGAGGGTAAAAAGGTAAAAAGGTAAAAAGGTAGCAAGGAAAAAAAGGGGACGCTTCTATTTTTCATCTTTTGATAACTCCCATTCTTTTTTTAATTCTTCATAAAGTTTCTCTATATATGGTTTTTCTTTTGGTATATCGTCTTGGATTGTATTCCATAACTTGTCATATTCTATAGCATCATAATGATGTCCAATGAGATCCCTCATTTTTATTATGTCTTTCCATGAGATACCAGGATATTTTGTTTCTATATTATCTATATTTTTGGACAAGTTTTTAGCTGCTTCTCCAATTTTGAATATACAAAGAACAACAGAATCTTGAGTTTTTTCATCTTTTAAAAAAGTATCAAAGTTATAACCCTCAGTATATTTTTGTATTTTATTCATATTATCTAAAATGTCATTGATGTAAAGAATATTAGATTTTTTTGTCATAAATATACTACCTCCTTAAGAATATTATTTTTTATTTCAGATCTTAAACTTTTTTTAAATGCTAAATCAGTTTTTATCTCCAGTATATCATCCAAATAATTCCAAAGTGCCGCCTGGTCTAATAAACTTAATTTAGTATCAAAAAATTCGCTATACTCTACCAGTATATCTACATCGCTTTTCTTGTTTTGGCGACCTGTGATATATGATCCAAAAATACCGATATTTTTAACCTTATATTTTTCGGTTAATTCGTTTTTGTGCGATAAAATGATGTTTTTTATTTCGTCAAGTGATTTCTGTTTATTCATTTTAATAATGCTATAAAACCAAATCTCTTCGCCACCAGGCGAATCTCCTATTAATCCGCCATGGCGGACCCCTAACGGGCTTTATAACTTTTTAACTTTACAAACTCTTCACTCTTCTTCGCCACAGGCGAACCTACTCGGCATCTTCTTCGCCACAGGCGAACCTACTCGGCATCTTCTTCGCCACAGGCGAACCTACTTGGCATCTTCCATCTTTACTTTAACACCAATCGGCCTAATTTTATTCCTGCGGTTGCATTCCTAAACGACCAATTAATTTTTTTGTCGGGCTTATCGTATCCATCTTTGTCGTGAACCGCAACTGACATTCCTATAAATTTCCCCTTTTGCGGTGTAAAATTTAAGAAAGACCATTTGAGCGCTGATACAATTTTATACCCGGTAGTACCCTTGTTAACGGAGAGGACTTTAATATCTGTCGGTTCTATGTCCTGAAAAAACGCATATGAGACAGGTCTTTTCTCAATACAATCAGGCGCAATGCCAATTTGAAAGTTTTTCTTATTTCCCCATATTAAATTATCAGAACCCGGACTTAAAAACAGTTCCACGCCGTCACTTTTGTATATCTCATTCACTTTTTCATTCGCGAGAATTTTGTCATCAATAACTTCAACAACAAAATAAAGATATTTTTTATCCCACAGAAATGCAAACTTCGCATTTAAGTCATTCGCATCCCCTATACTTCCGTATTCTACATCATCAGGTAAGACAAAAGTTGCAAAACCAGATTCCTTGATTTTACTTATTTCATCTATTGACTTAACTTCTTTCGCATTATACATTTTTTCTTTCACAAATTCAAGTTTTTTTCTAAATTTCTTTATTAAGTACGCAACATTTAATTTTTTCTTTCCCGGTTTAAACCCGGCACTTGATAACCCTTTCTGGACACAACTGTTCTTCATAAAATTTTTCCATACAAAGCCACTTCTATAATTTTCTATCATCAATAAAGTTATACCCAAATCAATCCCGATATGTTCCGTTGAAAACCATTCTTTGTCTATGTTAAACGCACTGACAAATCCGTATCTATCATCCCAAACCTTGTCCCCATATTCGGACAGAAGTTTACGCAAAGTTGAAATTGCAAATTTTGGTATAAACGGTATAGAACCACATATTGAATATGGTGCAACAGTGCCATCGTGGGTAAAAACCGTCGCTCCATAATTTTTATACCCTGATGGACCGTCACTTGCTGAAATTCCCCAGTATTCTTCACGATATGTCCTGTATTTATCTCTATGTTCTTCACAAAACGATATATTTGATTTAGTAGCATTCAAAGAGTTCTGCCTGTAATCAGCATATTTATCGTGCTTATTTCTGAAATCAATAAATCCATGTGAGTATTGATATGTAAATAAAGATTCGCTATCGCAATAGATATATGCACGATCCTTGTAGTTTTTTACCGGTCTGTTAAATACATCCCATGACTTTTCCGGTAATGGATGACTTGGCGAGCCAAGACCAAGAATATACATAACCATTTCTTCGCCAAACATATCCCATAAAATAAATTCCTTAAACCCATTTTCCGGATTCCAGCCCATGTATAACAGTTTGGTCTTTGGTTCCATCAGCCAGGGCCAGTCAACATTGAAATGTATCTCATCACACAACTTTTTTATATATTCCTGCTGAAAATATTCTCTTGTTATTATTATTCCTGCGAGTAATAATGCGGTATCTATCGACGAAATCTCAGAGTTCCACACACGTTTTCCGGTATGCATATCAACAAAATGGTAAAAAAATCCGTGTTCTTTTTCCGCTTTATATTTTAATGATTCAAGCACTTTTGTTACCCGCTGGTATGCATCCTGATGGCTGAGCCATCCGCGGGAATCACCGATACAAATTGCTGCTAATCCGAAGCCAGTTGCTGCAATACTTGAAGGCGAGTATAGTGTAGAACGATCCTTGACGAACCCTGTTATACGGCTTGTTTCATTCAAGAAATATTCAAACGATTTTTTGGAAATTAACTCCAAAAACTCCTCATCCGGCAATTGTACAATATTTTGTAACTGAGATTTTCTTCGTTCTGAATCTTGTTGAGCTTTTTTGATCAATATCCAGTATTCTTCTTCCGGACTACTAAAATATATATCATCAAGATATATTTCACCAAGAACATTTCCTGGTTGCCAACTTTCAAACACTATCGTAAATTCTGTTATTTTGCTAAAGTCGGTTATTCCTTCGAATTTTTCTATCGGGATGGAAATTTTTTTCCAGGAAGTTGCAATGTCAGTCAACAGATAATTGCCGACTTGGTCTAAATGATTTTTTAGTTCTAATTTGATTGTGGACGGAGGCGGGGAACTGCTTTTGAGATAAAACTCTAACTTTTTATACGCTCGGAGGTCTGCCCCATTAAGTTTTGTATAATATCCGTTGTAACCTTGTGGACCAACCTTGAACTCCAATTTTAGCACAGCAGATCTTTTGCTATCAACAATATCTTCAACAAACTCTGCCCTGCAATATTCATTTTTATTATTTGGATCTTTTTCCCACGAACCTGCTAAACCACCAACTAAATTTGTGTTATGTTGCGATTCAAAATCGTCTATTACAAGGATATTACCTGTACCTGCTTGGGCAAAAATAATTCCGCCGAAAAGGGATAAAAAAAAAGATAAACAAAAAATTTTCAGAATATTTCTCATTTTGAATATACGATTATATGTAGTTGCTCAATTTATTGAGCGCCGTTATGCCCGATAAATCGGGCAACTACAAGTCAAAACCTACAAGTCAAAACTGCCCGATAAATCGGGCAACTACATTCATAACCTTCACTTCGCAACATATAGGTCATCCATGTATACCACACCGGTTTTCGGGCTGGACAGCGAGTCCTCAAAAACTATAACAAACTCTGTCATTTTAGAAAAGTCAAAAATACCACGAAAATTCTCAAATGGTATGACTTTCTCTTGCCATTCTTCAGTAATACCCGTCACAAGTGCTTTACCAACCTCGCCTTTCGCATTTTTTAGTTCTATCTTAAATTGACCGGTGAAGCCCGCCAATATATCACCTTTAACTGAAATACAGAGTTTGCTATACGGAGAAAAATCCGTGTTATTAAGTTTCATCCATAAACCGTTGTACGCCGGATTTGGCGAGTCAACATCGTACTCAAGTTTATCTGAAAACCCTGTATCTCCAACTTTTACTTTTGAATCAAAAGTTTCTTTGCAGAACTGTGTTTTATCATTTGGGTCCTTACCCCAAGCACCAAAATCGCCACCGAGCATACCCGGTTTTACACCGGCGTTAAAATCTTCAATCCATAATTTATCCGACACCCCTTTTTTAGCCACAGGTTCAACAGGTTCAACAGATTTCACTTCGGCTTGTTGTTCTTTACCTGACTGTTTTTGTTTTATAGATTGTTCTTCCCTGACAGGTCTACGTTCTTCTCTGACAGATCGTTCTTCTCTGACAGGCCTACTATCTGTTTCTTCGTCATAATAATCAGTTGGTAACGATGCACAACCACTTAATAACAACACCGCACTCAACACAGCAAATAAAGCAAAACAATTCTTAATCATTTTTTCCTCCTTTTTAACACCAGAGATTAGGAAAATGGAAATTGGCCGAGTAGGTTCGCATGTGGCGAAGAAATTAGGTAAAACCTAAATCTCTTCGCCACAGGTTGAAAATCCGCCGTGGCGGGCGAACCTACTCGGACAATCTCTTAATCTCTTAATTTCTGCCTTTCCCTAATCTCTCAATCTCCTAATCTCCTAATCTCTTTCCTATACGCTATACGCTCAAAAAAAACAACCACCTCCTCAATGTTTTCAATAAACCAAATCAAACCAAATGGGACTACTATAAGACATCTTTCCTTCAATGTAAGAAAATAATCCTTCAAGATAAAGTACCGCTGGTGAGTCAGCATAAATACCATATGGAAGATTCACCTTCATAGCATTCCCGCGACCGTACAAAACAGTTACATATCCGGCATTAAGCCATCCTGGCCAACTTTCATCCCATCCACTTGTATCTTCGTTATTTATATCACATTTATCTTTAACATACATCCATGGCGCAGCAATTGTCGTAGTTATTGTTGAACCCTTGACATTATTTGTTATCAATTCGCCTGGCTCTCCAGCATTTGTAATAGAAACTGTTGAATCAGAAACAACCCATCCAAGAGGAACACGCACTGTGGTTGTTGATGTGCTTAACAATCCGCCCCTTTGAGTTCCGGTTTGTGCAGTAGTATTACTTGAATAAATAACCATTTGCCAGTAATAATTACTCTTGACATACAATTCAATATATTGATTTGCTAACTGCCAGCCACTGCCCATAAACTGGTCGTTCCATGTGACAGATGAACGTTGGACATTGTCAGAAATATTTCTTACACTAATACTGGACTCGCAAATACCGGTAATGTATCCGATAGCAGGCATTGCAACTGATACATCTATTTCAGCGTGGGCAAGTTGCAATGTACTTACGATAATTAAATAAAATAAAATTTTTAATTTCATTGTTGCTCTCCAGTTCATATGTCGTGAAGCGTCCCGATGAAATCGGGTTCCATCTTTCTACGGCAATAGTTTATCGCTGAATCTTATGTCGTCAATGTACAGTGTTCCAGTTAAAGCATCAGAGTTTGTTGTTACACTGAACTCAATGTAATTTACAGAGTTCCAAAAATTCCATGTTGGTAAATCCCACGAAATTTCTGTCCATTCAGTAGTAGACACTCTTTTTGCTGCTGTTGCTATGTAATTGGTCCCATCTCTAAAACCAATTTTAATATCGTTATTAGTTGATGAGCAACGAGTAAAAATTTTAATTGATTTATAACCGCTCCAATTAACATTACTAAGGTCACCACTGGTAACCGTAGCAGAAGACGCCCCTGAAACACTATCATTCCACTGCAAAAACACCGATGCAGCAGAAGATACCGAACAGGCGTAGTTATGGGATATTGGCTCTTTTCTATCTGCGAAAATATTCCAATTGACAAAATCACCACTATAAGCCCAATTATGAGATGAATCATCCATGTCGTCCCATTCTATATCACCAGAAGTAGTTATTAACCTGATATTATCAACATACACATTAGCAGGAGGAGTATTACCTAAACCATCAAAGTCAAATACAAAACCAGTTACTGCACTATAATCTTGTGCAATTGTAAATGTCCAGGAACAAGTATGCCAGGTTCCGACTGATAAATCTGTAGCACTTGCATTTGAAACGCTTTCTATAGTTGCGAAATTAGCCCTTTTGGGCTCAAGTTTTACATCCAGATAATTATTATATGCTTCTTCTACATAAATGTCTGCCTTAAAACCAGTAACTGGTGACTCCCAATTTTCATTGGAAAAAACCCAGTCAGTACGAATAAACCCACGCCAGGGAGAACCTGTCGTCCAAGCCACCTTAAGACATTGTCTACCATAATAACTACCCCATGTTAAACTGTCAGGTGCTTGGTATCCCCAAGCTGCACCATACCACGGATGCGAGTCGCAATCGTCCCACAAAACCCAACTTCTTGCTGGGACGGTGGCGCCGTTGGACAAACCAGACCAATTGCTAACTTCATCTCTCGTCCACAAACGGAAAAAGTAAGTCGTTCCCGCAACTAAACCGGTTACTACTCTGCCAACCGTCACACCTTGATTTATACCCGAGGTAGATATGTTGATTTGCGCACTTGCTGTTGACCACTTAATCTGCGACCAATTGGGCCAAGTGGAATGTTGAATTTTATATCCGCTTCCGATGGGAAGTGTTTCTACTATACCATCATCGCCTGGCGTTGTCCATTTTAAACTTACTTCTCCACTCGATGCACCAGCCAAGGCAGATAAATTCGTTATCGCTGATGGCGATATTATATCAAGTATTTTTGCTTGTGCGGTGGCGCCGTTGGACAAACCAGACCAATTGCTAACTTCATCTCTTGTCCATAGACGGCAAAAGTAAGTCGTTCCTGCGATTAAACCGGTTACTACTCTGCTAACCGTCACACCCTGATTTATACCCGAAGTAGATATGCTAATTTGCGCACTTGCTGTTGACCACTTAATCTGCGACCAATTGGGCCAAGTGGAGTGCTGAATTTTATATTCGCTTCCTATTGGAAGCGTTTCTAATAGATTATCATCAGCGGGCGTTGTCCAACTCAATTTTATTTCGCGTTCAAATGTACCTTTCAATGCAGACAAATTGGTTATTGTAAATGGCGGTATTATATCGGAAATATACGATGTACATTTGTTGGATAACGGCGACCAGTTGAACGAATCGTCAGCAATTTTTATCCAAAAATAATGTGATGTGTTCCCGGCTAACCCCGGAATAGTTCTTGACTGAGCAGCACCTACCACAACATTTGTTGACCATATAGTGTTATAATTCAAATAATTAGCAGGTGCTGTGTCCCAAGTATCTGCGGCAAGAGTAGAAGATTTCACTTCATAGACACCGCTGGAAATGTTGCCCGTATAATCATCATCACCAGAAGCAGTCCAATTCAACCGAACACTGCTACCAAGAACACTTGTGGTTAAACCAACAATTTGCCCCGGTGGATAAGTATCAGGAATGAACCCCAGTGCAGTGAATGCGTTCTGGATATAAGGAATGCCGGTAAAAGTGTCTTTGATTGAGTTGTTAGAACGATAATTTTCTATCGCGATTATTACCGCACCTTGCTGGAGACCTACAACATCCGGATTACGCCATACACTTCCCTGTGTGTTGTAAGAATCGCAAAATGCATATTTGCCCCACAGGGTAGAAGTGTGAACGGTATAAAGTTCTCGGATGGATTTTTTCACTTCCGTAGGACGCTCGGTTATTGCTGTAAATAAATTGCTCAACGCTACAGTGCCATCGTGGTCACCAATTCCATATGCATGATATTCTCCATTTGGTGGGCCATCTGTGGCGCCAAGTCCCCAACTGTTTTCACCATATGTGGAATATGTGCTGCGGTTATCATAACAATATCTATGATTGTGTACTGTTGCAGCAAATGTATTCGTAGCATAACACTGACTACCCGCAGTAGAATTATCCTTTTTGCTTTGAAGATTTAAAAACAACTGCGGATACTGATGAGTGAAAAGCGATTTTTCAAAAATATAACTGATGTCTTTATAGGTTATCGGCAGTCTTGCCAAAGTATTCCAGTCAGACGCATCGGTCAACTTTTTTCCTGTTTCTGGTGAACCGAACCCTAACAAGTATGCTAATATACATTCGCTGTACCCGCTCATCTCTCCCTGATCAAAAATAACCTCTGTCATTGTTGGTGTAAAACCCCAATCTAAATATGCATCCCCGCCACGCACCCAGTTCCAATCAACCCGTCTGTATATCTGCTCTGCGTAATTCCATGGATTTTCATATCCGCCATGATTCAAAAAATATTTCCCTGTGTAAAGCGCACTTGCAACGAAAAGTGCGGTATCTATTGTGGAGAACTCTGATTCCCCTGACCTCGCACCGCCAAGGTTTGTATGGTGGTAGTAGAAACCCTTGTATTGAACAAGCACTGTGGATGATGTACTTGTAGGCGCATCGTAGTATGTCTTTAGAGTTCCGTTGACCCGATTGTACGCATCTGTAAAACTTATCCAGCCACGCTGATGCGCAATACAAGTTGCCACTAAACCTAATCCGGTAGTAGCAACGCTTGCATAATCGTAAGTGTCCTGTTGAAAATTTCGCGCCCTATCCTGAACAATTCCCCTGTCTGGATTCGTCTCTACCCAGTAATACCAAAAAATCTGCTTTTGAATTAAATCCAGCAGTTGCTCGTCGGTCAAAGTAGATATATCCGGATAATGTTTTACCTGCAGTCCTATGAAAGTAGTAGAATATGCCTGGTTCCCCGAAATATCTCTCGCCACTGCACGAAGGTAATAACCTGAACCCTCCGGAAGAGCTGTTGTATCCCAATACGCAGAATAGGTATTATCTGAAAGGTCATAATCGGTCCCTACTGTTGTCCATACCGAACCATTCGGGCTACATTCAAACCTGACACTTTCTAATGTGGAATCCTGTGCGCCACTATCGGCGATGCAAGTGAGCCAGTTGACCCAGGTAAATGAAGAAACACCGCTCTCAACCAATCTGCCATCGGCAGTATCCATTATTTTGAGATTATATGGCGCAGTAGGAGGAGTAGTATCAAAAGGAGTATCATCAAAAGGAATATGCCCATCATCTATATCCTTCTCAAACTGGACATTGTCAATGTAGACCGTGCCTTGATCTTCTGACGGATGGTTTGAATATGTAATGACAAATTCCCATTGACCTACCCTGCAATTCTGCTCAAAAAAATTTGGAGCAAAGTCACAATAAAAACATGCTGTGTATTTTGCCCAAGTATCCTTTATCAGCCCCATTTCTTGCCAGTACCCGACGCTACCAGTACCTGTTGAGACTTTTATCGTCATGTTTACCTTGCCTGCGACGTTAACTACTTTTGCATAATAACTTATTCGGTCGTAAGCAGAAAATTCATATAGCGATTGTCCCCAACCGGTAGTGGTTCCACCGACAATGCTATAAAGAGAAACCCATGAAGGGATATTCGGTACATTATAATTTATTTGCATGCAATTTGGTGCAGAGTAGTATGTTGTGGAAACAATACTATGGGTAATAATGCCACCTTCACCACCGCAACTACTCGTCTCACCACCGGTACCGTTTATGCTCAACTTATCATTGTAATAGTCAAGACGGACATAATTCATAGAACTACTCGTAACAAGTAAATTATCAACATAGATTGTTCCTGTGGGTGGACTACCATTCATAGCAACAGCCGAACTTTCAAATGTAACAGTGAACTCATATATTTGCGCCCAGTAAGTAGTATTACAAAAATTATCAAAAGGAATCATAACCTTCTGCCAGTTTTGAGTTACCCCGCCATCTAAATAATCGTTGATGTAGACCCTGGAATTCCATCCACCGGCACCAGTAGAAAATCCAACTTTAAAAAACTCTCCGCCAACCCCACCTTTTACATAAAAAGATAAACATTTATAATCAGTCAAATCACGAGTGATATTTTCGCCACTGTGAAATCTTGTCCAATAGCCGCTATATGCCCCCTGTTCAACTTGGGAAGAAACATCGTAATCTATCCGCAGCGAACACCCAGTACCACCTAACGCACCAGCGGATACAATTGATTCGTTTGCAACGCCACCTCTTGCGTTAAAACTTCCACTCGCTCCACCGAGGTTATTCGGTGGCACACCGTCGTCAAAATCGTCTATCATCATCGTAGGTGGATTTTTCACATAAACCCCAGCAAGTGTGCTTGTGGAAATAGTTGCCGCAAAAAGGCAGAGAGCAAGAGAGTAAGAGAGTAAGAGAGTAAGTAATAAGAAATTAAGTTTTTTCATTTTATTTTTGACTACTAACGGGTCGCACCTACGGTGCTATTTTTTATCTCGCCGCGGCGAGCCCGTAGAGACGACCTGTTAATAGAAATATGAGTGTAAATTAAATTTAGTCCCGTAGAGACGACCTGTTAATAGAATGCTCCGTGTTCCTTCTATTAATCCGCCGTGGCGGGCGAATCTACTCGGCATCTTTAATCTTCAATTTGTTTTACCCTTTACCCTTTTATATTTGCCAAAACGATATGTTAAAGATAACCTGTGCGAACCAGTTGTCTCTTTTATTTGCAGGGGCCATATAAGTGCGTAATCAAGTTGCAAGTCCACTACCAATTTCTTTTTAGTTCTAAAACTGAACCCAAACGCTACCTCGTTATAATTCCCACCAAGTCGCAATCCGAGAAGTTCATCTATAAACCATGCCTCTGTGCCAAGATGTAAATTCAGTTTATCCTCTACACTACCCCATTCTTGATTGCGATATGTCCCATCTAATGCAAATAAAATATTTTTAATTGATTTAAACCTCTTGATTTTATAAGCAGTGCCAAGCCGAATTTCTGCTGGAACAATATCCTTGGTTTTTAATCCTACATCCGGCTGGGTAATATTCTTCAGCATAAGTCCAACTGATAATCCCGGCAGGCACTTTGGAATTGGTCTTGACAACAATCCCAAGTCCGCTGTGATGCCGGATTTCACATTTCCTTGTGCGAATACAGGGTCGTCAACTGTTCGCTTATCCAAAGTATAAGAATGCTGTAAGTATTTTAAGTTCACTCCGAACGAAATTTCAGGAACCAGCCGTCGTTTGAAACATTGTTTAGCAAGATCATTTACACTTTTAGCATATGCTAATGTAACGGTATCTTCTCTATACCTCTCAAGAGAGACAAAATTTGCCCAATTCAAACCGAATGAACCTAATTCTCGGATAGGATAAACAGCCGCAGCATAATTCAACCCCAAATCCACTGCATCTAATCCAGTATATAACTTCGCGTACATAAAGTCAAGTTCCATCTGTTTCAACCGAGCCAGCCCTGCAGGATTGAACAATATTCCGCTTGCATCGTCGGCGACAGCGGTAAATGCACCACCCATGCCGACGGGTCGCGTCCCCCATCCGGAATCTTTAAAGGCAGGGGATAGGGGATAGTGGATAGGGGATAGGAAAAGCAAAAACAATAAAATAAATTTTTTCATTTTATTTTGCAACAACGACTGTTCCACTAACATATTTCATTTTTCCATCTATTTTTGCTTTGAACTGATAAATGTAGACGCCACTTTCAACAATATTTCCAAGTTCATCTATACCATCCCATCTTGGTCCACTTGCACTATCCTGATTGATTGTTATTACTTTTCTACCGGTAATATCATAAATGTTTATTTCAAATTCGCTAAATCCATCAAATCCATTAAAAGTTGCATAATCATTATGTGTATCAATACTTGCCGGTGTGATTATTTTCTCATTGGGTCTGTAATCATCAGCAGTTAGCGGACCCACCGGAAAAACAGCATATAATGAAAAATGCGTAATTTTCGCAGTAACGGTATTTAGAACCGTGTCCACTTTTCCACCGACAAGCCGCCAGTCAAATCCATCCCACCAGAATATACCAAGTTTGGTTTCGTCAATATCGGTTTTTATAGCCCTCATTGTTTCTGCTTTACCATCATTGTCTAAATCAAAATATAGCAAACTTAAACTAACCGGCTTTTTAAATGTTAACCCGTTTTGTTGAAATTCATACACTGCAACCGGTCTTTTGCTTGCACAGGCGCCATTCCCATCTGGAATAGAGGGGTCGTCTGTATCCCACTGGGTAATTGTGATGTCTACATTTTTTGCAAGTGCATCTTCGGGTATATCTAAAGATGTACTTCCATCTTTGGGATTGCCATCAGAAACTTCAAGTTTGCCACTTCTCATATTACGAAAAGTTTTTCGACTGATCTTTATTTCTCGTGGATTATCTGTATTTCTATTGTCCCACCATGTAGGATTCTGCCCATCAGATGACTCTATTGCATAATAAACTTTACCTGCCTTTGTCACTTCTGTTGAACCAATGACAGCATAGCATTGTTTATTATATGACAGTTCGCCATCTAAAGTCATAAGTTTTTCTTGCCAACTACCATCATTTACTTTGTAATGCAATTTTGCAAATACCACTTGTTTGTCATCGATAACATTTACACTACTTATATCTATTTCATTCCAAAGCATATTAATTTCTTCAATTGGTACATAAGAAATTACCGGTGGAGATATATCACCATGATATAAGTCAAACCAGATTGTTCCTGAATAATCACCCGCGGCAAGACCATTGCAAATTGCCTCTATGTAAAAGTGAACCGCTTCCGCTGTTGTGTTGCAAACAATTGTTGTGTATCCTGATTGTTGTGCTGCGTCCCACGATTCGTCATTAGCCGTTCCCGTATCATCTTCATCACCTTTATCTTTCAGCCAAACCCAACCGGAGTTGTTTGGATTACCGACCATTGGTGGCGCAGTTGATGGAGAAACTTGCCAGCCAAGTGGCAATCTAAATGTTTTACTTGTTGTATCTAATAATCCACCTCTTTGGCTTCCAAGATATGCAGGTGCATATGATGTCGTATTATTGGTGTAGATATCAATTTTCCATATAGATGATGAAGAATTCACTTCTAAGTATTGCTCTGCAAGTTTGAAAGTATCGGTGCAAGTATCGGTGTATGATATAGTTTCAAAGTATAATCCTCCGGATGTTTCACTATCAGAGATATTTCTGGGTATGACATCAAAACCATCTGCGCGGAGAAGGCAAGTGGTAAGTGGTAATTGGTAAGTGGTAAGTAGTAGTAGCAGGAGTAGAAAGTTTATAAAGTTATCCGCCAAAGGCGGATAAAGTTTAAAAAGTTTAGCCCCATCGGAGCGACCTGTTTGTAGTAAGCAGGCGGACAGGATATGTCTTGCAACTCTCTTACCCCGATAATCGCCGAAACGACCATCGGGTTTCCCTGTAGAGGTTTTGAACCCAGCGCTTCCTAAAATGCCATTAGGGAAGGGCTGGGTGAAGAACATCTCTGTCCACCTGCTAATAAAGTTGGAAAGTTTAGCCCCGTAGTTGGAAAGTTTAGCCCCGTAGGGGCGACCTGATAATAGTGGAAAGTTGCCAAGTAGGTTCGCCTGTGGCGAAGAAAGTTGAATGTTGGAATGTTGGAATGTTGGAATGTTGAAAAGTAAACCCCGTAGGGGTGACCTGTTTGTAGATATGTAATCGCAAATTGTACTTACCACGCCATATGCGGATAATTTGCGTGTTATCAACGATAATATAAAAATCAGGTGGACAAAGACGCTCTTCATCTAATTTACCTCTACAGGGAATGCATCGGAAATTAGTATTTCAAGAAGTCCCCCCTTAAAGACCATGAATCGGAAATCGGAATGCGGGGAATATCTTCAAACACTATTAACAGGTCAGCCCTAACGGGCTTTACGATTTACACTTTACGGCCTTTTAGTAATTTCGCCAAGATTATTCACATTGAAATTAAATTTGCTCTTTGTGCTCTGTTCCATCCCGGAAGGGTCAGCGAAAAAAACCGTTGCTTCTGACTCATAGTCCCCTTCTGCTAATCTTTCCGGCAGCCAATTCCACAAAGTAAAACTTGCGCCAGGACGATAAAAATACGGATCCAATTCTAACATCCTTGTAGTGCCGGTCTGAAGTTCTTTTAATGTTATCTCACCTTTTGTAGTCAACTGTACATTCCCTGTGTTCTTGAATAGAACTGCAAAACCATGGTTTTTATTATTGCACTTTACACTGAAATCAGCTATTTCACCAGCAGGTTTTTCGGTCCCTTTAACTGTAACATAAATACCCTGTGCTACTCTTGTGCCGATACTAATTCCACCAGTTTTTTCAGAACTAACAGATGCAAAGAAAATCTGTGCTATAAGGTCACCTTCGGCATCTTTTGGCACTACTATTTTCCATTTTATTTCTTTCATCTTCTTTGGCTTAACTATAAGTTTCTTCTGCTTTTGTTTTATTTTCAGCCATGCGACACTTGACTTTCTTCTACCTTTGGACCAATCCTCAGGTTGAATTTCTACCTCTAACTTTTCATCTCCAGAATTTATTACCCAAATGTTGCCTTTGATTGTTTCACCAGGTGGTGCTACCAACCTTTGCACCTCAGGATATATCTTCACACCAGCAAACACTTCACAGGCGAAAAAAACCAAACACACAAACACAGCCAAAACAACATTCTTTATTTTCATAGTTAGAACCTCAATCCCTTATTGCCTTTAGCCCAACACACTTAGCAATCAAGTCAAAATCTCTATCGTTATGAAGAAGCATGAGATCATTTTCTAAAGCGATCGCAGCAATAACGCAATCTATCGTTTTTCTCAAGGTATAACCTTCTCTTTTACATTTTCTGTAAATCTGGGCGGCATGGAGATAAGTATAAATCCCTCTGGTTTCATAAACTGGAATATCTGTGAGCAAATTTTTCACTTCCTCAAATTCCCTGTCATCTTTAATACCCTGAAGTATCTCTGTAATAATAATCCCCGAGATACAAATGTTCCCCTCTTTGATAATCTCGGTCAGTAGATTAACTTGCGAAGTATCCACTCCATTCAAAAAATCTATCCAAACGGTGGTATCAATCAATGTCATATTCTGGACATCCTTAACTCATCCAAATTGCCTTCCCAATGTATCCGTCCCTTTAATTCCAAAAGTCTTTGACCGTCCCTTTTATGGATGAATTCTCTCAATGCTTCCTCAACAAGCACATCAATCTTTTTATATCCAGTAATATTTAATCCCTTAACTGCTATTCCTTCATCCAAATTCACTGATACTTGTCCCACTTGAACACCTCCAAACAATTCCACCCCTTCGGGGTTTTATTCCAAACATAATCCCGAAGGGATGATATTATTATAGAAACGAAACAACCTACAACAATACCACCCCTTCGGGTTTTGCGCCTAATCCCTAATCTCTTCCGCCACTTGAATTAGCGGATCCGCCTCTGGCGGATAATCTCTGACCCTAATGGTACAAATCAAACCATATTCTCGTGGCATAATCTTTCCCGCCACAAGCAGTTGTAAGATCACCCTCCAAATGAACATAAACAGGAGTTTTAGTATCTAACATATACGCAAGTTTTCTAGCATTGCCTGGCTGACCCCACACAACTGTTGTATAACCACTATTGTGGCACGCATTCCATGACTTCGGCCCGGTAGAGGGATCCATGCTATAATCATCTTGGTCTGCCTTATCTTTCACATATGTCCATCCTACGTTCATAGCGATGGTAGTACCGTGAATTAAACTTTTAATATCATCACCATAACCAGTAGTCGGGATTGGTCTCTGTGCATTAACACCGTTCAAAGTACCGCTAGAACCCTGAGTAACAATCCATGTCAATGGTATACGGAAAAAATTTGTTGTTCCCGGACCACCCAGAGCAGGATTCGTCGCATGGGTATTCGTGCTTACTAATCCAGCACACTCATATGTGTTGGAACTAGCTCGTGGCCCATAAACAGTAGTAGTTGAAACCCGCGGCACGGCAGTTGCACTTACATTGTCCGTATAGATCTCTATCCACCATGCCTTATTTCCACCAACAACATTGGAAGTAGCATTGAGGACAAGATATTGCGGTGCTAGTGCATATGATGTCTGACCAACCGACCCAAAATCAACAACAGTTGCTGTAAGATCATTACTATCATTGGTATCGGTATCTATAGTTCTCGCTGCAAGACTCATCTCCATTATCCCCGCTACAGTCGCGCTGGACGGCATACTAACCCGTTTGTCCCAGGCAAATAGTGAACTTGCATTTGCGAGAATAAATCCTGCAATTGCCGTGCACAACCCAAGTTTGAAACTTTTTGTGCTCATATTAAGCACCTCCTTTTTGTTTGATTTTGCGGTTGCCCGCAATACATCGGCGACGATAAATCGTCGCACTACATTTTCTAACAACTTACTCATTTTCAATCACCCCCTTTTTTTTTTGGATTTTTTGGCATTTTCTATTGCTAATCACTGATACTGAATAAATGTAGTTGCCTGATTTATCAGGCACTTTGTCATTGCGAGTGAAATGAAGCAATCTCTCACAATGGGATTGCTTCGTCGTTCCCTTCGGTCACTCCTCGCAATGACAACCTGTCCGACTTTATAACTCTCCACTCAAGTATACCTCACACTTTTGAAAAAAATGAGAAAAAATTGTGAATTTTTTGTGAATTTTTTTGTATGTATGAGTAGTCGCAGAGCGATATCTCTGCCAAACATTGAAATTCCGATACAACAAAATAAGCGATACTAAAGCATCGCACTACATTTCTTCTGTTCTCTATCGCAACCTTTTCCGCCACGGCGGATTGAGGACTTTTTTCTCCGCAATGGTCTTATCATATTAAATTCCGGAAAAAAGTCAAGTGAAATTTTTTTGCGAAATCACCACTTATCGCTTTTGCAATTTCATCTCTTTCTTTGATTTTTCCAAAGCATGCTGTGCCTTTTCGTGGCACGGATTCATACGGATAGCTATTTCCCATTTCTTGACAGCGTCAAAAAGTTTGCCCTGGGCATAAAGAACAAGCCCTTCGTTGTATTTTTTCTCGGCGCCGGCAATGTCTGTCTCCTGCTCTTCAACCAGTGCAGAAAATACTGGTTTTGTAATGTGTCTCTGGACTGTAATTTTTGAAAGTTCCCCAATCGCTTTCGTTATGTAGTCCTGCGACTTACCATACCAATCCAATGATTTCGGGAACGGTTCTGTCTGACATACATTCTGAACATTCTCCATCTTTTTTATGCATTGCACCCAACTCTTTTTGTCAAAACTTGAAACACCCTCGGCAAAAAGCCCTTTAACCCGCTCTTCAATTTCTTTTTCAATAGCGAGTCGTTCCGTATTTTTCAGATAGTCCTTAACATTTTTGATATATTCATTCAGTTCGTCTCTCTTCGGGTTTATCTGCAATGTTTTTTCCCACTCGTTAACCGCATCAAAAAGTTTTTGCTCGTAGTATGAAATGTATCCTCTGGCATATGATAACTTTTCAAGGTTGGTTGTCTGCTCCATTTTTGCGGTATCTGTCATATTAATTCTTATTTTTTCATAATAATCCTTTGCCGACCGATGGCCAGGATATTTCAGAAGAATTTCTGAGAATTTGTCGGTCGCAGAAAGATACCACTTCTTTTTGTAATATCTTTTTGCTTTGCTAAAAAACGGCTTTATCTCATTTTTCCTCTTTACATTTTCTTTTTGCTGCTCTTGAAGGGCTTTGAACGCCTCTTTCATAAAATAGGTCCGCTCTTTTTCAATTGCTTTTCTTTCCGGCTCAAGCAGTTTATTGGCTGATTTTTCCAGATATTTTTTTGCTTTTTTATTTTTCGGGTCAATAGATAATACACCGGTAAAACAATCAATAGCAGCACGGTAATTGCCGGAATTGTAGTCAGTCACTCCTTTAGAAAGAGTGTTTTCGTTACAAAACAGAGATGCAAGTAGAAAACAATTTAAAAGAATTGGGACGGTTCTGATTCTTTTCATATTATAGTACTTTGTTATCAATTGGCACTTTTTACCATGTTTTACCGTCTGAAATGGTTATGTGTCATTGCGACTCGCCACTGATTCAATGGCGGGGTGGCAATCTTGCTTTTTATAATGCAAATGAGATTGCTTCACTTCGTTCGCAATGACGACAAAAGCAAGTATGCCCAGTAAAAAACCATTACATTTTTAGCGGACAGGAGTGGCTCAACATATGCTTGAATTACCTAAAATTGACTTTATCACTACTGCAAAAGGCAAACCAAAATCCGTTGTTCTGTATTTTAGCGACTGGAAAAGAATCGTTGAAACAATTAAATATTCCGTGCCTCTGCATTACTCTTCCGGTTCCGGTTCTATGTCTATAGTGTTGTCCATACTGGCAGATTCCCCACCATCAAAAAAGAATGAAGCACAAGCAGTAGAAACACTCTTATTATAAGTAATGTAAGTATTATTAGCAACAGTATCTCCATAAGTCATGCCATCTGTATCAAAAATAATTTTTTTGTTGCCTTTTAATGCAACATCTTGTGTGGTAACAACACTGCTCACTATCACACCGAACTCGTTTTCGTTCCCTTTTACCTGCAAACTACCGTCGGTTACTAACTTGTTATTGTCGTTGTCCCTATAAAGATTGGTATTTGTTTCGGCACCGAAATTAATGCCACCTCTATCGGATGTACCACTGTTTGCGGGTAATTGTAAATAGCTATTCGTAATTATCACTGATGATGTTGCCACACGGAATCTGGCTTTACCGTCGTCAGTCCCTACGCCGAATAAGTTAGAATTATTTGGTGTAATTGCAACGGGCGTTTTTATAACGAATGCAGCATTTGAAAATGTGGGGCCGAGTGACGGCGCATCAACAATCGTTTTTCTGCCTGAAATCTCCTGGTCGGTCGAGGTTGTAATATACACGGTATCAAAAGAAACACCGTTTTTGAAATATCCCGCAGCGTTAAAATTGCTACCTGTTGTAAGTCGGTCACTGCTAGAGTCAAAATATAGTTCGGAAGTGCCACCATCACCGTCCGTGAATGATAATTTTCCGCCATTGGCATAACTGCTGTTAATCAAAAGTCCTGCTTTGCTTATAACCACCGACGATGCAGAGACCTTGAACCTCTCACCGCTACCATTTTCCGCAACACTTATCCCTACTTTGAAAAGATTGTATAGAGGATTAACATCTCCCGGCACACTTGTTTCGTAGCCAGGATATACCATAAACGATGACAAGGAACCCGTTCCGGGTATAGTTGTTATTATTTTTCTACCCGAAATCTCCTGGTCGGTTGAGGTTGTAATATACACCGTATCAAAGGCAACATTATTTTTATAGTATTGCGTTCCATATATTTTGGTTGCTTCAAAATCAGCCACTGCTTTTAACCGTGAATTGCTACTGTCATAATACAACTCAACCGTTCCTGACATCCCATCATTAAACGATAATTTACCACCGTTGGCGTAACTGCTGTTAATCAAAAGTCCTGCTTTGCTTATTACCACCGAAGAAGCGGAAATTCTGAATCTTTCACCAGAACCACTACCTGATGCATCAATACCAACTCTGAATAAATTATGTGTTGCCAAAACATCTCCGGTAATGGATGGGTATATCTCAAAACTGGGTTGCAAATTGGATGTCCCAGGAAGAGCAGTTATTTTTTTGACACCACTGATTTCCTGCGGACTGCCCAAAACACCAGTGCCGGTTGTTACATAGACATCGTCAAATGTCCGATTTCCTTTGTAATATGTTTGAGCGTAAACTTTTGTTGCCTCTAAATCGCCGTCGGTCTTGATTCGTCCCTCTTCGGCACGGTAAAGATTAGTATTTGATTCATTGTCACCATTCCATCTTATTTGCTTTCCCTCTTTTATATTTATCGTCTCGGTAAATGAACTAACGCCCTTTGTATAAATACCTCCGGCACGGCTAACCCAGAATTTTGTATTACCATCGCTATCTGTTAATACGAGCGGCTCTTTCGTTGGTGACGCTGCCATTTTGAGTACTGTTTGCACCGCCGCTACTTGATATGCAACTTCCTGTGTTGCCGACGGACTTTTTATAAAAGCATCGGATACATTTATTCCATCCACTGTAACACCTGCTTTAACCTTGTCAAGATTGCCATCTTTATCAAACTTCCAAGCAAGAACTGGAGACGATGCAGAATCATATATCTCCAGTACATCTGCTGAACCGGAAGCAAAACCTTTTACTCTTAAAGGCACTACAAAATCAGCAGATGGTTGAATTATATTTCGGTTTGATGTAGCAGGTGCGGTGGATACAAATGCATTCACTGATGCTATCAATCGTGTATCATTTGATTGAACTACCAATCCGGCAACGGAATCGGCGCTGGTCGCCAGCCGAACTGTTCCAGTGGCATCCGTCGTCGCATATTTTACTTTGTCGCCGTCTATTTTATTCCCCTGTGACGGCTCCAACTTTATATCCTCATCAAGTATCGTTCCGTCTTTTATATCATCCGTCGTTATTGTTGAGTCAATTATCTGGTAACCACCGACAGCATCTTCCCCAATATCATTTTTAGCAATCGTGCCGTCTAAT
>JAZDKR010000077.1:0-2102 GCA_043802785.1 Elusimicrobiota bacterium
ACAATAATAATTTAAAACAAAAAAAACAATCCCTCCCAAAACTGAAAAAACAAGCAGATTAACAAAAATCAAAATAATAATCTTTTTTAAAAAACGTGTCATTATAACATTTCCCATTCTTTTTTAAGCGCTGCGAAAGAGTCTGAATCCCATTGCCTAAAACACTTAGTAAGATATGGTTCAGATATTAGATATTCTATTTTCAAATCATTCAGCACTTCTATTAATTTCAAGAATCTTTCTTTTCTTGTTTTTAAATTCACCGCATTCGAATACCAACGATATGAATGCCAGGAATCGTTTTCAAATTTTACCACCCCCGGCCTGCGGTTAAAATATTCCGAGTTTAATACAAAGCAATTAAAGCAGATATGGTGAAAAAAACTTCCATTCTTCTTGATCCATGCAAGAGTTTTTTCAAAATCAGCATCAGATTCAGAAGGATAGCCGTATATCATTAGAAGATTGACACAAGCCCCTCTTTTAATAAAAGAGAAGAGATTGTTTTCTGTAACCTCATCGCTTACTGCTTTGCCCATATCTTTTCTTACATCAGAGGAAAAGCTTTCAACTCCGAAAGTGATGTGTTTTAAACCAGCCTTCACCATTTTTTCAACAACTGTTTCATTGATGAAATAATCAATTCGCTGGCCATAGATACGCCACTCAATGTGGATGCTATTTTCAATTAGCCGGTCACAAAAATCCATCAATTCTTTTATAGTAACATAAGATAGCAGAGAATCATCTGCAAAAACAAATTTGCCGCAATGGGTAGTTTTTATTTGATGTACGATTTCTTGGTAGACATTTAAGCCACTTCTTGATATTTGGGTATCGAAATATTTTTTCCCTGGGCAAAAGACACAATGCGCCCAACACCCCCGGCTGAACATTATAGGCAGTCCTTGAGAGTAGTCGTTCGTAATAAAATCTGAAAAATCAGGAAAACTTAAACTGTCCAAATTTTTAATTCTATTGGGAACTCCGGTACAGAATTCAATGCCATTCTTTTTATGCCATACTCCCTTAGTCTGGGAAATTTTATGATCGCGTACATATTCATTAAGTAACTGGCAAATCGCTAACTCCCCCTCATTTTCAATCACATAATCGGCATATTCCAAGATTTCTTTTAATTCCGGGCCTATGCATTGTGGCCCTCCAGCAAGAATAAGAATGTGTGGTAACTGTTTTTTTAACTCCTGTGCAAACATCTGTGACGATTCCTTCGTTGTATTCCAGACAGTAATACCTACAACATCAGGACAATATGTTTTTATACTCTCAACCCATGCTTTGACGATTTGATAATTTTGCTGCAAAGACTTTATTATAGTCGCTTGTCCAAAAGGATTTTCTGTTGGTATCGCGAATTCTTTTGAAAAATCAAAGCATTTGGCTTCATGGCCATTTTTTTGTAGATTGGCTTTCAGATACGCTAATCCCAAAGGAGCGGTTTCAGAATGAAAGATTGGAGTAACGCACAATGCAATCTTCATAAAATTTGCTCGTAGATTGTAATCATTTTTTCGGCCCGGTATCCGGGGGAATATTCTTTGACTATTTTTTTTCTGGCATTGACTCCCAAGTCTTCCAGAATATCCTTATTTGCTAGTGCATAATTTATTTTATCCGCTAAATCCGCGCTATCATTAGGATTACATAAGAGGCCATTCACTTTATCGTCAATCATTTCAAGAAAGCCACCAACCCGTGTGGCAATAATAGCCTTACCGCAGGCCATGGCTTCAAGGGCAACATATGCAAAATTTTCCCAAAGCGAAGGAAAGACACAGATATCAACGGATTGGTAGATTTTAACCATATCCTTTCTTTCAACCTGATTTGTAAAGACTATATTTGAGGCGCAACTCGATTCCATGATTTTTCTATCCATCACATGCTTAATGCCCGCATCTTGTCCGACAAAATAAAATTTTGCGTTTGGAAATTGTTTTAAAACTAAAGGAATTGCTTCAAGCAGTGTTAATACGCCTTTTCTGATTTCCAGCCTTCCTGCAAATAATATTTTTGGACAATCAACAAACGGCTTGTAACTGTTGGGTTGAAACATATCGATATCAACCGGATAATAGACA
>JAZDKR010000078.1:0-8109 GCA_043802785.1 Elusimicrobiota bacterium
GCTTTGTGATACCGGTGATAAATACTTTTAAAGTAATTCATCTTGAATTCTAATTTCATAATCTAACCCTCCCTTCAGGGTTAGATTATACATGATTTGACGATGACCCCTTGGGTTAGATTATACATGATTTGATACGTGTTCTTGACAAAATCATTTTTTTTGATATAATAAACAAATTGGCTGGAGGTGATTTTATGAACAGATTAAAGACATTTTTGTTGATGCTTTCAATGATGGCACTTTTTCTTCTAATTGGACATTTCATCGGCGGTGAACGGGGAATGGTTACTGCGTTTATGTTCGCAGCGATTATGAATTTCGTGATGTACTGGTTTTCAGATAAAATCGTTCTTGCGATGTACAGAGCAAAACAGATTCCCGAAAATGATGTCCCTGAAATATACAGAGTAATAAGACGGCTTACCGTGAAGGCGAACATTCCGATGCCGAAAGTTTATATTCTTCCGATGGAAACACCGAATGCGTTCGCTACTGGCAGAAACCCTCAACATGCATCCGTTGCCGTAACAAAAGGGATATTGGATATTCTTAATGAAAATGAACTTGAAGGGGTGTTGGCACATGAACTTTCACACATATCTCATCGCGATATTTTGATTGCAACAATTGCCGCAACCATGGCAGGTGCTATATCAATGATTGCACGGATAGCACAGTTTGCCGCGATTTTTGGTGGTGGTTCTCGGGATGACAATAATAGAGGTGGTGTCTTAGGACTTTTGGTGACGGTAATAGTTGCACCTTTGGCTGCGCTTTTAATTCAACTTGCAATTTCTCGTTCTCGCGAATACGGTGCGGACGAAGGTGCGGCAAAACTGACGGGGATGCCGCTATCACTCGCATCTGCCTTAAAAAAATTAGAAGAGTATTCAACAAAAAGGGGTTTTGCTTCGCATGGCGGGATTGAGCCGTCAACAGCCCATTTATTTATAGTGAACCCACTTAAAGGCGGCGCAATAGTTAAGTTATTTTCCACACATCCGCCAATACAGGAACGGGTAAAACGACTCGAAAAAATGGCGGAAGGACCGCGAATTATCTATTAAATGAGAAAAATTTTTTGGCTGGTTTTGTGGTTTTTGATAGGAGGGATTGCTTTTGTTACCGGGATGAACCGTCTTATTGATGCCTTGATTCACAGCAAAAAAGATAGAGTTGTTCCAAATGTCATAGGAAAAAATATAGCCGATTCATTAGATGTGTTATCGTCAATGAATTTGTATCTCAAAAAAACAGGCGATGATTTTAATCCCGACGTGCCAGCGGGTTGGATTATCTCGCAATCGCCTGTAGCGGGGAGTATTATTAAGGAAGGCAAGGCAGTAAATGTAGTGGTTTCCGTCGGAGGCGAGGTTATTTTTGTTCCGGATTTAACAAACCAAACAGTTCGTTCTATCCAACTTATTTTGAGAAAAAACGGGTTGGATTTAGGTGAGCAAGATGAAAAATATTCAACTGTTATTGAAAAGGGAAAAATAATTTCACAAAACCCGAATCCTAGAACGGCTATCCAGAAAAATGGATTAGTTAATATAGTCGCTTCATTGGGTGCGCCGCCGGAAGGGGTTCTAATGATGCCTGATTTTTACGGAAAAAATATAACGGAAGCCGAGAATTGGGCTAACCAGAACGGAATGAAAATCACTACCATAAATAAGGTTAAGGATTCATCGGTTTCGGAAAGTACTGTTGTCCAACAGATGCCGGAAAAAGGCGAAACGGTTGGAAAAGATCAGACAGTGGAGTTCTGGATTTCCGTAGAAAACGCGAAACAGACGCAAAACTAAACGCAAAACAGACGCGGAATATTTAGCGTCAGTTTCGCGGGTTTTTAAAGTTTAGCGTCGGTTTAGCGTTAGTGAGCGAAGCGAATGAATATAGAGATTGCACCTTCTATTTTGTCAGCAGATTTTTCAAATTTGGCTGATGATATGAAAAAATGCGAGAAAGCAGGAACTAAAATTTTGCATATTGATGTTATGGACGGGCATTTCGTTCCAAATATAACCATTGGTCCAGCAGTAGTTGAATCAATAAGAAAATCTACGGAAATGAGTTTAGATACTCATCTTATGATAGCGGAGCCGGAAAAATATATTGAGCAGTTTGCAAAAGCGGGAAGCGATTGGATAACATTTCACATTGAGGTAGCAAAAAACCCGTTTGCAGTGATAAAAAAAATAAAGTCACTAAAACTCAAAGCAGGTTTGTCCTTAAATCCCGCAACACCCATTTCATCAGTGGAAAAATATCTCAAAGAATTGGACTTAATTCTCGTGATGAGCGTGGTTCCCGGTTTTGGCGGTCAAGGATTTATTCCGTCGGCACTAAAAAAAATTTCAGAGTTGAAAGAACTAATAAAAAATAATCCCGCAAAATGCGGGATAAAAATAAGTGTTGACGGCGGAATAAATTTTGATACAATATCAGACACGGTAAAAGCTGGTGCCGATATTGTTGTTGCCGGAAATTCAGTTTTCAGGTCGGGATTAGGAATTGAAAGAAGCATAGAAAAATTGAAAATGTTGGCAAAGGGAGGTTCTAAAAATGGCAGTTGCAATCAAATTGAAAAGAATTGGGAAGTTGCTTTACCCCGTTTATCGTGTGGTAGCGATTGATTCAAAAAAAAGAACGGGCGGGAAGCCACTTGAGGAACTGGGGCATTACAATCCGCGTGACAAGAAAAACATATCGTTAAAAATGGAGCGGATAAACTACTGGATAAAAACAGGTGCCGTTGTTTCCGATACGGTAAAAAATCTGATAAAGAAAACACAAATGGCGACACCTGAATAGAAATTAGAGATTAGGAAATTGAGAAATTGGAAGATTAGGGACGAGGCAAAACCATAATCTCATAATTTCATATTTTTGGTGTTAAACGGGAGTATGTATGAAAGAACTTGTTGAGTACATTGTAAAGGCGATCGTTGATAAACCGGAAGATGTTAGCGTGTCGTTGGATGAATCGGAGATAGGGAATGTTATAAAAATAAAAGTTGCAGATGACGACAAAGGTAGGGTTATTGGCAAACAGGGAAAAATTATAAAAGCAATAAGACAGGTGGTTTCGGCGGGTGCAACAAAAAACGGCGAAAGATATAGAGTGGAAATGGAGGAATAGGAAAAATTGCAAATAGATATATTGACGCTTTTCCCGTCGCTTTTTGATTCCGTTTTTTCTCAAAGTATTATAAAAAAAGCGGTTGATAAAAAAATAGTAAAAATAAAAATTACAGATATACGGGATTTTGCCGAAGGCAGCCATAAAACTGTTGACGATAAACCATATGGCGGTGGTGTGGGAATGATTATGATGGCACCGCCGGTGGTAAAAGCGGTGGAAAGTGTAAAGTCCCGATGGAATCGGGATAAATTCCAAGTGAAAAGTAAGAAGGAAAGAATTATACTTCTGTCGCCACAGGGAAAAATTTTTAACCAAAAAAAAGCGAAAGAGTTTTCAAAATATAAGCACCTGATATTTGTCTGCGGTCATTACGGTGGTGTTGACGAAAGAGTTCTAAAATTTGTTGATGAGGAAATTTCTATTGGGGATTATGTTTTGACTGGTGGTGAGATTCCGACTATGGCAGTCGTTGATGCGGTGGTTCGCATACTTCCTAAAGTTGTGGCAAAAAGCGACTCTATTAAAAAAGATTCTCACTGGTCAGGCGGTCTTGCAAGTTCTGTCTGGACAAGACCGTATAATTTTCGTAACTTATCAGTTCCCGAGATACTTTTATCGGGTAATCACAAAGAAATAGAAAAGTGGCGAGAAGAAAATGCTCGTCAGAATACATTATCAAAGCGTCCGGAATTACTGAAAAAAAAGTAACACAGGGTACGCAGAAAAATGGCAGAGTGCATAGAGTTTAAATTTCTGCGTTCTCTGTGCCATTAATGAAGGGGGAAAAATGGAAAACCTTATGAGTGTTGTTGAAAGTCAGTATCAGAAAAAAGAGATACCTGTTTTTAGACCGGGAGATTCAGTAAGGGTTCACTACAAAATTATTGAGGGTGATTCTGAGAGAACCCAGATTTTTGAAGGCACGGTTTTGAGAAAAAAGGGTGCCAGTGTTAGCAAGACAATTACCATCCGAAAAATTTCTTTCGGCGTTGGCATTGAAAGAATTTTTCTTCTTAACTCGCCCCGCATAGAAAACATAGAAATTGTCAGGCAGGGTAAGGTAAGAAGAAGTCGTTTGTATTATCTTCGCGGGTTATCTGGCAAGTCAGCAAGAATTGAAGAAAAAAATGTGAGACAGGGAAACCCCATGTCTCAAGAAACAATCTTAGCAAAAAAACCAGTTGATGACGAAGTGAAAATAGAAGTGAATAATGAAAAGACTGTTTAGTTTTGACAAGAAATTCCGTAGATTTGATTTCGTCGTCGGTGTTGATGAAGCAGGCAGGGGTCCATTGGCAGGACCCGTTGTTTCAGCAGCAGTGGTATTAGGGAAAAACACCTTCATAAAAAATCTAAACGATTCCAAAAAACTTAACCCCAAAGTTAGATATTCCGTCTATAAAGAAATTATCAAAAAATGTATTGACTATCAGGTAGGAATTGTGAACCATCTGGTGATTGACCGTATTAACATTTTAGAAGCGACAAAACTTTCCATGAAAATTGCGGTTAAAAAACTGGGTGTTAAGCCAGATTTGGTTCTTATAGACGGCAATCAACCAATAGATATAAAGATTGCTCAAAAAACGATAATTAAAGGCGACTCAAAAAGTGCGTCAATTGCTGCTGCGTCTGTAATAGCAAAGGTAACACGCGATATGCTGATGAAAAAGTACGACAGGCAATTCCCGAATTACGGTTTTGCAAAACACAAGGGTTATGGTACAAAATTTCATATAGAAACAATTAAAACATTTGGTCCTTGTAAAATTCACAGAAAAAGTTTTGAACCGGTGCGAAGTTATGAATCAGTCAGCTGAATTCGGGAAATCGGGCGAAGATCTTGCCGGGAAATATCTTGAAAAAATTGGTTATGAAATCGTAGCGAAAAATTTCAGAACTAAATACGGAGAGATAGACATAATTGCAAAAGATAAAAAAACTTATGTTTTTGTAGAGGTTAAAACCAGAAGAGACAGCGATTATGGAGATCCACAACTTGCCGTGACTAACTATAAGCAAAAACATTTGGCACTTGCCGCCATTACTTTCATTAAAAAAAATTTTTTGAATGCTGATTACAGATTTGACATAATTGCCATATTAGATGATAAAATTGAACATATAGAAAATGCATTTGTTCCGTCGGGTTTTACGATTTAATACCGCCACGACGCTTGATGAAATAGTAACATCACTGGCATAAGAAATGTAACGGCGTTCACGAGTTCACGAGTTCACGAGTTCACGGGTTGATGCATCAACACATCAACACATGAACACGCGAACACATCAACACATTAACGCCTTTACAACTTTTGGAGGTTTTATGAAACACACGATTTCTGTTTTGGTTGAGAATAAGCCGGGTGTCTTAACTCGGATTTCAACACTTTTTGCTGCACGCGGTTACAATATTGATTCGCTTGCAGTCGGGGAAACAGATGACCCAACCGTATCCAGAATGACCATTGTTGTTGCCGGCGACGAAGCAATTTTGGAGCAGGTTAAGAAACAACTCAATAAATTGATTGATGTAATTAAGGTTAGTGATTTCTTACATACTGCACATCTTGAACGGGATTTGATTTTGATAAAGGTTCGGGCTGATAAATCGGTGAGAAACGAGATTATCCAAATCGTTCATATTTTCAGAGCAAAAATCGTTGATGTTTCGGCGAATACCGTCATAATTGAGATGACCGGCGACGAGGAGAAAATCAAGGCACTCATAAATATGCTCAAACCCTACGGCGTCCAGGAAATGGCAAGAACCGGTATTATTGCAATGGCAAGGGGAGAATGAGAATGAGAAAAGTGGTTAAGTGGTTAAGTGGTCAAGTGGTTAGTTCTTTTATTTTGGTTTTACTATTTACTATTCACTATTCACTATTCACTGCCTTTACCGGGTGTACTCCGAAGGCGAAATATCTTATTGAAAACTATGTTGCACCTCAAAAAGTTGCGGTGCTTCCATTTACAAACCAATCAATTGATTTTGATGCACCTGCTCTTTTGAGGTATCTTTTTAATAAGAAGTTGATAGATTGTGGTTATGATACGGTTTCACTTGAAGAAGTTGACGAAAAACTTATAGAAATGGGAATTACAGATGCGGGGCAATTACCGACGACAACTCCGAAAGAACTCAGTGAAAAGTTAGATGTGGACGGACTTATTTACGGTGATGTGATTGAGTTCAAATATACAACACTTGGATTTTATTATGCAAGAACTGTTCAGGCAAACTTTAAGTTGTTTGACTCAAAAGATGAAAAACTTTTATGGGAAGATGAAAGAAAGGTCTCGCATAAAAAATTTGAGTTTGAGAATATAGGAAAAGCATTTGCAAAGCAACTTATAGAGAAAACGGTTGACAAGGCGTTAAGGTCACCATTAAAAGAGGAAGCAAACGAGGTTGTGAATACCGCAATCTATACGCTTCCGAGGAGGAGTAAATGAAAGATGGAAGATGCCGAGTAGGTTCGCCTGTGGCGAAGAAGATGGAAGATGGAAGAGTGAAGAAGATGGAAGATGGAAGAATAACTTGGCTGTTGCTTTTACTTCTAACTTCTAACTTCTCACTTCTAACTGTCTTTTCCGGGTGTGCTCCTTCAACAACCGTGAAGAAAACACAGTCGGTAACGATTGAGAAATCAGCAGATACATTCGTTCCACCGAAGAAAAAAATATCAGTTGTTGAATTTGAAAATAAAACCGCCTACGGTCAAAAACGGCTTGGAACTGCTGCATCGGATGTTCTTTTAACCGAACTTGGAAAATCGGACAAGTTTATTCTTGTTGAAAGGGCAAAACTTGACAAAGTTATGGAAGAGCAAAAACTTCAGACAACGGGTATGATTGACTCGAACACAGTTGCACAGATGGGAAAAATTTTGGGGCTTGACGCTATTGTTGTCGGTTCAATTTCACAATTCGGCGTAAAAACAGGTGGTTCGGATTATTTTGTTACGCAGTCAAAACAACAGGTTGCAGAATGCACCGTTGATATCAGAGTAATTGAGGTTGAGACGGGGAAAATTCTTTATATTGATTCAGGAAAAGGTATTGCAAAATCATCAAAAGGTTCCTTCTTGGGAATGGGAACAAAAGGCGGTTACGATGAGACATTAGAAGGTGAATCGCTTCGCGCTGCAATTGCAAAATTCGTAGATAATATCATCAATAAGGTAAATGCCCGTCCTTGGTCCTGCAGGGTTGCCGAGGTTGATGAAAACAATATCTATTTAGATGCAGGGCAGGAATCAAACTTGAAACTTGGCACAAAATTGGTTGTGTTCAGTCAGGGAAAAGAAATACGAAGTCCGGATACAGGTATGATTATCGGTAGAACCGAACAAAAACTTGGTGAGATAGAAGTTGTTGATTATTTCGGAGAGAACGGTGCTACTGCAAATGTTGTCAATGGTTCAAAACCAGTCCGTGGTGCCGTCTGCCGTCTTGTAAGGTAGGGCAGGTAGAAAGCCAAGTAGGTTCGCCTGT
Source organism: Elusimicrobiota bacterium (assembly GCA_043802785.1). Lineage (GTDB taxonomy): Bacteria > Elusimicrobiota > UBA8919 > UBA8919 > UBA8919 > JAZDKR01. The sequence goes on from JAZDKR010000078.1 coordinate 7,655, forward strand.
GGCGAAGTAGAAGGGTAGAGAAGTCATTGCGAGGAGTCCCGCAAAGCGGGACGACGAAGCAATCTCAATTGGATTGCCACGGGCTTCGTTTTACGATTAAAACGTTAGATGAAAAATCCAACATACAACCTCTTTTCCGCCGCTTCTTTCGGGTTTGTTTTTCTTTTGTCAATTATTGTCGGACTTGGTATCGGGATTTTTCTTGATAAGATTTTTCACACGCATCCCATATTCACACTTATTTTTACAACAATAGGAATGGTCAGCGGAATTTATTCTGTATTTAAGGAGATAAAAAATTATACACAAAGCAAATAATACCTGAAAAAAGCGTGAAAATGCATATATTTTGGGCTTCACCGACGGAGCACTTTTTACATAATTTAGCAAAGTGATAAAATTTATTTGATCTTTACTTTTTCGATTTTCTTCATTATATAATTCAGCATTTGTTT
>JAZDKR010000079.1:0-2137 GCA_043802785.1 Elusimicrobiota bacterium
ATCCTGACCAGGCATTCCCTGCTGTGCAGGAGTTGGCATTGCTTGAAGTCCAGGAAAGATTGGCTGAATTGTTGTATCCGATTGTGATTGATCCGTCTGAACCATTGGCTTTGATGTCAACAGTGGGAGCGATGGCGGCATTCTCCACATTCACTGTTACCGAATCAGAAGCTGAACCTCCGTTCTCTGTGCAGGTAATAGTGTATGTCCTTGAATATGTCTGGTTGCCTGTTGATTCTGAACCTGATGTGTTTTTGTATCCTGACCAGGCATTCCCTGCTGTGCAGGAGTTGGCATTGCTTGAAGTCCAGGAAAGATTGGCTGAATTGTTGTATCCGATTGTGATTGATCCGTCTGAACCATTGGCTTTGATGTCAACAGTGGGAGCATAAAAGACAGAATAATTAGAAACAAGAGAAACAACCGAAAAACCGGTTGATTTTGCGCAAGTATTGGAACAGTTGTTAACATTCCCCTCGCAATGCTGCCATGAATGCGTCCAAGTGAAATTTCCTGGAGAAACAGCAGTGCATGTTTTGTTCTGCCAGGACCCGAAGCAATTGCTGACTGCCCCTCCGAAATTATCATTGACATGAGTTGAAGCGTCTCCAGAAATATTAAAATTAACCGTGGAACCTTGATTGACGGTGCTCGGCGAAACGCTTAAAGAAATGTCATTAGTATTGCAAGTAGGCTGTGCAGGACAGTCTCCTGAATACCAAACAATAAAGTCCTGCAAATCCGCATCCGGATCATTAGAAGGCAAACTATTACAATTTCCGCCATCCAGACAATTTGTCCTGAAAACGTCTATCTGAACGGTTTTGCCGCAAAGCCCGGAACGGTTCAATAACTGGCTGGAACTCGGCCCGCTTTTATTGGATTTGCAATCGGTTGTCTTGCCGTCGCATTCAAACCTGAAAACCGCATCACCGGAACAAGTCCCGCTTGCCAAATCGCATTTTTGCTGACAGGCGCCGTCAGGCCTGGAAACATTGCCATTTGAATCCCCTGCCGGACTTACATAGTCGCCACAAACTTTTGTGTAAAAACCTTTGTTATGATAAATCATCGCCATCGCCTCATCGCTGAAAATTGCCAAAGATATGGCAAAAACGGAAACAACACAAAGAACGAAGACGAACCAAAATCGCTGTCTCCGAAATCCGATAACAGGCGCTTTTTTAATTTTTTCTGATATAGAAGATTTTAACCTCATATTGGTTATAATTCAATAATAACACGAAACAAAAATTTCGTCAATCTAATTAAATTGCGCCTCAACCGCCAATCTCCTGATATCTTTTCCGGGCGGCCAGCAGGTTATCAGGTAAAGGTTCTGATTCCGGCCTTCCTGGTTTTCGGGAATTTGCTCTCCCTTGTCCAAAAAAATCTGCCTTGTTACGCTGTAAGAATATTTTTTATCGTTGAAAGTAACAGAAATTTCGTCCCCTGTTTTTAATTCAGATATTCTGCTGAAAACCCATTCGTATTTTATTTTCGGCCAATTCGGAGGCGCCGAATGCCCCAAGATTAAAGTCTGTCCCCGTTTTCCCGGCAAAGCCGAATCCGGCCAATGGACAACTCCCCTATCTAAGGATTTCTGAACCTGACCGGAATTATCAACAAAAACCAAAGGGGCAAAAATGCCAAGTTTTGGGATTTCCAAGACGCCTGATTTTTGTAATGGCTTTGCGCCCTCGTTTTCTTTTGACAAATTTTGCGGAACTACAGTTTTTTCTTTTTGGAAAAAATTCCCCATTATTCCGGACACCGCCTTATAATTGAAAATCCATGAAACCGAATCCCAGTTGATAATCAAAAAACTGATTAAAAATAAAACCAGAAAATGTTTCCATAATTTATTTATATTATCTGAATCAAAATTGCGGAACATTAATAAATGCTGAAATTATGAGGGATTAAATTTATCAGAGTCATTTTATCAACCGCGGAAAAAACAAGCAAAAGTGCGACAAATCCCAGCGTTTTTAAAATCAAATCCGGGTGCTGAATGTCAATTCTGACAAGAATATTTATCAGCAAAAAAATAATGACCAGAATCAAAGATAAATATATTATTTTCTGAATGAAATCGTAATAATTCACTGATATGAAGTTCAAAAAAGTAAAAGCG
>JAZDKR010000080.1:0-45742 GCA_043802785.1 Elusimicrobiota bacterium
CCTTTTGCCATTGGGCACAAAGCGTCCGTTTAGGACGGGTATTGCCTGAACGCTTTTTACTTCATTATTGTATATAATTTCAGTCGGTATTTCAATGTTTTTATTCATTTATTTTTGCTCAATTCACGCTTTTTTTAGGTAATAAATGTTTTTATTTCCATTTCAAATCAAATTATGACCACAAATAATATCAAGACAAATCATAAGATAATACGAGGCGATTCAAGACAAATGAAAGAACTGTCGGATAATTCAATGCATTTGGTTATAACATCACCTCCTTATTGGCAATTAAAGGATTACGGAACTGATAATCAAATTGGGTATAACGATAGTTATGAGGATTACATAAACAATCTAAATTTGGTTTGGCAAGAATGCCATAGGGTTTTACAAAATGGCTGTCGTTTATGTATTAATATAGGGGATCAATTTGCTCGCGCGGTTTACTATGGGCGATATAAAGTCATACCGATAAGAACAGAAATTATTAAATTTTGCGAAACCATCGGCTTTGACTATATGGGTGCAATTATTTGGCAAAAGTCGACTACAATGAACACGACGGGTGGAGCAACAATCATGGGGTCATTTCCTTATCCACGAAATGGAATAATTAAACTTGACTATGAATTTATTCTGATATTTAAAAAAAATGGGGAACCACAAAAATTAAATAAAGAATTAAAAGAATTGTCAAAACTTACCAAAGAAGAATGGAATTTATATTTTCAAGGGCACTGGAATTTTAATGGTGTAAGGCAAGATAATCACATTGCTATGTTTCCAGAGGAATTGCCAAAAAGATTGATTAAAATGTTTTCGTTCGTCGGCGACACAATAGTTGATCCGTTTATAGGTAGTGGCACGACATCATTGGCCGCAAAAAATTTAAGTCGTAATTCGGTTGGCTATGAAATAAATCCAAAATTTATAAATACAATCAAACAAAAATTAGAATTTGAGATTAGTAAAATGTTTGATAATTCAACTATGAATTTTATAGACCAGGGGAATACAAAAAATGATTATAGCGAAGAAATTTCCAATCTACCTTATATTTTTAAAGACACCATTAAACTCGATAAAAAAATAGATCCAAAAAAATTACAGTTTGGCTCAAAAATGGACGAAAACAAAGTACAACGGAACGAATTTTTTACTGTAAAAGAAATAATAAATCCCGAGACAATTAAATTAAGCAATGGTCTAATTGTTAAATTGTTGGGTATAAAAACGAATCCTCAAAAAATAGAAGATGCCAAAAATTTTCTATCAAATAAAACCAATAAACAAAGAGTTTTTTTGAAATTTGATAATTCAAAATATGATAAAGAAAATAATTTATTGTGCTATTTGTATTTAGAAAACAAAACCTTTATTAATGCTCATTTAATAAAGGATGGGCATGTGTTTGTTAATAATGAAATGGATTATAAGTATAAAGAAAAATTTATTGTTTTATCTCAAAACAATTATGAAAAATAAAGCATCAAAGAAATTTTCAACTGATTTCGGCAAAAAGGAAAAGGTATTAAATTATACTTGCCAGACTTATCAATTGTCTCGACCGAATAAAGTTGGTGCGGTAATGGCACTAATACGCGAATGCCAGCCTAAAACAATTGACGAGTGGGAAAAGTGGTATTTTGAAAAAGCATTTACCGAAAGCAAAGCCCCAATTAAAATTACACCTGAAATATTACAAGAATTGGGGGAACGACTGCACGAAAAAATCACAGGAGTTGTAATCCCGGAATGGCAAGATGCGTTCAACGAATTATCATTACAAGATTGTAAGGACTATATTTACAATCTGACAATAAATCGTACTTATGATGGTTTTATTCGTGAGAAATCAGTGGTAAATGATGGATTAGCAAAATGCTTTCCAGAAGTAAAATTTGTTGAAAGCGAAACTGACCTTGATCATGCTGGTGATATTGATTATTTGGGATTCGTTGGCAAACATGCTTTTGGAATACAAATTAAACCGATCACTGCAAAAGCAAATTTTGGGAATTATTCTGCATCAGAAAGAATGAAAGTAAATTTTATTGATTTTGAACAAAAATACAAAGGCAAAGTATTTATCGTTTTTAGTTTAGATGGAGAAATTGGCAATAAAGAAGTCATAAAAGAAATTGAAGTAGAAATAAAAAGATTAAAAAACGAATAGGAGATAAAAAATTTCAAAGGTAACAATACTAATTGAGACGATAATTACAACAATTCTGATAGCGTTTATTTTTCACGATAGACAGATAACGCTTGGGCTTTCGGGTGGCGTTGTTTTGGGACTTCTCAATGTTTTTGCGACATTTTTTACAACGAAGAATCTTAGCATAAAAACATATTTTATCCGAACAACCATCAAATTTGCGGTAATCATTACGCTGTTCTATATTTTATTGAAACTTAAAGCGAATGTAATTGCAATATTGGGTGGGTTTGCCATTCCTTTGATTTTTATGTGTATAGAGGTAATAAAATGCAGATTGTCAAAGAAGCAATAGAATATCACATTCCGCATATTCCGACGACAGTTTTGATGTCATTGATAGCGTGGTTTGTGATTTTTGTTTTTTTTGTTTTGGCAGTCAGAAAAAGTCGCCACGGCAACTTAATTCCTTCGGGCTTACAAAATTTTTTTGAAATTGTTTTTGAAGCGATTTTTAATCTTGCTGATGAAACAATCGGTCCGGAGGCAAAAAAATATTATCCGCTTTTTTTGGGAATTTTTTTCTTTATTTTTGTGTCAAATATTCTTGGTATTTTTCCGGGTTTGATTTCACCGACGGGTAATATCAATGTTCCCATTTCACTCGCGATTATTGTGTTTATTTACTACAACATTCAAGGTTTCCTGAAATATAAAATTGCATATCTTAAACATTTTATTATTCCGGGGCTTCCTATATGGATGTTCCCTGTTAATATGCTGGTTTTTTTTATTGAGATTATCAGTCAGTTTGTAAGACCATTTTCGCTCGTGCTTCGTTTATTCTGTAATATTTTTGCGAAAGAAACATTATTGGGTGTCTTGAGTATTTTAATAATCACATTTTCCGCTTTACCGGGTATCTTAAAATCAATTGTAGTAATGCCGTTTTTTTTAAGGCCGTTTGTAATTCTTCTGGCTGTTTTAATAGGATTTGTCCAGGCATTGATTTTTTTAATATTAAGCATATTCTATATCGGTGGAGCAGTGAAATCACAGCATTAAAAAGGAGGCGATAAAAATGAAAAGGCGTTCTTGTGTTTATGTGTTTATGTGTTTATGTGTTTATGTGTTTATGTGTGGATTGATTTTTGCTGAAGAGAAAATTGTTTCTACTTCTGCGGTTGTTCTTTTACCTGGCGCTGCCGATTTTTTTACGAAATCGGTGATTGTTGCTGCAATCGGACTTGCTTTTGCTGCAGCGTTTGGTGCTATATCACAATCACTCGCAATTGGGAAAGCGCTTGAAGGAATGGCAAGACAACCTGAAGCGGGTGGACAATTGCAACTCAATATGATCATAGGTCTTGCATTTATTGAATCGCTGGTTCTGTATGTGCTTTTTATCAGCATTATACTTTTGTTTGCGAACCCGTTCACGAAGTATTTTGTCCAGTAAAGAAACGCGAAACTGACGCGAAACAGAACGCAGAACAGACGCAGAAAGTTTAGCGTCAGTTTCGCGGGTTTTCAAAGTTTTGCGTCCGTTTAGCGGTTTTTATGTTAGAAATTGATCTTAAAATTATTCTCGTGCAGATTGTGACATTTTTAATAGGGATTTTTGTGCTTTGGAAAATTGCATGGAAGCCGCTTGTTGAGATGCTTTCCAAAAGAAAACATGACATTTCAAAAAACATTTCTGATGCCCAAAATCTTAAAACAGAGACAGAAAAACTCAAAAATGACTATGAAGAGATGATTTTGGGAATAGACAGGAAGGCGAAGGAACTTATTCAAAAAGCAATCATTCTCGGTGACGAGAATAAACAGAAAATAATAATGGAATCGCAGATTGAGGCAAAAAAAATTCTTGCTGAAGCAAAAAAACAGATGGAAGACGAAAGAAAACTGGTGTTGTTGGATTTAAGAAGAGAAGTCGTTCCTATTGCAATAAGCATTGCTGAAAAAGTTACCGAAAAAATGCTTGATGAAAATACAAAGAAGGAACTGATTGAAAAATTTTTACTTGCCACAGAGAACACAGAGTAAAAACACAGAGACTTTCTCTGTGAACTTTACTTTTTTCTCCATGTGCTCTGTGGTTAAATAAAACAATGAAAAAAAACAATTCAAAAAGTTATGCTAAATCACTTTTTCAATTATCGGTTGAATTGCAGGAAACAGATAAAACAGGCGACTCATTAGAAATGCTTAAACCATTAGACGACAAAGAGATAACTAATTTTTTTTCCAACCCGTTTGTTGATGAAAACACAAAAACCGACATAATAAAAAATGTTTTTCCTCACATATCGGAAACAGTTTTTAATCTGTTGTTGTTGCTTATCAAAAAAAATGAAATAAAATCTCTATCCAAAATAATAGAAAAATATAATGAATTGATTTTAAGTTCAAAAAATACTGTCAGGGCAAAGGTTATATCAGCAGAAAAACTTAAAAATTCTGTTTCGGAAAAGGTAAAAGATATAATAGAAAAAATTACAAAAAAGAATGTTCTTTTGGTTGAAGAAACTGATAAATCAATTGTCGGCGGATTAATAATAAAAGCTGGTGATCTGGTTATTGACGGCACAATCAGAGGAAAATTTGAGGAAATTGGTAGAGAGTTAATAAAATAAAGAACGCGAATATTCGCGAATAAATTTGCGATCATTTGCGTTTGAGCGAAGCGAAAAAAAATGAGAACCGAAGAAATTACAGAAGCATTAAAATCAAGAATCGCTTCATTCAAAAAAGATATTTCCATAGATGAAACCGGGATTGTAATTTCGGTTGTTGATGGTATCGCAAGGGTTGTTGGCTTGGCAAACACTTTTGTCAATGAGTTGATAGAATTTCCAAACGGTGTTTTGGGCTTGGCATTAAATCTAACTGATGAAGAAATCGGTTGCGTTTTATTCGGAGATGAAAAACTGATAAAGCAGGGGGATGCCGCAAAAAGAACAAAAAGAATAATGGAAGTTCCCGTCGGAGATGAACTTATCGGTCGGATTATAGACCCTCTGGGGCATTCGCTTGACGGCAATGAAAATCCAAAATGTTTAAGTAAAAGACCTGTTGAAATTATTGCACCTGGTATTGCCGAAAGACAGCCGGTAAAAGTTCCGCTTCAGACGGGACTTAAGGCAATTGACTCAATGATTCCAATTGGTCGTGGACAGCGAGAACTTATTATCGGTGATCGTCAGACGGGTAAAACCGCGATAGCAATTGATACCATTATCAACCAGCGAAATGTGAAAAACAGACCTATATGCATATATGTAGCGATAGGACAAAAACAGTCCACGGTTGCGCGGGTTTTTGAAACATTGAAAAAATATAAAGCAGACGAATACACGATTGTTGTTTCCACTACTGCCGCAGACCCGGCGCCGTTACTTTATATCGCACCATACTCCGGTTGTACAATTGCAGAGTATTTTATGTGGCAGGGAAAGGATGTCCTTATCGTCTATGATGATTTATCAAAACACGCACAGGCATATAGACAACTTTCTTTACTTTTAAGGCGTCCGCCGGGGCGAGAGGCATATCCAGGTGATGTTTTTTATCTGCATTCGCGACTTTTGGAACGTGCCTGTAAACTTTCCGATGAAAACGGCGGTGGGTCAATCACGGCATTACCGATAGTAGAAACGCAGGCGGGGGATATTTCCGCATATATTCCGACAAATGTAATATCAATTACCGACGGCCAGATTTATCTTGAAAGTGGGCTTTTTTATTCTGGGATAAGACCTGCTGTAAATGTTGGTTTGTCCGTTTCCAGAGTCGGTGGTGCCGCCCAGGTTAAAGCGATGAAAAATGTTGCTGGTCGTTTGCGGCTTAACATTGCACAGTTCAATGAACTTTCTTCGTTTGCCCAATTCTCGTCGGAACTTGATGACTCAACAAAAGCACAAATTACCAGGGGTGAGCGGTTGGTTGAGATATTAAAGCAGGACCAGTACGAACCGCTCCCAGTTGAAAAACAGATTGTTATTATTTTTGTCGGAAGTGGCGGTTATCTTGATGATGTCCCGCTTAACGAAATCAAAAAATTTGAAAAAGAACTTTTTGGGTTTATTGAAAAAAAATATCCGGAAATATTTGATGAAATAAGAGAAAAAGCGGAAATTACCGACGAACTGAAGACCAAACTTGAAAATGCGATAAAGGAATACAAGAAAGGCAGAGAATAGAAAATAGAAAATAGAGATTGGGGAAAAACGGAAGTTCCTTAATCTCTTAATTTCTTAATCTCTCAATCTCTGAAGTTAACATGGCGACATTAAGACAAATCAGAAAAAAAATAAAGGCGACAAAGTCAATACAAAAAACAACTAACGTGATGCAGATGATTTCTGCTGTGCGATTTCAGAAAGCACAGATGCAGTTAACATCCGCTCGTCCATATGCTCTAAAAATTCAGCATCTGTTATCCGATATGATGCCCGAAGGGGAAAGGACTTACCCACATCCGTTTTTGGTTGGTGGTTTGCCGACCGCAGGTGACTCTCTCTCTAAAGAGGGACTTCTTATTATTACATCCGATAAGGGGCTCTGTGGTTTGTATAACACTAACATTGTAAAAAAGGCGTTTGAATACATAAAGATGAAGAACATACATAACTTGGAAATTTTTGTCATCGGAAAAAAAGGTCTGGATTATTTTAAGCGAAACGGTATTCTAATTAGTCGTGAATATTTCAACATTTTTAAAAATTTTTCCTCCATCAAAACGGAAATAATTGCAGATGAAATAATAAAATTATTTTTGGAGAATAAACTGGAAAAATTCAGCATAATATATGCAGAGTATAAATCACTTTTTTATCAGCCAACGGCAATAAAACAACTTCTACCGATAGAAAGCACGGAACGGGCACAGAACAAAGTTAAGTTTGATTATATCTACGAACCGTCAAAAGAAATTATTACAGACAAACTTATAAAAAGGTATTTTAATTCGGAAGTTTTTAAGATTCTTTTAGAAGCATATACCTCGGAAGTGGCATCAAGAAGAAACTCAATGGAAAATGCCAATAAAAATTCTACAGAAATTATAGATGAGCTTTCAATTGTAATGAACAACCTCCGTCAGCAACGGATAACAACGGAACTTACGGAAATAGTGAGTGCGAGTGAGCAAGGCGGAGAATAGAAATTAGGAGATTGGGAGATTTATTATGCAAAACCCTAATCTATTAGTTTCCTAATCTCTTAATCTCGGGTGTTATATGAACAAAGGAAAAATTGTTGCGATAATAGGTCCGGTTGTGGATTGCGAGTTTCCAAAAGAAAATCTTCCTAAAATATATAATGCTATAACCTGTAAATTAAACCCGACTTTAGTAGGTGAATTGGAACCTACTGAAGTGGGGTGTAAGTCCTTGAATCAAGTTCAGGACCACCATACTCCTACGGCGACTTTTGAGGTAGCGGCACACATTGGTGACAATATCGTTAGATGCATTTCTTTAACGGAAACTTCTGGTCTATCACGAGGTATGGAGGCAATAGATACAGGAGAGCCGATAAAAATTCCGGTCGGGCGTGAATGTCTTGGCAGGGTGATGAATTTATTCGGGGAACCCATTGATCATCGAGGTGTTATAAAATCCGAAATATGCAGAATTATTCACGCTGCACCGCCTACAATTGTTCAGCAAAAAATCACGCCAGAAATTTTTGAGACGGGAATTAAAGTCATTGACCTTCTTTGTCCTTATCAGAAAGGCGGAAAAATAGGACTTTTCGGCGGTGCGGGTGTTGGCAAAACGGTCATCATAATGGAGTTGATTCATAATGTAGCGGTTCATCACAGTGGCGTTTCCGTATTTGGCGGCGTGGGTGAGCGAAGCCGTGAAGGGAATGACCTATACCTTGAAATGAAGCAATCAAAAGTTATTGACAAGGCGGTTCTTGTTTTCGGACAGATGAACGAACCACCGGGTGCCAGATTTCGTGTAGCACTTTCGGCTTTAACACAGGCGGAGTATTTCCGTGATGTTGAAAGGCAGGATATTCTTCTTTTTATTGACAACATTTTCAGGTATGTATTAGCAGGAAGCGAGATCTCTGCACTTCTGGGGAGAATGCCTTCCGCAGTTGGTTATCAGCCAACATTACAGACGGAAATGGCACAACTTCAGGAGAGAATTACATCTACAAAAAATGGTTCTATTACATCGGTTCAGGCGATTTATGTTCCTGCAGATGACTTAACCGATCCTGGTGTGGCGGCAACTTTTTCTCATCTGGATGCTTCAACAGTATTGTCCCGTCAGATTGTGGAACTGGGGATTTATCCAGCAGTGGACCCATTAGATTCTTCATCAAAAATACTTGACCCAAAAATTATAGGAATTGAACACTATACCGTTGCTAGAAGCGTCCAGAAAATTTTACAGAGATACAAGGATTTGCAGGATATAATCGCAATTCTGGGAATGGATGAACTTTCTGAAGATGACAAAATTATCGTTTCCCGTGCCAGAAAGGTTCAGAAATTTTTGTCGCAGCCATTTTTTGTTGCCGAAGAATTCACAGGTTGCCCGGGAAAATATGTGCCTCTTTCCGAAACTATCAGGGGTTTCAAAGAAATCATTGAGGGCAAACACGATGCTGTTTCTGAACAGTCATTTTATATGACAGGAACGATAGACGAGGTTGAAAGTTAAAGTAGTGTTTTTAGACATAAATTTATGACATCAGTTAAGTTGTCATTCCCGCAGGTAGTTAGCGGGAATCCATAAGTGTAGAATATAGATTCCTGCTTCCGCAGGAATGACAAATCAGGAAAGAGTATCAAAAAATAAAGTCACAAAGCAGTAGTGCGAGGATTTATCCTCGCAAAAGCGACTCCCGAATCAAGTTCGGGGCAGGCTCCAATGGTCGCACTACGAACTATTTGTCTAAATCTGTGCTAATCTGTGGTTTTATATGAAAACATTCACGCTTGAAATAATAACACCCGAAAAAGTTGCATACAAAAATGAAGTTGAACAAATTTCAATTCCTGCTTTTGAGGGAGAAATGGGTGTTTTGCCGGGACATATTGACTATCTCGCAGTGCTTAATTCCGGAGAAATCAGAATAAAACCCGCTAAAGATGATGAACCGAAACTCTTCGCTGTCTCAGGCGGTTTTGCGGAAATCCATCCAAAAAATGTTGTTATACTTTGTGAAACGGCCGAGGCAGCAGAAGAGATAAACATTGAAAGGGCAGAACTCTCTAAACAACGCGCCCTATTAGAAATGGCGTCCCGCAAAGCGGGATTTCTAACAGGGTGCGCAAAAGAAAAATTGATCCAGGCAAAAAGCGGGATAAAAGATAAAATTGATACTGCTAATATGGAGGCGGCAATACAGCGTTCTGTCGCCCGTCTTAAAGTGGTAAGCGACTTGAAAAAACAGAAAAAGAAAAAAATCAATAGATAGGAGGTGTTGTTTTGTGATTTCTAATAGGGTAAAAATTTTTGACACTTCATTAAGAGACGGAACACAAGGGGAAGGGATTTCTTTAACTGTGGACGACAAACTGAAAATCGCGGTGGCGCTTGATGAACTCGGTGTTCATTATATTGAGGGCGGCTGGCCGTATTCAAACCCGAAGGAAGTTGAATTTTTCCTGAAAGTAAAAAAACTTAAACTGACCCGCCCGTGGCGGGCCAAAATTACTGCTTTTGGCTCAACCAGACATAAAAATAGCAAACCAGAAAAAGATGAAAACCTTTTATCAATTATTAAAGTTAAACCAGATGCTGCCTGTATATTCGGAAAAACATGGGATTTGCATGTAAGGTATGCCCTTGATACGACACTGGAAAAAAATTTAGATATGATTTTCTCGTCAGTAAAATTTCTGAAATCAAAGGGATTAGAAGTTATTTACGATGCGGAACATTTTTTTGACGGGTATATTTCAAACCGTGAATATGCATTAAAAACTTTAGATGCAGCGGCGGCCGCTGGTGCAGACAATATTACGCTTTGCGATACAAACGGTGGAATGTTGCCGCACCAGATAGAAAAAATAATAAATGAGATTAAGATTAAAATTGAGACGCCATTGGGAATTCACACACATAACGATTCCGGTTGCGCTGTTGCAAACTCGGTAGTTGCGGTGCAGTCGGGCTGTGTTCTTGTTCAGGGCACTCTTAATGGATGGGGTGAGAGATGTGGGAATGCGAATTTATCGTCGGTAATTCCTAACCTCAAATTGAAATTAGATGTTGATTGCATAACGGATGAAAAATTAGAATTGCTGACGAAGACATACCGTTATCTGTCAGAAGTTGCAAATATAATTCCAAGCGATAAACAGTCATACACCGGTTATTCCGCATTTGCCCATAAGGGCGGAGTGCATGCATCTGCTGTTGCGAAAAAATCATCAACATATGAACATATTGATCCTTCCGTTGTCGGGAATCAGCGAAGAATTCTAATATCCGAACTTTCGGGCAGAGCGAACATTCTTCTCAAATCAAAAGAGTTAAAAATTGATTTTGAGAATGACTCCGACAATGTGAAAAAGATTCTGCAAATTGTTAAGGATCGCGAAAAAAAGGGCTATCTTTATGAAGGTGCGGAAGGTTCGTTTGAACTTTTATTGAAAAGGAATATAGGTAAGCACAAAACTTTTTTCAGTTTGGGCGGATTTAGGGTTTCTGTTGAAAAAGATATTCACGGGCATTTCAAATCCGAGGCAACGATAAAAGTATACGTTGAAGGTTCGGAAGAGCTTACCGCTGCTGAAGGTGACGGTCCTGTAAATGCGTTGGATAATGCGTTGAGAAAAGCACTTGACAGATTTTATCCGCAGTTAAAGAATGTTCGTCTTTCGGATTTTAAGGTAAGAATAATAAATCCGTCAGACGGCACCGGTGCAAAAGTAAGAGTTTTGATACAGTCAACCGATGGCAAGGATGAATGGTCAACCGTCGGCGTTTCGGAAAATATAATAGAGGCATCATGGCAGGCATTGGTTGATGCGATAGAGTATAAATTGTTAAAAGGCTAGTGTAAAGTGTAAGGTGTAAGGTAAATAGTAGTGGCGGGTGGAAAGATAATGGAGGGAACAAAACATGAGAAGTGATGATGTGAAAAAAGGGATTGAAAGGGCGCCGAACAGATGTTTGATTTATGCAACAGGTATTTCCAAAACATCTTTGCGAAAACCGTTTATAGGGATTGCTTCAAGTTATTCCGATTTAGTCCCCGGTCATATCGGTATGAGGGATTTGGAAAGATTTATAGAGAGAGGAATTGAATCGTCGCAAGGCACACCTTTCACTTTTGGACTTCCCGCTATCTGCGATGGTATCGCGATGGGACACTCGGGTATGTGTTATTCTCTTCCTTCAAGAGAACTTATAGCCGACTGTGTTGAGTCGGTAGCAAACGCCCATAAACTTGACGGAATAGTGTTTCTTACAAATTGCGATAAAATTACGCCCGGAATGCTCATGGCAGCCGCCCGTCTCAACATTCCTTCAATAATTGTTACAGCGGGTCCGATGATGACAGGTTTTTACGACGGTAAAAAACGCTCGCTTGTTCGTGATACATTTGAAGCCGTCGGGCTCTACCGTGCAAGAAAAATAAATGAAAGAGAACTGGAAGAATTGGAAATGGCTGCGTGTCCGGGAGCCGGAAGTTGTCAGGGACTGTACACTGCAAACACGATGTCCTGCCTAACGGAAGCGCTCGGGATGTCTTTGCCCGGCTGTGCAACCGCACCAGCCGCATCAGCCAAAAAAAGACGAATTGGATATGAATCGGGGCAAAGAATAGTTGAACTTGTCAATAAGCAAATTTTACCGAGGAGGATTCTGTCAGATGATGCATTTTACAATGCAATCGTCGTGGATATGGCACTTGGCGGCTCAACCAATACCGTGCTTCATCTTCCTGCAATAGCAAACGAATGCGGGAAAAAACTTCCGCTTAAACTTTTTGATGAAATTTCACAGAGAATTCCAAACATCGTGAAATTAGAACCAGCAGGCGATTATTATATGGAGGATTTGGATAATGCCGGCGGTGTTTCGGCGGTTATGTCCCAGTTAAAAGCCAAACTCAGGGACAATCCTACCGTCTCAGGAAAACGGCTCTCAGAAATAATGAAAATGGGTGTGGTGGAGAATCCGGATGTTATAAGACCGCTCAGCAAGCCATACAATAAAACCGGCGGAATTGCGATTCTTTTCGGAAATCTTGCACCGAACGGATGTGTTGTAAAACAGTCGGCTGTTTCTCATTCAGCATTAAAATTTACAGGCAGAGCAAGGGTTTGCGAATCGGAAGAATTCGCAATGAATTTAATCACCCTGAAAAAAATCAAAAAGGGCGATGTGCTCGTGATAAGAAACGAGGGTCCCAAAGGCGGTCCGGGAATGAGAGAGATGCTGTCACCAACTTCCGCGATTGTCGGGATGGGACTTTCCGACTCGGTTGCACTAATTACCGACGGCAGATTTTCAGGAGGCACCCGTGGGCCCTGTATAGGACATATTTCACCGGAAGCAGTTGTCGGCGGTCCTATCGGGATAATTAAAGATGGTGAAGAGATAACAATAGACATTCCCAACAGAACACTTTCAGTTCGCCTGACGGATGTTGAAATAAAACTCCGACTTGCGAGAAAAAAACCTGTTGAACCGAAGGTGAAAACCGGATGGCTGTCAAGATATGCTAAATTGGTAACATCTGCTGACTTAGGGGCAGTGTTGAGGTAGGGCAGGGTGTAGGAAGTGTAGTCGCCCGATTTATCGGGCATAATTGTGGTTGCCATATTTTAACAGGACGGTTTGTACAACGGCATCCAATGAATTGGGCAAATACAAACCAGACAACATTGTTTGACAAATCGGGCAAAACCGGCAAAGGCGCTTGATAAATCAAGCAACTACATTCAAGTTAAGTATTGAAATAGGAGTTTATTTATGCTAAAAACTGGTTCGGAAATTTTTATTGAGTGTTTGTTGAGAGAAAAAGTGGAAGTGCTGTTCGGGATTCCGGGTGGTTCGGTGCTTCCTATTTTTGACAAAATTTACGATGTGCGAGATAAAATAAAATTTGTTCTGACGAGACACGAGCAAGGTGCAGGTCATATGGCAGACGGATATGCACGCTCAACCGGTAAAGTCGGTGTTTGTATTGCAACAAGCGGTCCCGGTGCGGCAAATCTTACAACTGCGTTAGCAACCGCTCATATGGATTCAATTCCGATGGTTGCATTCACAGGTCAGGTTGCAACAACACTTATCGGGAACGACGCTTTTCAGGAGGCGGATACAACAGGTATAACCCGTTCAGTAACAAAACATAATTTTCTTGTTAAGGATGTGAAGGAACTCGCAAGGACGATCCGTGAAGCATTTTATATCGCAAAAACTGGCCGTCCGGGTCCAGTAGTCGTTGATATTCCCGTTGACGTTCAGAGAGGTACAACCGAGTTTATATGGCCAGAAAAAATTGAAATTCGCTCATACAATCCGGTTTACGAAGGGCATACCGGTCAAATAAAAAAAGCTGCGGATTTGATAAATTCGTCAAAACAACCGCTTTTATATGTCGGTGGAGGAATTATTTCTTCTGATGCATCATCGGAATTATTATCACTTGCGGAAAAAATTCACACACCGGTAACGACAACACTTTTGGCGATAGGGAGTTTTCCACCCGACCACCCATTGAACATTTTTATGCCGGGTATGCATGGCAATTATGCCGCAAATTTATCTTTTCAGAATTGCGATTTGATAATTGCTGTTGGCGCCCGATTTGACGACAGGGTTACAGGAAAACTAACTGCCTTTGCTCCCA
The DNA here is from genome assembly GCA_043802785.1 of Elusimicrobiota bacterium. Lineage (GTDB taxonomy): Bacteria > Elusimicrobiota > UBA8919 > UBA8919 > UBA8919 > JAZDKR01. Next base: position 14,003 of record JAZDKR010000080.1, read on the forward strand.
AAGCAAAAATAATTCATATTGATATTGACCCGACATCAATTTCTAAAAATGTTTCAGTTGATGTGCCGGTAGTTGGTGATGCAAAGAAGATTTTGACGGAACTTATAAAATATGTGAAGAAAAAAAATAACAGTGAGTGGCTAAAAAAAATCGCCGAGTGGCAGAAATCAAATCCATTTTCGTACAAAAAAGACAATAAACTTCATCCGCAGTTTGTCGTTGACAAAATCTCGGAGATAACAAAAGGCGAAGCAATAATTGTAACAGAGGTTGGACAAAACCAGATGTGGGCGGCACAGTTTTACAAAGCAAAATTTCCGAGACATTTTTTATCCAGCGGCGGGCTTGGAACAATGGGTTATGGTTTCCCTGCTGCCATCGGTGCTAAAATTGCAAACCCCAAGAAGACCGTTATAGATATTGCCGGCGACGGCTCAATTCAGATGAACATACAGGAACTTGCAACCGCCGTCTTGAATAATGTGAATGTAAAAATTGTTATATTGAATAATGCACATTTGGGAATGGTTCGTCAGTGGCAGGAACTTTTTTACAAAAGAAGATATTCAGCGACATGTCTTACGAAGCCGAATGGTTGTTTGCCATCTGATGCATCTGCCAAAAGACCGTCTTGGATGGTGCCGGATTTTGTGAAACTTGCCGAGTCATATGGTGCGGTTGGAATAAGGGTGACGAAGAAAGAGGATGTTGAAAATACGCTTGTCAAGATGTTAAAAATAGATAAAGTTGTGGTGATGGATTTTATAGTTGAGGAAGAAGAAAACGTTTTGCCTATGGTTCCCGCTGGTTCCGCACTTGATGAGATAATTACATCACTGGCATGATATAGTGCGAGGATTTATCCTCGCTAAATTGATGTCTAGGAATTTCAATGTTTTTTGTTTGTAGGGCAGACCTTTAGGTCTGCTAGCAATGCTAAAGCATTGCCCTACAAAGCCCTACAAAAGTCATCCCGCTGAAAAGCAGGACTAATTTGAAAATTTCACATAACAATTTATCACAAAATTTTGAACAGAGTTTAGAGAAAATATTTAAAGAAATTTTATAGCGTATAGGATAAAGTATGCTTTCGCAAGTACTTTCCGCGGCCGTCTACGGAATAAACGGCCACATTGTTATTGTTGAGGTTGACATTTCCAGCGGGTTCCCGACTTTTAACATAGTCGGGCTTCCCGATACATCCATAAAAGAATCTCGCGACAGAGTGATTTCCGCAATAAAAAATTCAGGATTTGATTTTCCAACAAAGAAAGTTACCGTTAATCTCGCACCTGCTGATGTAAAAAAAGAAGGGGCTATTTTTGACCTGCCAATTGCAATCGGAATTCTCCTTGCGACAGAACAGATTTACCCCGTTAGAAGCGAATATCTTCCTGCTTCTAATGGGGTAAAAACCAGCGATAAAAAATATGCGTTATTGGGTGAGTTGTCACTTGATGGTTCAATAAGACGGGTTAACGGTGTTCTCCCAATTGCGATAAAACTTAAAGAGGAAAAATTTGATGGTTTAGTACTGCCCGAAGCAAATAAAAACGAAGCGGCAATTGTGGACGGACTCAATGTTTATCCAGCAGCAAACCTAAAAAAAGCCGTTGAAATAATTTCTGCCAAAACACAGTTGCAACCTTACAAAATTGATTTGTTGAAACTTTTTTCCTCGTCTTCACATTATGATGTGGATTTCAAAGATGTCAAGGGGCAGACATTTGTCAAAAGGGCGGTGGAGATTGCATGCGCTGGCGGACACAACATACTTTTAATCGGTTCTCCGGGAAGCGGAAAAACGATGCTTACCAAAAGAATCCCGACGGTGCTTCCACCGATGTCTTTTGAAGAGGCAATTGAAACGACGAAAATCCATTCAATAGCGGGGCTTACATCAACACATTCGTCGCTTATCGCAACACGACCTTTTCGCTCACCTCATCATACTATTTCTGATGTCGCACTTATTGGCGGTGGTTCATACCCAAAACCCGGCGAAGTTTCTCTTTCGCATAATGGTGTCTTATTTTTAGATGAACTGCCTGAGTTTCACAGAAATGTTTTGGAGGTTTTGAGACAGCCGCTTGAGGATGGTGTTGTTACCGTTTCACGAGCGCAAGCATCACTGACATATCCCGCGAGATTTATGCTTGTTGCCGCGATGAATCCCTGCCCTTGTGGATATTATGGACATCCGACGAGAGAATGCACTTGCACACCATTTATAATACAGAAATATATCTCAAAAATATCGGGGCCGCTGTTGGACAGAATAGATTTACACATAGATGTTCCGTTGGTAAGATTTGAGGAACTTTCCGAAGTGTCCGTTTCAGATTCATCGGAAGACATAAGAAAAAGGATAACAAAAGTGCGCCAGATACAGAAAGAAAGATTCAAAGTTGAAAAAAATATCTATTGCAATGCCCATATGGAATCAAAGCACATAAAAATTTACTGTGGAATCGGCGACGAAAGTAAAAAACTCTTAAAACATGCGATGGACAAACTCGGTTTTTCCGCCCGCGCTCACGACAGAATACTGAAAGTTGCCAGAACAATTGCTGATTTAGGTACCTCCGAAACCATTCAGACCTCACACATCGCCGAAGCAATACAGTATCGTTCACTTGACAGAAGTATGTAGAACTAACCTCACACTTAAGTGTGGGGTTAATTGCTATAATAATACCAACCCTTCGGGTTTTAATGATAAATACAACCCCAACGGGGTGGAATTATTATAGAAAATGATCAAAAACAAGTAGCCACAACCCCGTAGGGGTGACATTATTGTAGAGGATTTAAGAAAACAATGTTTTCGCACTTACATAATCATTTTATTGGCTCGTTTTCTGATAGTGCTCTGCGGATTGATGAAGCAGTAAAAAAGGCGAAATCGCTCGGACAAAACGCAATTGCTATGACGGAACACGGCGAGATGCCGTTTATGTATGAGTTCTCAGATGCCTGTAAAAAATATAGTGTGAAACCGATTTTTGGTGTTGAAGTATATTTTGTGAACGATGCCCAAAAATCAATTGAAAAGAAGGACAAAAGCAGGTTTCATTTTCTTTTGTTTGCCAAAAATGACATTGGATATAAAAATCTTGTAACTCTTGTTTCTGACAGTTGGCTTTTTAATAATTATTATGAACAGCGTGGACTTGTTGATTGGAAACTTTTAGAGAAATATCACGAGGGTTTAATCGCTTCATCCGCCTGTTTTTTTAATCAGGCGTCGCAGTCGTATATCAAAAGCGGATTTGCCGATGCGGAAAAAATTTTTGTAAAATATAAAGAAATTTTCGGGAATGACTTTTATGTTGAAATAGCAAAGCACGGAATTACCGACGAGGAAATATCAAATAAAGGACTGTTGGAACTTGCCAAAAAATATGATGTGAAACCAATTGCCACAAACGATGTTCACTATGTAGAAATTGACGATTGGCTTGCCCACGACATTATCATAAAAACCCGTTTTGGAAAAATCTCGTCATTTAAGACCGATTCGCATCACTTTTGGCTTAAGTCGGAAAAAGAAATGTCTGATGCGGGAATGCCTCAGGAATTTTTGGATAATACTCAAGAAATCGTTGATAAAATAGAATTTGTTTTGAAAGATTTTGAGCAGGTATTGTACGAAGATGTAGAATCGGAAGATGTAGAAATAGAAAAAGGCAATGCGGCATATCTTTCAGAATTAGAATTTATTGAAAGCAGCAAGGCAATTTATTACGCAGAAAATATAATAGGGAAAAACCACCCGGATGTCGCTCATTATGCTGAAAGAATTACAGGAATTCCGAGAAGGAACAAGCAAAATCCGAATAAAATTGTTCATCTTATAGATATAAAGGAAAAAATTCCGCTGAAAGTTTCACTTGGTAAAATTATCACGCAATTCACCGAAGATTCATGTTGTCGTGCCGGCGCTTCAATCCAACCGCTTATACGCTCAACTCTGGCAGAAGCATTGCAAAAAGTCCGAGAAAGTATTGTAGTTGCCTGATTTATCAGGCAAGACAACTTGACATTACCACAACCAAAAAAATAGTTGACAGGATAAAAATGATTTAGTAGAATTAGCAAAGTTCAATAGCAGAATTTTGTCGATTTACGATTTACGAAAGTTCTTATCTGTTATGGTGTTTCGGGCAATTAGCTCAGCGGGAGAGCACTCCCCTCACACAGGGACCCAGCCCGCATCAGAATCACCGACGGAAAATGAAATCACCGACGACAAACGGTGATTTTTTTATTTGTATGACTTTATGCCAATTCGTGCCATTTTTGACCACTAATGGACACTTTTTGGACACCGGATTTAAGGTTCAAGTATGTTCAACTATGTCATATGTGTATCTTTTGTTAAGTCCAATGATGTCATACGTGTATTCAATAATGTCATATGTGTATCTCGTGTTAGACGGTAAAATCGGTCCTTAGAATAGTCTTTAGAATATAACGGTCTTTAGAATCGTTACGAGTTTAAAAGAACACAGCCAAAACCGTTTTTAAGACATCCAGTAGATAGTTACCAAGGGGAGTATAGAATACTTCACATGAAAAGGATGTCATTCTGAGCCGAAGGCGAAGAATCGCGATGTTAAAATGCGAGACCCTTCGTTCCACTCAGGGTGACAGATGAAGTGCTTCACGGATGTAAAGTAGTAAGTGGTTGTTCGCTTAACGAACCCGTTATTTTCAATTCAGGCAGGCGGTCGATGAGTTAAGACTCAAGTGGTCAGGGAGGGACCTTAAAACATTTGAAACGCTGGCTGATGGGGCATTAGGCAACGTTGTGATAATCTTTGGGAAGCCAGACAGGACGAGAACTACAAATTATCGCTAGTCAGGATTCGGCAGTTATGGAAAGAAGGCAAGTTGATTGATTTAATAAACCAAATGCTGAATATAGCACTGACACTATGCCTTCATCGGAGGATTTATGAAACTTACAACAAAGATTGGTAGAATAACTTTTACGTTTGAAAACCAGGAAGATCTATCCAAGAAATTGGAAGTTGAACTGGTAAAAGTAAAACAAAAATTGGTTGAATATGGAAAACTTAGGAAAGAGGAACGATTGATTTCTAAAACGATTGAACAACTGAAAAATGCAAAACAGCAGGAAAGTGAAAAAACAATAAATTCGTGATATTGAGCTACCCCACGCAGTTTTGTCTACGCCAAAACTAGTCGCGGGGGTTCTCCTTTTCTTTATGCCTGTAGTATTTGGTGAAGGAGAATAACACATATTTTCTATTATGGTTACTGCTGTTTTTGAACGACTTTTAGTGGGTGCACAAAGACACAAGGGGTGTTAAGGTTAAAACCGATTGCTAAAGTTGAGTAAGGTAATTTTAATTTGGTTACTGTTGTCTTGAACGGCTTTTAGTGAATGCACCAAGACACAAGATGTTTAGTTAGCAAAACCAATCACTAAAATTGAATCAGCATAGTTGCAATATTTATTAATTTGTTGCGATACGACTTTTAATGTATGCACAAATGCACAAGAGGTGTAAGGGTTAAAATCAATCATAATCTTGTTATTCTGTTACTTGATTTTTCGTAGTAAAAGAGTATAATCAAATTACAAAAATATTTGAATATAACGGGAAAACAGTTGGTCTCAAGTTTTAGATAAAGATAAAGAAATTGTGCAACGGGTCATTGCACAAATTCCATGGAGAAGCAATCTTGCCTTGTTAGACAAACTGGTGGTTAAGAGGAATTTCGAACGGGTTCCTAATGATTGATGAAATAGTTTTCAAAACAATCTACCCAAGAAAAAAAATATTTGAAAAATTAAAAAAGTACTTGACAACTGTAAGCATTTACAGTATAATAGTATTGGAAGGATAAAACAATGCAAAGTAATATACTAACCGATAGACAAAAAGAGATATTAGATTTTGTAATACATGCTATAGAGGTCCAAGGATTCCCACCTACTATTCCAGAAATTCAAAAAGAGTTTTCATTTAAATCTCCAACTGCGGCTAATGACCATTTAGAAGCACTGGCAAAAAAAGGATATATTACTAGACATCCGCATAAATCAAGAGGTATAGAAGTTGCTGTTTATAAAAATGGAAAGCAGAATAATAGTAGTAATGCTTGTGAAATACCAATTGTGGGAAGAGTGGCTGCGGGAACTCCAATACTTGCATCAGAAAACCTTGAAGGAACTTTATTTGTAGATAAATCTTTTATTAAACAAGTAAATGGTGTATTTGCTTTACGAGTAAATGGTGATAGTATGATAAATGCTGGAATTTTAAATGGAGATTTTGTTATAATACAACAACAGGCACAGGTAAATCAGGGAGAGATAGGAGTGGTTCTTATTGACAACGAGGCAACTGTTAAACGAATATATAAAGAGAAAGACAGAATAAGACTACAACCGGAAAATGATACAATGAAACCAACTATTATTGACCCAAAAGAAAAAGAAGTATCAATCATAGGTAAAGTAAAAGGTGTTATTAGAAAAATGTAAAAGTTATTAAAAGGATTATATGAGATATTACGGTTGTAAAGGGAAACTTTTAGATTTTATAGAATCTGGAGTAGAGAAAACTGGTATAAATCATGGCTCAGTTTTTTGTGATTTATTCAGTGGAACAACTACTGTTGCAAAGTATTTTAAAACTAAAGGATACACTGTTTTTGCAAACGATATTCTAGAGTTTACTTATGTTTTAGCACGAGCATATATTCAAAACAATAGTTATCCTCAGTTCAAAGGGCTACACAGAATTGTTTCGGGTGTAAATGGCTCAAAACAAAATGTTAATTATGTAGTAGAACATTTAAATAACTTACCATTGAAAGAAGGTTTCATATATAGAAATTATTGTCCTGGTGGAACTGAAAATTCACAATTTCAACGAAAGTATTTTACCGATTATAATGGTAAAAAAATAGATACTGTAAGAACACAAATAGAAGAATGGAAAAATGAAAATAAAATTACAACAGATGAATATTATATTCTCCTTGCTTCATTAATAGAAACTGTTCCTTACGTTGCTAATATTTCTGGTAACTATGCTGCGTATTTAAAGAATTGGGATCCACGTGCACTTAAGAAGTTACAATTAAGAGTTCCTGATATTTTAAGTAGTCAGAGAAAAAACAGAGCTTTTAAAAAAGATGCGAATACTTTAATTAAAGAAATAGAATCAGATATTCTCTATTTAGATCCTCCTTATAATTCAAGACAGTATGCTTCTAATTATTTTATTTTGGAATTGATTGCAGAAGGTTGGTTTAAAAAAGAACCAAACATCTATGGCAAAACAGGTATGCGACCATATTCAGAGCAAAAATCTGCATATTGTCAGAAATCTTTAGTAAGAAATATGTTTGAAGATCTTATTGTTAATGCGAAGACTAAATATATTTTACTGAGTTATAACGATGAAGGACTTCTATCAGAAAACGAAATTACAAATATTTTATTTAAACGAGGTAAAGTAAATGTTTTTGAGCAAGCATACAGACGTTATAAAAGTATAAATCAAGGTGATACAGATAGAAAAATTGTTAAGGAAAAACTATACTTTGTAAAAGTTGGACAAGGATAATAAATGTCAAATAGATTAAACAAGTTAACTGGCAGAGAGTGGTTGCAAAATTCTTTTAGTATTTGGCGGGATATCCAAAAGAATAGTGAAGAACGAACATTAAAACACCCTGCGATGTTTCCTATTATGCTTGCTGAAAGGTTGATAGATATTTATACTAACTCCAATGAACAGATTGTTCTCGATCCTTTTATGGGCAGTGGTACGGTATTAATTGGAGCACAAAATAAAGGGTTGAAAGGAATAGGATTTGAAATAAATAAACAATATGTAACTATGGCAAAAAGCAGACTTGAAAAAACTTATAATTCCAGATTTAATAAGGGTAATAAAAAGTATGAAATTATAAATGATTCTGCTGAAAATATAGAAAAATATGTTAAACAGAATTCCGTGGATTTAACTATAACCTCACCGCCTTACTGGGATATTTTGAATCGTACAAGAACAGCCGATCGAAAAACAATCAGAAATTATGGTAATTCAAGTAAAGATTTAGGAAACATAGAAGATTATAATCAATTCTTATCGCTATTACAAAATGTATTTGGAAAAGTGTATCAGGTAACAAAATTAGGGTGTTATTGTGTAGTCGTTGTAATGGATATAAGAAAAAAATCAAAATTATATCTTTTACATTCAGACATAATACAAAAAATGAATGAAATAAATTTTTCATTGTGCGATATATTTATATGGGATAGGCAAAAAGAATATAATAACATGCGCCCGTTAGGTTATCCTTATGCTTTTATTGTAAATAAAGTGCATGAGTACATTATGATTTTTAAAAAGTGTTGAAAAGGAGAAATTATGCCATCTTTCTTGGATTTGGACATGGCTTATTTGTTAGGTTTGATTGTAGGACGAGGTACAATAAGAGAAATTAGTGGAATGAGACAAATAGTGATTGAATATCCGTTTAAAAGTTTAGAAGCTAAAGGTATTAAACAAATTTATGATACAAAAGATAAAATACTTTTAAGTCTGGACGAAACAGTAAGTAGATTAGGTGAATTAATCGAAGTAATACCTAAAAAAGTTTCTGCTGAAAGGTCAATAAGCATTGTTATTGAATCTACAAAATATGGATTATTATGGCGAAATATAGACCAGTTATTAAAAAATAAAAAAAGTTTTAGAGAAATGGAAATACCGGATATTCTTTTTGTAGAATCTGAAGATGTGAAAAAAGAATTCTTAAGAGGGTTTGCGGATGTAACTGGTTCAATCGGCACTGGTGGTAGAGATCAAGCAGGAAGACATCGTGTTTATATTTCAGTTCTAAATGACAATTGGAAATTACCTATTCAAATATGTAGGCTTTTACAAGAACCGCCACTAAGTATACCTGTAAATACGATAGATTGGGGTCATCCCAATATTAGAGACGGCAATGTTAAAGAATACAATGAAGGACGTGAGCAAGCATGGGCGAGAGAACATCAATTGAAAATTTATGCTGAGTGTTATGAAGGTGTAGGTTTTAGAATTACGCATAAGAACGAAATATTAAAAGAGTTGGCAGAAGAGAATAAGAAGAATTTTTCTGGAAGATCTATAAAACTTTGCATTCCAGTAGAAAAAAGAAAGAAGCAAAGACAACCACATCCTGAAGAAATGTCAGATAAATTGCCTGATGAATTAAAAGGAAAACATTGCAATACTTATTGGGAGGTATGTCTTAATTTAGGTTGTAAGCAAGGGCAAAATAAGTGAGGGGATATGTATAATTCTGAAAGTGAAATGTACTCTGACGTAATAGATTGGTTAAGCCGATATTTAAAGGGACATTTTCCTAAGAAAAAAATTGATGTATTTAACACATCGAGAGAAAATTTATCTGAATTTTTAAGAGAAAAGAAGCTTAATAAGTATTTTCCAGAATTTGAAACTTATGTCATAAAGGTGGATATTACTGCAATAATTAATTCAAATGACAAATATAGTTTAGCTTTCGTTGAATGTAAATTAAATCAGATTAGTCTAAAAGATATTTCTCAATTAATTGGATATTCAAAAGTTGTACTACCAGAAGTAGCATTTATTTTATCTCCCGAAGGAATTAGTAATCCTGTTAATTCACTTTTGAAAATATTCAAACGACACGATATTTTAGAATATATGCCAAAACATCGTGTTAAAGTAGCAAAATGGGATATTTCAAAAAAAGAAATTGATGTGGCAACTTTATTACCACCAGGAGAGTTTATATAGTAGAGAATAAATATAGTAATGGTAAAAACATCTTGAATTTATTTTAGTAAAAGTAGTTTTTAATATAATAAAGGTCGTAAGGAGAAATTAGTGTAACTGATAAATAAAAAAAGAGGCAACACTTAGAATGTATGCCTCTTTTAAAAAGATAATAAAAAATACCACGTCAATAGTATTTAATTGTCTTTCTTTATTATGATTATACTTTTTTAACCAAGGATGTCAATCTAAAAAAGGAGGTAAATATTTATGTCAAGAAGAAGTCATCATGTGGTACATAATCCAAATGGCGGATGGAATGTTGTAAAAGGTGGAGCAGAAAGAGCATCTGGTCATTTCGATAAAAAGGTAGAAGCTATCAACGAAGGACGCAAGATTAGTCGGAATCAGGGTTCAGAATTGGTAATTCATAACACAAACGGTCGAATTTCAGAATCAGACAGTCATGGACATGATCCATGTCCACCAAAAGGATAATCTTGATAACATAGAATTAATCGTGTAGGAGTCTGTCTCCTACACGATTATCAGGGGGTAATATGGACAAAGAAAAAAACCAGTTTAATGTGGAAAATTCAGGAGACCATCATTATGCAAAAGCTTCTTTTGATTCGGAGACAAAGAAAATAAATGCAGGCATAATTTACAATTTTGCAGATAATATTAACACTTCACTCCAGATAGTAAATGGAAAATTGCAAGGGACTATTTTACATACTGGAGATAATCATATTTTACAAATTGATGCTTGTGCAGATGGTTCATACAGTGGTAGTTATTCAGATAAACAAGGCAAATTAAAAATAGTGTTTGATGGTGGCAGGGCATCGTTAGAAAAAGGCAAAATTCCCGAAACAGGCATTGAAATAAATGGGGATCACCATAAAATTAGATTTAATATTGATACTAAAGAGGAGATATGCGGTACGATAGAATCTCAAGAGACAAAATACGGAACATTCAAATTGGATATTAATGGTGGGAATATTTTGGGTTCTTTCGTTTATAAAGGCGATAATCATGAAACCGGATTGGAAATATCAGCAGATGGCAGTTGCAAAGCATCTGTAACGGTAGGGAAAGGAGATACTAAATTTTCTTTTTCGGCTGAAAAAGGCAAAACAGAAACAAAAGCATTCGCAGGTTTGAAATTGAAATTTTAATTTCAAATTCTGGGAACACAACGCTTAATTCCATTTTAACCGAAGAAGAAATAAAAATCATAGAAGGTGACAAATAAACATGTGCGAATATTTATTTAACAGTAACACATATCATTATTTTTTCAGTACGATATCCCAAACGTTTGGAGCAATTCTTGGAATTGTAGGCATGTTAATAATTTTTATAATACAAAATACTAAAAATAGTATAGAAAGTATGATTAAAAAAATAAGATTAAATTTTGGTAGTACTGAATCTCAAATGATGACAACAGATATATCTGATTATAACATATGGCTGGAACGTGCAGAATCTAATAATGCACCTCATATCAAAGAGTTTGGAAAAAAATTGAAATTAATGATTGATTTACAAAACAATATCTTAAAAAAGACAAATATATTTTTTTGGAGTATGGCTATTTTGATAATTGGTGCTTTACTAATGCTTCCTTTAGCTAATTATTTTGAAAGGAATTATATTTTAGGTGTGGTTCTAATAATAACATTTATAATAGGAGCAATTTTAGCTTTATGTTATACACTAAAATTTTTATTAAAAATAATTTTGTCTAACAAATTATAAATGGAAAATCAAGACACTCTACATTTTCTGATTTGAAAACTTGAAAAAAATCTGGGCTTTCGGAAAAAAATATAATGTTTGTAAAAATGTTTAAGCAATATAACATATATTTGATAAGAGTAGATCGGCTGGAGGGAATGTCATGAGCAAGATTTATACGACTGTGAGCCACCCAGAAGGATATCAGGGATTACCTTGGTTTGAAATCAAAGGTGATAAAATTTATACGACTGTTAACCATCCTGAAGGATATTAAGGATTGCCGTGGTTTGAGATTAAGAATGACAAGATATACACCACAGTGAGCCATCCTCAAGGGTACCAAGGACTCCCTTGGTTCGAGATTAGAGGTAACAAAATATACACAACCGTGTCTCACCCTGAAGGATACCAAGGATTGCCGTGGTTTGAAATTAGAGATTGAAAAAAACAGAGACACTTTACATTTTTTGATTTGAAAACTTAAAAAATATTTTAAAATGAGAATATCAGAACTATAACTAAATAAAAATACTTATATAAAATTAAAATATATAAATGCCAGAAAATAAACGACAACATTATGTGCCTCAGCTTTATTTGAAACAATTTTCAAAGGACAAAAAAAATATTACTATTTTTTCTACAAAAGAAAAAAAGATTGTCACAACAAATGGACCTATTGATAGGCAGTGTTTTGAAAATTACATGTATGGTGAAGACTTAAGTTATGAAGAATCGCTATCTCAGATAGAAGGAGCTACAAAGAAAATATTTGAAAATATAGTATTAACAAATAATATCCCAAGTAAAAAAGATGCCGATTATTTTACTTTATTAGTTTTCATTCTTTACCAATCGGCAAGAACACTATACGCTGCAGAACAAGTTGATGAGGTAATTGATAAAACAGTAAAAACAATTATAAAAGAAGACATAAAAATAAGGAAACCCGAAGGTATTACACTAAACGATATTGAAAAAGTAAAAATTGGAATAAAAACCCCTGGTCTTTATAATCTCGGTATAGTGTCCCAGATTGTTCCTCTATTAATGGATTTAGAATGTAAATTAATAGTAAATAATACGAGCAGTGAATTTATTACTTCCGATAATCCAGTTGTTCGGTATAATAAATACTATTTGAAGGAAATACAAAGTTACTCAGGATTTGCTTGTAAGGGTTTGCTGATTTTGTTTCCTATTAGTCCATTATATTATTTAGTATATTTTGATCCAATGATGTACGAAATAGGGAGTGGAAAAATACAAGAGCAGTCCTTCCAATTAGATAATAATGACGTAGACGGATTAAATATCTTACAATTAATTAATGCAAAAAGTGCTGTTTATACACTTAACGAGAATGAACTTTATATGAAAGAATTATTTGCAGTAGCTGAAGGATTTCGTAATAGGAAAGTAAGTATAAAAAAATTGAAAAATGTTGATCAGGCAGATGAGGATAAATCAGTGCTAATATGGACTAGATATCCTAGTATAGAATATAATGCCAATCTATCCTTTATTAAAATTAGAGAAGATATACCAGATTATTATTTAAGACAAAATTTGGTCAGGGATCATGAAAAATTATTTTTACATAAAGAGTTTTGTAAAAAAGTAGAGCAAAAAGAATATAAATTTAGCCAGTGGAACCGATTTTTAACTGATATTCAAATAAAAGATATTATAAGAGAGATGTACACTAATCATCTTCGAATTACTCGTACTATGAGGTAACCGGGACGAATGTTGTTGTTTCTGATTTGAAAACTTGAAAAAGAAAATTGGGGTTTGGGTGGAGTGCCGGCAGATGAAAAGTTTCTGGATAAAAGATAGTGTTGGAAAAAAAGTACTTGACAAAATGTGTTTTTTTCTTTATAATTGTAGTATAGTAAAATTGTTTTTTGAATTTGATTAAAAGTAGTATCGTGCTTGCGGGGAGTACTCGGGGCACTTAACGATGACTTGATATAAAGGTTATCGTTAAGTGCCTTTTTTGTTGCGGTTACTCCGAGCACGAGAGTGCGGATGTTCCGCTAAAGCGGAATTGTTTTTTTTTGGCATCCAGTTGGTGCTCAAAAAAAACAACTTGATTTTACTGAGAAATTTTAGTAAAATCAAAAAGGAGAAAAAATGGGACTTTACAGAAAAAATGAAAGTTGGTTTATTGATTACTATGTTCACGGTCGCAGGATGCGGGAGAAAATAGGGTCGAGTAAAAAATTGGCAGAGACAGTACTTAAAAAAAGAAAGGTTGAGATTGCCGAAAATAAGTTTTTAGACATCAGGAAAGAGAAGAAAGTTAAATTTACCGACCTTGCAGAAACGTTTTTGAATGACTATTCCAAACCGAACAAAAGGTCATACCCGACTGATAAGGAATGTGTAAAACATTTCCGGGAGTATTTCGGCGATAGATATTTACATGAGATTGATTGCCTGCAAATAGAAAAATATAAAACTGAGAGGTTGCAAAAAGTTAAGCCGTCAACTGTGAATCGTGAGTTAAATGTCTTGAAGTGTATGTTTAACCGGGCAATAGAATGGGATATGCTCAGTGACAGTCCTGCAAGGAAAGTTAAAAAATTCTTTGTTGATGATAAGCGTGTAAGATTTTTAACAGTTGAGGAAATAAATAGATTGTTGAGTGTTTGCGGCGGCTCCTTATACGGCATAGTTGTTCTGGCAGTGAATACGGGAATGAGGAGAGGCGAGATACTCAAGTTAAAATGGGAAGATGTTGATTTTGAAAACGGTACAATATATATACCGTCAAGTTCATCCAAAAATAAATGTCATAGAGAAATACCGATGAACGGCGCTGTTATAAAGACGCTGGAAGAACTGAAAAAGGATGCCTGCCACCCATATGTTTTTTGCAGACCGGACGGCAGGTTGGTAGGTAATATCAGAAAGTCGTTTGCAACGGCATTAAAAAAGGCATATATAAAGGATTTTAGATTTCACGATCTGCGGCACACGTTTTGTTCACAATTGGTAAATTTAGGTACTGATATTTATACGGTTATGGAATTAGCGGGGCATAAATCTATTCAAATGACGATGCGGTACGCACATCTTACGCCCAATCAGAAAAAGGTTGCGGTTGAGATGCTGAGCAGTAAGATGGACACTATTTGGACACCAAGCCATCAGGAAGCCGGTTTGACTGCTAACAGTTTGATAAAATTACCGTCGGAGAATTTGAATTTTCGGGCAATTAGCTCAGCGGGAGAGCACTCCCCTCACACGGGAGGGGCCGCAGGTTCAATCCCTGCATTGCCCAAGAGTCAATTAAAAAGGCGGGTAGACGGTAGACGGAAAGACAAAAGAACCGTTTCCCGTTTCCCGTTTCCCATTTACCGCCGTTAAGGTGTTTATATGAATGAACAACTCTCGAAACTTGTAGAATTACAGAACATTGATTCCAAAATAGGTGAGGCAAATAATAACATTGAAAAAATAAATGGCGAAATAGATTTTTTGCAGGAAACTCTTGTAAAGGAAAAAGAACAGATTGAGACCGCAAAAAAAAACATTACAGACGGCAACATCTTAAAAAAAGAAAAAGAAATTGAAATAGCGTCAATAGAGGGAAAAATCAAAAAGCACAATATGGAATTAAATGCGGTTAAAACCAACGATGCTTACAAGGCGCTTTTAACCGAGATGGAAAATGGAAAAAATGAAAAATTAAAAATAGAAGACGAATTACTTGCGTTGATGGAAACTGATGAAAAAAATTATAAGGACATAAAAAATTTGCAAAAAGAGTATGAAAAAAAGGAAAAAGAATTTGCTGAAAAAAAAGTGCTGTTTGAGAACGATTTAAGAAAATTAGGCGAATTTGTTACACAACAATCATACCAACGGACAACAAAACTTGTGGAATTGCCGAAAAATATTATTGACAAGTACGAAAATATAAGAAAAAATAAGAATGGTATTGCCGTTGTAATAGTAGAAAATAATGCTTGCGGCGGATGCCACAGGAATTTACCAATTCACATTATTGACGAATTAAAAAAAGGAAAGGATTTGATTTCTTGTAATAATTGTATGAGAATTTTGTATCAAAAGACCGTCAAGAAAACTGAATAGCCACGAATTACACGAAAAACTAATTTCTTTTCTTTTTAATTCGTGAAATTCGTGGCAGATGTTTTATACTTTTCTATGCGTGAACTTGTTATCCACATTGACGGTGCATCGCGAGGTAACCCAGGCCCTTCCGGAATAGGAATAGTTGTTAGAGATATTTCAGGAAAGATCATTAAAAATGTAAAAAAGTATATCGGGATTGTTACAAACAATACGGCTGAGTATACTGCGTTTCTTACTGCGATTGACGAAGCGGAAAAACTTGGGGCTAATAAAATTAAAATTTTTCTTGATTCGGAACTTGTTCACAAACAATATCTTGGTGAATACAGAACCAACGATAAAAATCTTAAAGAACTTTTAAAAAAAATAAGAGAAAAAATTCGTCGTGGCGGATTAAGTGTTGAAGTTACTCATATCCCGAGAGAAAAGAATAAAGAAGCAGATAAACTGGCAAACATTGCAATAAATATAGGCGAAACAGGAGGGGATTGAGGAATTGCCCCCACTTCTTGCTTTCGCAAGAAAGCAGTGGGGGAGGAAAGTCCGGACTCCGTAGAACAGGGTGATGGCTAACGGCCACCGTTTCACACCAAGTTATGTGTGGGATAGGGAAAGTGCCACAGAAAATATACAGCCCCACGCAGTTTTTTCGCCAAGAATTGGCTCAAAAACTATTCGCGGGGGCAAAGGTGAAAAGGTGCGGTAAGAGCGCACCGCTCCGATAGTAATATCGGGGGCATGGTAAACCCCACCCGGAGCAAGGTCCAAAATAAAAGATTCCCCGATGTGACATCGGGAAAACGGGATTGTTCGTTCCGTCACTATTTTTAAGGTTGACCGCTTGACCCCGCAAGTAATTTTGGGGCTAGAGAAATAATTCCTTAGAGACCGCGAATATTCGCGAATAAGATTAGCGATAATTCGCGTGCCGTCTTAAAACAAAATCCGGCTTACTAATCCTCCCCTGCCCATTACTTTTTATTTCATTGCCGTCCCGCCTCGCGACCTTACCTATTGAGTTTCGTAAAATAGATTGACAGATGTCATTGCGATCCGCCTCAGGCGGAGAAGCAGTCTCTTTTTTTTCGACCATAAAGACGGGATTGCTTCGTCGTCCCGCTTTGCGGTCGCCGCAGGCGACCTCGCAATGACGGCATACAAACATTTTTCAGTGAACCCTAATTATGAAAATGAAACATATTTCCGTAATGTTAGAGGAAACCATTAAGTATTTGAATATAAAAAAAAACGGGACATATATTGATTGTACTTTTGGCAGCGGTGGACACTCACTTGAGATTATTAAAAATTTGTCGTTAGAAGGAAACCTTTTAGTGCTTGACTGGGATTGTGAAACCGAAAAATTATTCGTAGAAAATTTTAGTTTTTGCCAGAATGTAAAATTTGTTTGCAAAAACTTTGCGGATTTATCAACAGTTGTAAAAGAATATAATGTCAAAAAGATTGATGGCGTGTTGTTTGATTTTGGATTTTCTTCTTTACAGATTGACAATTATAACAGGGGTTTCAGTTTTAATTTTGATGCGCCTCTTGATATGCGATACAGCGAAAATAATCCGTTAACAGTCGATAGAATTGTCAATACATATGAGGAGAAAAAATTAGCAAAGATATTTTTGGATTTTGCTGATGAGCAATTTGCGGAAAAAATCGCAAAAGCAATATCCACCCACAGAATGCAAAAAAAAATATCAAAAACATTAGAACTTGTTGAAATAATTAGACATGCAACACCACATTGGTATCACAGGCGAAAAATCCATTTTGCTACAAAAACATTTCAAGCATTAAGAATTGCGGTTAACAATGAATTGGAAAATATAGAAAAAGGAGTTGTGTCGGCAATAAATCTTGTTTCATCCGGCGCAAGAGTAGTCGTTATTTCCTTTCACTCAATTGAGCACAGATTATTAAAAAATATTTTCAAAGAAGCGGTAAAAAATAATTCTATAAATTTGGTGGAGAAAAAACCGATTTTTCCGCAGCGGTTAGAAGAGATAGCGAATCCGCGTTCGAGGTCCGCACAAATGAGAGTTGTGGAAAAAATATAAAGGTGAAAATATGAGAGTTCACAGAGTTCGCAAGGCGGACGGAACGAATAAGTCAAAACAATCCGGCGTGTATTTTAAGTGGTCAATTATAGTAATAATTTTTGGTTCTTTTTACGCATGGCAGAGAATAGAATCGAGAAAACTCGGATACAGTATAAGTGAAATTAATGGAAGAATTTTGTCGTTAGCCAAGGAAAATAAATATCTTACAATGAAAATAATGGACATAGTTGCAATGAATAATCTTGAAGAAGTAGCCAAAAAGCGTTTTGGATTAGTATCACCAATTCCATCAGATA
Source organism: Elusimicrobiota bacterium (assembly GCA_043802785.1). Lineage (GTDB taxonomy): Bacteria > Elusimicrobiota > UBA8919 > UBA8919 > UBA8919 > JAZDKR01. The sequence goes on from JAZDKR010000080.1 coordinate 32,039, forward strand.
TCGTGGTAATTGAACCGTAGGCCAAAATGAGAATTATCAAGTATAAAATTATTTTTATTTGTTTTTTTATTGTTCTTATATTTTTTATTATTGGTTCCCGTTTGTTTTGGGTGCAAATTGTGAATTACACTTTTTTTTCCCAGAAGGTTTCCGAACAATCTAAAAGAATAAAAAAATCCCAAACATTAAGAGGAAATATTTATGATAGAAATATGATGACTCTTGCAACAAGTATGGCGGCGGAATCATGCTACATTGAAACAAAAAAAGCAAAGGACTTAGATATAGAACTTTTTTCAAAATGTACAGGTATGTCGCCCTCGGATATTCGTTCAAAACTAAACAACAATAAAATTTCGGTCTTGATAAAAAGAAAATTGTTTCCTGATGAAGTACTAAAAATCAAATCAAAAAATTTTCCCGGTGTTTATTTTGAAAAAGAGCAACTGCGTTTTTATCCTGAGAATTCGATAGCAAGTTATGTGGTGGGAGTTGTCGGAACAGATAACAAGGGGTTGTCTGGAATTGAATATCTATTTGATGATTTTCTTACAGGTTTATCAAAAAAATATGTTGCTATAAAAGACGGGAAGGGAAGAGAGATAGTTATAGGTAATGATTCGGAGGATGATATCAGATATGTGGTGCTTACAATTGATACACGATTGCAGCATATTGCCGAGAGTATTCTAAAAAAAGCATATGAAACCGATTCCGCAAAATCATTAACTTGTATAATTCAAAATCCCCACACGGGAGAAATTCTTGTGATGGCATCATACCCCTCATATGATCCGAATAAAAAAATTGATCAGAAAATGCTTAAAAATATATTTATCAGTGATGCTTATGAACCGGGAAGCGTCTTTAAAATTGTACCCGCTGCCGCCGCTTTGGAAAAGCATCCTGGGGTTTTAAGTGAAAAATTTTTTTGTGAAAATGGTTCTTACAAACTGGCAAAGGATATTATTATTCACGACCATGAAAAATACGGATTGTTGTCTTTTCAAGAAATGTTTGCCTATTCGTCTAATATAGGTTTTGCAAAACTTTCAAGGATTATAGGAAAACAGGATCTGTGGCAGTATGCCCGTTCTTTCGGGTTTGGAATGAATACAGGAATAGAACTTACAGGAGAGAACTCCGGGCGTTTAGAACCTGTGAGCAAATGGTCGGGTGTTTCTTGTGAAATGATTTCTTTCGGGCAGGAATTATCCGCCAACGCCCTGCAAATAATAAATTCGTTTTCAATCGTCGCTAACGGCGGAATTTTGATGGAGCCGAAAATAATAAAATCAGTTTTTTGTAACAACAAAGAAATTCAAACTTTTGAACCTGTAAAAATAAGAAAGGTTATTTCACCAGCAACCGCTGATAGTATTAGAAAAATGATGGAGAGTGTTGTTGAATACGGAACCGGTGTGCAGGCAAAAATTGATGGCATTGGAATTGCCGGCAAAACAGGTACCGCCCAAAAATATGACAAGTACTTGAAAAAGTATTCCGATTCAAAATATGTTTCACTTTTTGCCGGATTTTTTCCGTCTGAAAAGCCCGAGGTAACAGTTCTGGTTGTTGTGGACGAGCCAAAAGGCGACTATTGGGCGTCGTCGGTTGCCGCACCGATTTTCAGAAAAGTTTCATCAGGTATGCTTGAATATCTAAATATCCGTCAGAAAAATAAACTTGCGATAAAATGAATTATAAAAAATCAAACCACAGATTAACACAAGATTTTCACAAGAAAAAGGGTCATTGCGAGGGCGAAGCCCGTGCAATCTAATGGGATTGCTTTGTCATCCCGCCGTGGCGGTCGCCGCAGTCGACCTCGCAATGACATCTGTGTTCATCTGTGAAATCTGTGGTTACAAGGTTTTCTTGTATGAAAATATCCGAATTAGTAAATAATCTTGATATAGAATTGGTAGGCGATGGTAATAAAGAAATCGCAGGCATTACATATAATTCTAAAAAGGTGTCAAAGAATTATCTTTTTGTCGCTTTGCACGGTTCAAAAGAGGAAGGGAAAAATTATATCAAGGATGCGATTTCACGAGGTGCTGTTGCAATTCTTACTGATGACAAAACAATAAAATATGATAATGCAGTTTTTATTAGAACTGATAATGTTTCCGATATGTTCGGCAAAGTTTCTTCCCGTTTTTATGGTTGTCCGTCTCAAAAAATGAAAGTTTTTACGGTAACAGGTACAAACGGTAAAACAACCGTTACATATATTCTTGAAAAGATATTTGAAAATGCTGGAATAAAACTTGGCGTTGTAGGGACCATTTTTTACCGTTTCGGCGAACTGAAAATTTCCGCGCCCAACACAACTCCGCAATCATCGGACTTACATGAACTTTTTTCAAAAATGAAAGAACTCGGTGCTGATGGTGTTGTTATGGAAGTTTCGTCGCATGGACTCGTACAAAATAGGATTTCCGGCTGCGATATAGATGTAGCAATTTTTACCAATCTTACACAGGACCATTTGGATTATCATAAAACAATGGACGAATATAAAAAAGCGAAATTTTTGCTTTTTGAAAAATTTTTAACTGAATCAGAAAAGGAAAAAAAATATTCCGTAATAAATATTGACGATTCTGCCGGCCGCGAATTAATCAAAATTGCCAAAGGCACGGTAATAACTTATGGAATGAAATCTGATGCGACAATAAAAGCGACCGACATTGAAATGTTAAGAGACAAAACAGTGTTCAATGTAATTATTGACGGTAAAAAAATTTACCCCATTAGAGATGAACAACTTCCAGCATCTAACAGGGTAAAGATAGAGACAAAACTTATAGGTCGGCACAATATTTATAATATACTCGCTTGTATCGGCTGTGCTTACTCACAAGATATGGATTTGGAAAAAATTGCTGACGGAATTAGAAAATTTGAGACAGTTCCAGGCAGATTTGAAACGGTAAATGTTGGGCAACCGTTTTCGGTAATAATTGATTATGCTCATACTCCTGATGCACTCGGTAATTTAATTCAGGCGGCACGCTATGTGACAATTCCGACTGCTGCAGGTGGGGTAGGTAAAAAAATTATTACGGTCTTTGGCTGTGGTGGTGACCGAGACCGCTCAAAAAGATCCTTAATGGGCGAAATTTCCGGTCGGATGTCCGACTACACGATTATTACATCGGACAATCCTCGTTCCGAAAAACCTGAACTTATAGCGTTGGATGTGGAGGTTGGTTTGCAGAGAATAAAATGCGAAAATTATGAGGTTGTGTTAGACAGAACCGCTGCGGTAAAAAAAGCTGTTGAACTGTGTTCACCCGATGATATACTTCTTATAGCAGGAAAAGGGCATGAAAATTATCAGATTATAGAAAACGAAAAAATTCCATATAATGATAAAGAGGTTGCGATAAAAATACTGACCGAAAAATATGGAAAAGATAAAAATAACTGAAATAGTAAAAGCCGTCAGTGGAAAATTTCACGGAGACAATAAAACTGTTGTTTCGGGTGTTTCTATTGATTCAAGAACCGTCAAAAGAGGTGATATTTTCTTTGCGATAAAGGGGGGGGAATTTGACGGTCACAATTTTATACAAGATGCAATAAAAAAAGGTGCGGTTGCTATTGTTATCTCCCGTCTCTTCGCCACAGGCGAACCTACTTGGCCGTCTCCCGTCTATTGTTGTTAAAAATACACTCACCGCATTTCAAGATTTTGCAAAGTATTACAGAAACGGGTTTAATATAAAGGTAATCGGCATAACAGGTTCAAATGGGAAAACGACCACAAAAGATATTCTGGCATCCATATTGTCGCAAAAAACTTCGGTTTTAGCTACATCGGGAAATTTTAATAATCACATAGGACTTCCCTTGACACTTTTTCAGTTGAAAAAAAAACACAGATATTGTGTTCTTGAAATGGGTGCAAATCATAGAGGTGAAATTGCCCGTCTTTGCGAAATATCTTCGCCATCCGTCGGAATAATTACAAATATCGGGACAGCACACATCGGTAATTTTGGCTCATTAAGAAATATATTAAAAGAAAAGATGGAACTTTTTAATTCACTTGGGCTTAACGGTGTAGCCGTGATGAATAACGATGATGAATTTATAACTTCTTTTGCAAAAAAAATAAAATGCAAAAAAATAACATTTGGTATTAAAAATAGTGCAGACATTAGGGCTTCCGATATTTTACTTAAAACTAATAGTACTTCTTTTGCACTTCAACATTCGTCGGGGAAAAAAAAAGAAAAAATTGTGTTGCCTGTTGCGGGATTATTTAATGTCTATAACGCAATTGCTGCGGCGGCCTCGGCGGTTTCGCTCGGTTATTCTGCCACTAAAATAGCCGCTGGAATACAAAATTTTGTTCCGCCGGCCAAAAGAATGGAAATAATAAATCTAAAAAACGGAGTTGTTATCGTGAATGATTCCTACAATGCCAATCCGACATCAATGAGTGGGGCAATTGAAAATTTTGCAAAAATCTTCTATAATAGTAGAAGAATACTTGTTTTGGGAGATATGCTTGAGTTGGGAAGCGATGTTACGAGCCAAGCCGAGCATAAAAAAATCGGTGAGTTTATAAAAACGAATAACTATGCTGACAAAGTTTTAACTGTCGGCGATTTGGCAAAATATATTTCAGAGGAATCTGGCGGTGTCTGGTTTGAAAATAAAAATGAACTTTCGGAATATCTTATCAAAAATCTGAAAAAAGGAGATGCTGTTTTTTTTAAGGCATCACGAAAAATTGCGTTAGAAGAAGTGGTTAAGTCACTAATCACTAATCACTAATCACTGTCGTTATTATGTTTTATTACCTCTATTATTATTTGTCGGAAAAGTTTTCGCCGCTGAATGTTTTTCAGTATATTACTTTTCGTGCCGGTGGCGCAATTTTTACTGCCCTTTTAATTTTTGTTATTTTTGGCCCGTATCTCATAAAAAAATTAAAAACACTGAAAATTGAACAAGTAATGCGGAGCGATGGACCTCAGACGCATTTTGCCAAATCCGGCACGCCTACAATGGGTGGTTTGTTGATTCTTGTATCACTTGTCATTTCAACACTTTTGTGGGCACGGCTTGATAACAGATTTATATGGGTTTTGATTTTTTCCGCTATCTATCTCGGACTGCTCGGTTTTGCCGATGATTATCTTAAACTTGTAAAAAAACATTCATCCGGATTGTCCGCATCAAAAAAAATTATTTACCTATCCGTGCTCGGACTTATTATAGCGGGCTACGGGTATTTTTTTCCGCCCAATCCAAAATACATCACATCCGTTAATGTCCCATACTTGAAAGAAACATTTTTGAATCTCGGGATTCTTTATGTATGTTTTTCATATTTTATTGTTATTGGTTCTTCAAATGCCGTAAATCTTACCGACGGGCTTGATGGCTTGGCAGCGGGTTCAATTATTTTTTCAGGGCTTGTTTATGTGGTTTTCGCATATATTGCCGGTAACGCAAAGTTCAGTAGTTATCTGAAAGTTATATCAGTTCCCGGTGCCGGTGAAATTTCGATATTCTTGACGGCAATGATAGGTGCCTGTCTTGGTTTTTTATGGTTTAACTGTCATCCCGCCGAAGTTTTTATGGGTGATACCGGCTCATTGTTTTTGGGAGGCAGCATAGGAATTGTCAGTATCCTTATAAAACAGGAACTGATTTTAATTGTCGTCGGCGGAATATTTGTTGTTGAGGCATTATCCGTTCTGTTGCAGGTTACTTCATATCGCCTGAGAAAAAAAAGAATTTTCAAAATGGCACCACTTCATCATCACTTTGAACTCGCAGGACATTCCGAAGAGAAAATCGTAATAAGATTCTGGATTGTTGCGATAATTCTCGCTCTTTTATCTTTGAGTTCGCTGAAAATAAGATAAGGCCGCAGAATGCATAGAGAAAAAGGTTCTGACAGGATTTACAGGATAAAACCAGGATTAAAAATCCTGTTAATCCCGTCAAAAAAAGTTGTGAATAAAAACTGGAAAAAAGTTGCTATTTTGGGTGCTGCAAAAACCGGTATTTCCTGCGCCAATTATTTTTCTAAAAAAGGTGCCAATGTTCTTTTAAGTGAAGTAAAGCAAAAAAATGATCACGCATTTTGCGGAATAAAAAATTTATCTGATAAAGTTGAACTTGAATTCGGATGCCACTCCGATGAAATATTATCCTGCGATTTAATCATACCAAGTCCCGGTGTGTCCGGCGATGCCCCTATTTTACTATCCGCAAAAAAAAAAGATATTGAAATTCTTTCCGATATTGAAATTTTTTTTCTTCTTGCAAAGTATAAAATGATTATCGCCATAACGGGCACCAATGGGAAGACGACCACAACCTCAATGGTTGGCGAAGCACTTAAATATGCTGGCTGTAAAACTATTGTATGCGGGAATATAGGTGCTCCCGTCTGCGATTTTATTGAAAAATCCGACGATAAAACTTATGTAGTAATGGAGGTTTCAAGTTATCAACTGGACTATACAAAAAATTTTGCTCCTCATATATCTGTTATTTTGAATATAACACCCGACCATTTGCATCGGCACAAAACGATGGAAAACTACGCGGATATAAAATCAAAAATTTTCATAAATCAGAAAAAAGATGATTTCTGTATACTCAATAAAGACGATGAGTTATGCTTGAAACTTTCTCAAAGATGTGATTCAACAATTAGATTTTTCTCATCAAAAGAGAATAAAAAAATATTGAATCTCAAAATTCCCGGGTTGCATAACATAGAAAATGCGCTCGCTTCAATTGAAATGCTTACAGCTGCGGGTCTTTCCGAAAAAACTATTGCAAAATCACTGTCCGATTTTAATGGCGTGGAACATCGTCTTGAATTCGTCAGAGTTCTCAACGGTGTGAACTACATAAACGATTCCAAGGGAACAAATGTATCTTCATCCGAGGTGGCAATAAAATCTTTTAATCAACCAATTATTTTAATTCTCGGTGGTCGGGATAAAGGTTCTACTTATACACCGTTAATTCCGCTTATAAAAAAAAATGTCAAAAAAATTATTGCAATTGGTGAAGCAAAGGAAAAAATATTTACAGAACTGAAAGGTGCAACTGATATAATTCTGCTTGATAATATAGAGGAAGCGGTTATCAAAGCGAACGAATTTGCCGTTTCCGGCGATATAGTAATGTTGTCGCCGGCGTGTGCTTCGTTTGACCATTTTGAGAATTACGAAGAGAGGGGAAAATTTTTTAAAAAAATCGTAAATAACTTGTAGCATCGGAATTTCAATAACCACGAAGACACGAAAACACGAAAAAGATTTTATTGTTTTTCTTTCAGTGTTTCCTTTCTTCAGTGCTTCAGTGGTTTGATTCTTTTTGTGCTTTCGTGGTTACGAACTTTTCTTATGAACCACCCGAAGTCCTATAATCGCGGAGTTTTAATTGTTGTGCTTGCCTTAGTTTCTATCGGGCTTGTTATGATTCTATCGGCAAGCGGTGTTATGGCGGACTACAGATATGGCAGTCCGACAAAATTTTATCTGAAACAATTAGTATGGATTGTGCTTGGAATTTTTTCATTGCTTTTTTTCTCCGTCTTTGATTATAATAAATTAAAAAAGTTCATCGTGCCGCTTTTGTTTTTTACCGTTTTGCTTTTAACTTTTGTTTTATTGTTTGGAACTACCGTTGGCGGAGCAAAAAGATGGTTGAGATTTGGTCCTTTTGGTTTTCAGCCCTCTGAAATAGCAAAAATAACCGTTATTATTTTTCTTGCTTGGTATATTGACAGAAGAACCAGCAAAATGAAAAATTTTAAGGACGGTCTTCTTAAACCATTTTTTGTTGTTGGTATCATAGTATTTCTGATTTTTTTGGAACGGGATTTTGGGGTACCATTTCTAATTTTTCTGATAACAATAGTTCTTTTGTTTATTGGCGGTGTAAATTATATGTACATTGTTTTTGCGGGATTGGCCGCTGTTCCAGTTATAATTTATGCTGTGATGAGGGAGCCGTACCGTCTCAAAAGAATAACATCTTTTCTGAATCCATGGGCTGACCCACAGGGCTCAGGGTATCAACTTGTTCAGTCACTTATTGCTATGGGTTCCGGAGGATTATATGGTACCGGACTTGGTGAATCAAAAATAAAAATGCTTTTTTTGCCCGACCCTCATACCGATTTTATATTTCCAATTATTGGGGAGGAACTTGGTTTTGTAGGAACGATGTTTATTTTGATACTTTTTTTTATTTTGTTTGTGTTGGGAATAAAAATTGCACTTAACTCAAAAAATCTTTTTGGACAACTTCTTGCATTTGGACTAACCACTATGATTACTTTGCAGGCACTCATCAATATGTCGGTAAGTGTGGGGGTAATACCTACAAAAGGGCTTCCGCTTCCGTTTATATCGTTTGGTGGGTCATCAGTATTGGTTATGCTCACAAGTATCGGTATTTTACTAAATATCGCAAAACAACCGAGTTATGAAAAGGGCTGAATTGAAAAAAAAAATTCTTATTGCAGTATCATCTACCGGAGGTCATATTTATCCTGGCATCGCATTGGCGGATGCACTTAAAAAAGAGGGGTGGGATGTTTTTTTTATTGGAAAGAAATCTGAAATAATAGCCAGAGAAGGTTACAGGTTTTATTCGTTAGTATCCGTTGGATATCCACGGAGATTGTCTGTCAATACATTTATTTTTACAGTTAAATTTTTTTACTCAATATGCCAGTCAATAAAAATTTTATTAGAAGAAAAGCCAAGTGTTGTAATAGGTTTTGGCGGATATGTTTCATTCCCTGCAATTTTTGGAGCATGGTTGATGAACATATCGTCAATAATTCATGAACAAAATTTTATACCCGGACTTGCCAATAAACTTTCGGCAAAATTTGCCGATAAGATATGCATAAGTTTTGAGGATTCGAAAAAATATTTTCCGTCTAAGAAAGTGGTTTTTACCGGCAATCCTGTCCGTCAAAAAATCCTTAATGTTAATCCTTTACCTTACACCTTACACCTTACACCTTACACCTGCCTTATCTTCGGCGGAAGCCAGGGTGCGCATAACATAAATATCAATTTAATAAGTTTAATTGATAATTTTTTACCGATAAAAGAAAAAATCAGGTTTATTCACATAACCGGCGAAAATGATTTTGAGGTTGTGAAAAATGCTTATCAAAACAAAGGTTTTACGGCGGAAGTTCACAAATATCTTTACAATATTGAGGCAGCATACCAAAAGGCATCACTTGTTGTCTGTCGTGCAGGGGCAACGACGATTGCCGAGTTAATTGCCATAAAACTGCCAGCAATTTTAATCCCATATCCATATTCAACGGAAAACCACCAAAGGGCAAACGCGAAATATCTCGCTGAAAACGGTTGTGCAATTTTAATTGAAGAAAAAGAGATTATTAATCTACCGGAAGAAATTATCAAACTTGTAAATAATCCAGAATTACTTACCAAAATGTCGGAATTGTACCAAAAAATATCTTATTCCGACCCGATAAAAACATTTCTTGAGTTGCTATAAAAACCTTGCCTAATCAAACAAATCTGTCTGACAGTTGAAATAAATACACAACTTTGATTTTTATCTTCTCTTTTTCATTTTTCCCGCCTCTTTTTCCCGTATTTTATCCTTTCTTTTCTACCTTTTTTTATTTATTGGACATTCATTTTTCTATCCTTCGTTTTTTTTAGAATTTTAAACTTTGTTCTGATCATAATCCCGAATGGATGCAATTATTATAGCAAAATGGCACATCCATACCAACCAAAACCCCATCGGGGTGGAATGATTTTTACCCTACAATAATTTCACCTCTTCGGAGTTTACATTTAATTTCCATAATCCCGAAAGAATGTTATTGTTGTAGCATACCTAACGAAGTGGTGTTAGTTGCACCTTGCACACTTCCTGCCTTTTTTATGCTAATTTTTTTATTCCGCTTGAAGCGGAATAATTTTACGAAATTTCAAACTTTTGCCAAGATTTTGTCAAATTTTTATTCCGCCGAAGCGGGATCGAGAGTGCCAAGCCAAAAATATCAATAAATGTTATCAAGTTAGTTAACAAAACATCGTAAAATTGGGCATTATTATATGTTTTCTAATAATTTAGTTTAATCAGCATTTGTTTGTCAAGGAATTGCAAAATATATTAAAAAGTTAACATAAGATACCTTATGCGAACAAGTGAAGGGGACTGGAAGGGACGCATGTGTATGGCGATTATTGGGGTTTTGGTTTTATGCAGACCAGTGTTCTTCGGGAAAATTTTTGGAAGGATGAGCAAAAACAATTGATGCGTGATATGGCCATCGCTCAAGTTCGAGACCTTTTTGTTCGGTGATTACAACAAATTCTATAATTTCGCCGGGTTTTGTACCTATTTCAGAAAAAGGAAGAGAAAGTTCTATTATTCCCCCCTTTCCTATTGCAATATTTGATAATTCCGTTGTATCAAAAACGGCCGAATTAGTGTGAGGGTCAATAGTTATATTTTTTTGCTCAGGTTGCTCAGGACATAGAAAAACAATTTTAAGTTTTATATTTTTCGGTAATGGCTGAAGAGAATCAAGTCGGAAATACATTTCGGTTTCATCAAATCCCCAGTAAATTGTTTTAATACAGGTATCCGTTTGATGCATTGCACCTCCGGATTTGGATACATCGTAGAATCCCGCATTGTGCCATTCAAAATAACTTGTAACTTTGCCGTCTATTTTCGGTTTTATAAAATCAACGGGTTTGATGATGTTGCCAAGTATCTTCCACTCTCTTTTTATTGAAAAATAAAGGTTGTCCGGCACCTTTTCGTTAAGAAGTTTGTAGACATTCATAAGATGTGCTCTGAAAAGTTGGTCAAATTCCGCATCATTCATAGAAGAGTGGTCTGCTCCATACCACCAGTTCCAATCGCTTCCTTCTGCTATGTAAATTTCTTCCCATGCCTGCCCGACGGCTGTCAGGCTGGCTTTTTTTATATTTTCGGGCAGATCGGTTTTTGGCTCTTCCAGAGAGCCTACTTTTGGCTCTTCCAGAGAGCCTACTTTCGGTGTTCTGCTTAACAAAAACTTTCTTGTCTGATTGAGATAATCCCATGCCTGATTATCCTCCGGATGCCCAAGCCAGATACCGAAATTGCCATTAATCCATGAGCCGGGAAATACGCCTTTGAGTGTGTCCGCATCTTTCGGCGGAAATTTTTCTAAAAAATCTGAAATTGTTGTTGTGATAAATTCGTTTTTTCCGCCGTCGGACTCGTTAGTTAATTTAGTATAAAGAGCATTCAAAAAATCTGCACCATTATTTTGATAATATTCCCAGCAATTCTCACCATCTAAAATTATGCTGACTATTGCCGGTGTATCGGTATTGTGTATAGAATTTTTTATTTCGGTTAGCCGACTGATGAAATCGTTTACTGCATCTTCCGCGTTCATCTTAGGATATACAAAACCTATTAAATCCGAAAGTTCATGGTTGCGGAAAACAGCGTTCACCGAGTATTTACCAACGGTGATTTTATACGGTTTGTAAAGAACTTCATTTTCCTGTGTGCTGTTAATTTTACCAAGTGTTTTATAAAGTATTTCCTCGTCGGTTGCAATCCAGGATATACCGTTTTTGGCAACCATCGGCACAACATCCGACGATACGGAGCCCTCCGATGGCCACATACCCTTCGATTTTTTTCCGAAGATTTTTTCGTAAAAATCCAGTCCGTTTTTTATCTGAATTTCGGCATCTTCCGGTTGTTGAAATCTTGTTTTGGGAAGCACAACATAAGGCATTCCCGTTTTTGCGATGTTCGTATCAATAAGTAGCGGCAAAATCGGATGATAATAGGGCGATGTGGTAATTTCAATCTGTCCTTTGTCCTGCAGTTCCTTGTGTTTTAGAAGCACTGATGAAACGATTTTTGCTGTTTCATCAAGAAGTATCTGCTTATCTTCCTCGGAAAAATTTTTTTCCTTTTCTAATAAGCATTTGATTGTTTCGTTATGTTGTCTGAAATAAGGACCAACCCAAGAAAGATTAAACCACACAACCAAATCACGGATATCTGCGGTACTAAAAAGCGGTTCTATTCTTGATAAGTAATTATCGTCCGCTCGCCATCCCCGTCGTTGAAAAAGTTCGTAATATCTCGAATATGGCTCTATCATTGTTGATGGATTCGCCATAAAAAAATTTTTAAGTATAAACAGACGGTCTTCTTTTGTAAGTTCTTTTGCGGGTTTTTTTGAAACATCCAAAAAGTCATCCGTCGCACCATTTGTATAGCCAACAATCTGCTCCATCAAGCAAGGTGTGATGTTTATCGTTTGTTTTATTTTTGGAAATTTCTCAAGGATTGCCACCAGATCGTAATAATCTTTTGTGCAGTGAAGACGTACCCATGGCAAAAGATATTTGTCCGTCTGAGGATTTTTATAATTCGGTTGGTGTTGATGCCAAAGGAAAGCGATGTATAACGGCTTCATAAGAGTTTAGAGTTTAGAGTTTAAGAGTTTTTAACTTTATAACTTTATAACTCTCTACAGGTAATATCTTACACCGACGGCCGATAACCAATCAGCTTTTGTCCCAAACTGACTTGTATCGTTTGCATTTGAAAAACCGAGTCCAATTTCTGTACCAAAGCCGAGATTTGGAAAGTCGCTGAAAAATAATTCAACTCCGACTCCCCCGCCTACTGAAAAAGATGTGTCGTGATATGATTCAATTCCCATAATTCCGAAACCATAGAGGTTAAGATTATTTTCTTCTTTAAGAATGGTTAAAAACTTTCCGCCGACATCAAAAATCGTGTCATTGCCTAATGAAAATCCCAGCAGTCCTTCAACAGCCATTTTTTTGGAAAACCAGTAGCGGACAGAAAGCGAATCTACTCCATTTCCGGACAACTGGCTATTGAACCCTACCCCTATTTTTTCCGAAAGGTCTTTTGCAGAACACAGATCCGCCATGGCGGATAGAAATGTCATTGCGAGGAGTCCCGATACAATCGGGACGACGAAGCAATCTCGAGATTGCTTCATCCCGATTTTTATCGGGATTCGCAATGACAAACTTACATAGAAAAAAACTTTTTTTAACATTTTACCCCCCTAACACCACGCGAATTTTCACAAATTTAACGCTAATTATCGCGAATTATTCGCGTATATTCGCGCTTTTAATATTCGCGTGTATTCGCGTGCCTTATCAGAACTTTGCGGTTACAGACCAGCCAAGTTTATCAGCAGAAATTTTTCCTGTTTCGGTTCCCTTTATAATTTTTAGCGGACGAAATATAGCATAAGTGAATTTGAAATAGCAGTTTTCAGTATATTTGTATTTCAGAGATAAATCCAATTCATCACCTACAAGGCGGTCGGTAAATACCATTCCTGCTGGTGAATCAATAGAAAAAAGAATATAATAATCAAAATTTAAGTTAAGATAATTGTATGGTTCAAATCCAATACCCAGAAGAGTTGTATGAACTCCCTGATATACTTCTTTTCTTGGTATCCCGCCGTAAAAATCGCTCATAGACGCCCCGAAATACTCGCCGTATCCAGAACGCTCAAAGCCATCTGTTTTATGACCATAAGTCGGAGCAAACCCCAGCCCGTTTTCTTTACCACTACCAACTGCATACTCGAAGTTTACCGATGTTTTTCCGAGTTTTCTCACTTTT
>JAZDKR010000081.1:0-3126 GCA_043802785.1 Elusimicrobiota bacterium
GTTGATCTGTATCCTGACCAGGCATTGTTGGCTTGGCAGGAATAGGCATTGTTTGAAGTCCAAGACAGATTGGCTGAACTGTTGTATCCGATTGTGATTGGTCCGTCTGAACCGTTGGCTTTAATGTCCACTGTGGGCACAAGAGCCTGGTTCTCCACATTGACTGTTACTGAATCAGAAGCTGAACCTCCATTGCCCGTACAGGTAATAGAGTATGTCTTGCTGAATGTAAGAGAGCCTGTTGATTCTGAACCTGATGTTGATCTGTATCCTGACCAGGCATTGTTGGCTTGGCAGGAATAGGCATTGTTTGAAGTCCAAGACAGATTGGCTGAACTGTTGTATCCGATTGTGATTGGTCCGTCTGAACCGTTGGCTTTAATGTCCACTGTGGGGGTGTTGTTGGTCTGACTTTGAACAGAACACCAACTTGGCTTCTCAGGTGCACCAGACAAACTGAATGAACTGTTTTGTTCCTTTTGGCATTCATTAGAGGTCATTCTCTTGTTATAATCATTGCTTACCGGTCTCCAATTACCCGAATCACAGATATAACAAAATCCTGTAACTGTAGTAGGAGGTGGCTGCGGAATTGAACACTGATTTGTATCACATTTAGTTTCATATCCGGTTACTGCTCCGTTAGTCTTTACTTCTCTGGCCATTTGATAATGGCTATTATCGCCTTGCGCTGAACATTTGTCTGTTTTTGTGCCATCGCAATACCAACCACCGTAAGTAATGACAGGAGCGCAATCCCCACCAAGAGAGAAAGTTTTTCCTCCAAACACACCCATATCATTACCCACATCTACCTGGACTCTTCCGCAATTGCCAAAATCGCCTGCAGAAGGAAGGCCCAAAAGAGTGATTGACCTATCTGACTCATCAACTGTTGGAAAATCTAAGGATACTGATATATGTACTGCACGATCAAAATCTCCTGAATCTCCTCCGCAATAACCACCTTGAGACCCCTCACAGTGATAAACTCCAAGATCAGCGTTGACAGGCAAGCTTCCGGTATACCCTGTATTCCCAATCATGGCATTTAAACTAGCGCTATAAGAATTATTCCCATCAAGGCTTAATCCCAAACCACCAGCTTCAGCACCTACTTGGTTTACACCTAAAAACCCCGCGGAGACAATAACAACGCCAAGAATAAAAGCAAGCCAAAACTGCTGTCCCCGAAACACGATGACAGGCATTTTTTTAATTTTGTCTGATATAAAAGAATTTAGCTGCATATTGGTAATAACTATATGATACTATAAAGCGATAATTTTGTCAAGCCCTAGTAAAGCTGGGCCTCAACCGCCAATCTTCTGATATCTTTTCCGGGTGGCCAACAGGTTATCAAAAAAATAAACGATTTTTGCTTATCCTGATTTTCAGGAATTGCCTCTCCCCTTTCCAGAAAAATCTGCCTTGTAACGATGTAAGAATATTTTTGGTTATTGAGAGTAATAAGGATTTCGTCCCCTGTTTTTAATTCAGATACTCTGCTGAAAACCCATTCATATCTTATTTTGGGCCAGTTCGGAGGCGCCGAATGTCCCAAAAATAAAATCTGGCCCTGTTCTCCCGGCAAATCCGAATCTGGCCAATGGACTACTCCCTTGGCCAGCGCTTTTTGCACCAAATCAGCATTATCCACAAAAACCAAGGGAGCAGAAATACCGATTTTGGGAATTTCCAAACTGCCCGAATTTTTCAAATATTCCGTATTTTCGCTTTTCTTTATGGCATCTTTCTGGACTTCAATTTCTTCTTTCTGAAAAAAACTTCCCACTACTCCGGAAACCGCTTTATAATTGAAAACCCATGAAACCGAATCCCAGTTGATAATCAAAAAATTAATTAAAAACAAAACTAAAAACGGCTTCCAAAGTTTCTTTATTATATTTGAATCAGGATTATAAAACATTAATAAATACTGAAATTATGAGGGATTAAATTTATAAAAGTTATTTTATCAACCGCAGAAAAAACAAGCAAAAGCGCGACAAAGCCCAGCGTCTTTAAAATCAAATCCGGATGCTGAATATCAATTCTTACAAAAATGTTAATCAACAAAAAAACAATGACCAAGACCAAAGACAAATATATTATTTTCTGGATTAAGTCGTAATAATTCACGGCTATGAAATTCAACAAGGAAAAAGCGACTGGCGTTTTCCCGCCTTGAACGCTCTCTCCCGCCACTACATTTAGGGATTCCGCATCAGCCGTTTTTTGAGGACTGACCTCAATATTCCTGTTTTTTTCTTCAGGTGTCATTTCCTGTTTTTGAGGAACCGCGCTTTTCTGAAAAACTGTGCCCATTTTTCCAAAAAGATTCACCACCACGGTGGTTGTTTTTCCGTTAAAATCGCCTTTCAAAACCGCAATGCCGGTATCCTGATAATTTTGGTTTAAGATATTGGCTTTATGGGAAGGAGAATCCATCCATGCTTTGTATACTTCCGCTGAGTCCAAAAAACCAATGGCTAAATTTTCTCCGGCAATATTATATTGATATCCTGCGGCACTAAACCAATACCAAGGCGAAATGCCTTCCGGGCTTTGATGCGAAAAATAGCCTTTCTGCATCATATCCTGCGCTTTCAGCATGGCCGCCCTGTCCAATGCCGGATTTTCTTTCAATAACTGAAAGCCTAAAGATCCCCTTTTTTGATTAATAAGGTTAACTATCGCTGACTTGGTAATATCCGCGAAAAAAATGTTTTCTTGGAAATAAATTAAAAACGGGAAAGTGAATATTTTCAAAAACAGCAAAAAAACCAAAAAATAAGCCAAAAATTTGCCGGCTAAGAGTTTGGGCCGCCAATTATTCTCCTGGCAAGGGATAATCATTAATTTTATCTTTTCGGATAATTTTGTGCTCATAGGTTAATTATACTACAAAATACCGCAAAGTCAATACTTTGTATTTTAAGGAATCTTCGTTAGAATGAATTAAGTTAATATGTTGTTTTATGCAGGTTTTTGAATTTCATTTCAATCCCCCGCTTCGGAATAAATACGGGACGGGACAAAACAAAACCAAAAACGAGCTGATTTTTGAGAGTTTTTGCTATGAACCGGAAAATATGTACGAAAAAAAAGTCGGAAGCCTTTATA
>JAZDKR010000082.1:0-7716 GCA_043802785.1 Elusimicrobiota bacterium
TTATTTTTGATATGAGAAAAATTGAAATAAGCACCATTAGAAATGGCATCGCATCAAAAAATAAAGGCATTTTTTTGGTCAGTAATTTGATATTTTTTGCAGTCAATTCCGTGCCCTGCTCAAAAAGTTCATATGAAAGAACAAAAGATGCGATAATACCACCGGCGGCAGTAGTGGGAAGTCCATCAAAATGGGTTTTAGTAACTCCTTGTTCCATAACTGTCGCAGAATTAAATCGCGCGAGACGAAGTGCAGATGCAATTATGAAAAAAATGACAATCGCAAAACCTATTTTTCCTCTATCAATAAGAACAAGTTGATACATTAAAACCGCCGGGGCAACTCCAAAAGAAAGAAAGTCAGCAAGAGAATCAAGTTCTACACCAAACTGACTTTCTGCACCCATAGAGCGAGCGACGCGGCCATCAGTAATATCCATCAAAATCGCCACAACAATAGCCCATGCGGCGGCAGAAAAATTTGTAGAAATAGAATAATGTAACGAAAAAAAACCCGCAACTATATTTGCTACGGTAAAAATGCTCGGTATTATGTAAATTCCCCGTTTCATAATATTCAGGATTAAGAATTAAGTAGTAAGTATTAAGTTTGCTTTTTGCTTAATCCTTATCACTTACCACTTACAACTTTCCTGCCAACACCGTTATGCCGGCGATAACTTTATCCCCGACAGCAACATTTAATTTTATATTTTCCGGAAAGTAGATATCAACCTGACTTCCGAAATGAATTATTCCTATTTTTTCACCCTGCACAACATCCTGATCCAATTTAACCCATAAATCACATTTTCTGGCAATAATACCTGCAATCTGTTTTACAAGAACTGGTATTTTCCCATTTATACCAACAAGGTTCTGGACATTTTTAACTGATGCATCTGGATGGTTCGCCGGTAGGTATTTTGTTCCTTCTTTGTCTATAAATGATATTTTCCCGAGAACTGGTGCGCGTTGCAGATGAACATTAAAAACAGACAGAAAAATTTTTACGATCTTTGCTTTGCCTTTTACAACAAGCGGTTCATCTACATTAGATATTTCAAGTATTGTGCCGTCGGCGGGTGACAAAATCAGATTTTCATCTACGGTAATTTTTCTTTTAGGATCCCTGAAAAAATAAAAACAGAAACCCATCAGAACGAAAAAAATCCAACCAAGAAAGTAACTAATCATTCTCCCGAAAATAAAAAAAATCAGAGAGCAAACCAAAAACAGCAATGCATACTTAAACCCTATTTTCGCCATAATAACACCGGAGTAGCGGTTGATGTAAATCAACGGTTTTAGCGAATTTACATTCGCCACTACTCTGCCTCTGTCTTCACTTTTATTCCTGGTCCCATCGTGGATGAAATTGCGATGGTTTTTATGTATTGCCCTTTTGAAGATGCAGGTTTAAGTAATCTAATCTGTGATATAACTGACTGGGCATTTTCAACTAATTTGTTTTCATCAAAAGAAAGTTTTCCAATGGCAGAATGAACAATTCCCTGTGAGTCGTTTTTGAACTCAACACGACCTGTCTTTATTTCCTTAACCGTTTTTGCGATGTCAAAAGTAACTGTTCCCGTTTTCGGGTTAGGCATAAGCCCTCGAGGACCTAATAATTTTCCAAGTTTAGCGAGGTCTTTCATAATATCAGGCGTTGCGACGATAGCGTCAAAATCCAGCCAGCCCTTTGATATTTTTTCAATCATATCTTCGCTTCCAAAAAAATCCGCACCTGCCATTTCCGCCTCTTTTATTTTCTCGCCCTTCGCAATAACGACAACCTTTTTTGTTTTACCTAATCCGTGTGGAAGTGAAACCGTCCCTCTCACCGTCTGATCGGTCTGCTTTGGATCAATTCCGAGACGAACCGCAATTTCAACCGTCTCGTCAAATTTTACCTTCACCGATTGTTTTAAAACTTTCACCGCTTCAGAAAGTGAATACTCGCCCTGGCGAACACTATCAATTTTCTTTTCGTTTTCTTTTGTTCGTTTTGACATTTTAACATCAGGATTAAGGATTAAGTCGCTTTGCTTTAAGGATTAAGTTTTTCTTAATACTTATCACTTACCACTTATCACTTACCACTGCCTCCTTCATTCCACTTCTATTCCCATTGATTTTGCGGTACCCTCAACAAGTTTTATCGCCGCATCAATGGATGCCGTATTTAAGTCGGGCATTTTTTGTTTTGCGATTTCGGTAACTTGTTTTTTGGTAATTTTTGCAACTTTAATTTTTTGGTCACCGGATGCCGTAGCGATTCCGCATGCCTTTTTCAGAAGTGCAGAAACAGGCGGCACTTTCGTAATAAATGTAAATGACCTGTCTTCATAGACGGTAATGATGACAGGAATAATCATTCCGCCTTCTAATGTTTTTGTTTTCTCATTGAACTGTTTGCAAAAATCCATGATGTTGACGCCATGCTGACCGAGTGCTGGTCCGACTGGAGGTGCAGGATTCGCTGCACCTGCCGGAATTTGCAATTTAACCTGTGTTTTTACTTTCTTTGCCATTTTAACACCAGAGATTAGGAGATTAGGAGATTAGGAGATTGGGGTTTTGACTTTCCCTAATTTCCATTTTCCTAATCTCTATTTTCTATTCCCTGCCTCCTAAAGTTTCTCCACCTGTAAAAAATCCAACTCCACGGGTGTTGAACGACCGAATATGGAAACCATAACTTTCAATTTCCCTTTTTCCTCGTTGACTTCCTCAATAATACCTATAAAATTCGCAAAAGGTCCCTCAATAATTCTGACCGATTCTTCTTTTTCAAAAAGTATCGCCGGTTTCGGTTTTAACGGTGCAGGAGCATCAACTAAATTGATAACATTTTTAGCATCATCATCCGGAAGAGGTGTTGGTTTCAGCCCACCCAAAAATCCGCTGGCACCTGTTGTATTTTTTACTATCCAGTATGTATCATTATCAATCTCCATTTCTATAAAAACATACCCTGGAAAATATTTTCTTCTTTTTGATACCCGTTTGTTTTTCTTGACCTCCACAACTTCTTCCGTCGGAATCAAAATCCTGCCGAATTTTTTTGAAAGATCCAAGTTGGCAATCTGCTTTTCCAGTTCCTGTTTTACTTTTTCCTCATAATTCGTTAATGTATGTATTACATACCACCTCAACGCCATGTTTCCCTCCAGTCAGGATTAAGTTATAAGTTGTAAGGATTAAGTTTTTACTTACTACTTATCACTTACCACTTAATACTTACCACTTATCACTTATCACTTACCACTTAATTCTTAATTGCCTCCTATCCTAACATCAATTTAATAACTTTGGAAAGAATGAAATCAACCGCACCAATGAAGATAGCAACTATAACAATAAGAATCGCTATAACCACGGTTGAAGCCACCACCTCTTTTCTGCCAAGCCAACTTACTTTTTTTAATTCCTCAATCGCTTCTTTTACGAATTGTGTCGATTTTTGAATCATATACAAAATCAGAGATCAAAACCAGAGATTAGGAAAATGGAAATTAGGATATTAGGCCAAGTAGGTTCGCCTGTGGCGAAGAAAACCCTAATCTCTTAATCTCCCAATCTCCTAATTTCCGTCTCTCTATTCTCTGCTCCTATCCGGGGGAAGAGGGATTTGAACCCCCAGGGCCGGTTTTGGAGACCGGTCGTTTGCCAATTAACGGATTCCCCCACATCAGCGAATGTAAATTCGCCAAAACCGTCCGCATATGCGGACCGCTACTGCTCACTTTATCTCTTTGTGCACTGTATGTGCTTTGCAAAACTTACAATATTTTTTTATTTCTACTTTTTCCATAGTTGTTTTTTTGTTTTTCCTTGTAGTGTAGTTTCTCCTCTTACATT
Source organism: Elusimicrobiota bacterium (assembly GCA_043802785.1). Classification (GTDB taxonomy): domain Bacteria; phylum Elusimicrobiota; class UBA8919; order UBA8919; family UBA8919; genus JAZDKR01. Next base: position 3,864 of record JAZDKR010000082.1, read on the forward strand.
TCTGACAAGCCAGAATAATTATCTCTCTCATTTTTCTCCTTCGCTTCGCTCATTCGCGTGTATTCGCGTTCTCTATAAGCCCGCGAGCGGAATTGAACCGCTGACCTCTTCATTACCAATGAAGTGCTCTACCAACTGAGCTACACGGGCAAACATTCCCGTCAAGGCGGGATGCTCTGCCAACTAAGATATACCAGCAATACTCATTTGACAACTAATGTACTTTGATATTCTATCAAATTATATTTTTTTGTCAAGAAACTTCGTAGCCAAGTCAAAAACATTTGCCACGGAGGGCACGGAGGTTCTACGGAAAAAGAATTTAGTCGCAATCCAAAAATGTAGTTGCCAAGCTTGCTTGGCGATAGTAGTTGCCAATCTTGCTTGGCAATACTTTTACCATTTATTAGCCGACCAAGGTCGGATACAATTGCAACACAGTCTGTTATATCGGGATGTTCTCCGTGGCTAATTTTAACCTTCTATCTGCCTCTCTTACGCTGCTTCAACAGATTTTACTTCGGGGACTTCCTTTTTTAATGCTTTCTCAATCCCGTTTTTCAATGTTACGGATGCCATCGGACAACACGCACAGGCAAGCAAAAGTTTTACTTTTACAACTCCGTCTGGCGTAACATCAACAAGTTGGACATCCCCGCCGTCTCTCTGTAAAAACGGCCTCATTTTTTCCAGCGCTTTTTCTACTTTTTCTCTCATAAAACCCCCAAACGTCAGAAATTAGGTAAATGGAGATTAGGATATTAGGGAAGGTCAAAACCCTAATCTCCTAATCTCGGTTTTTTTAGATGGTAATCTGTATGTTTTTGGAAATTATGGCTTGCTCTTAAAATTGTTTTTTCATCATATGGTTTTCCCAGAAGTTGAAGACCGATTGGTAAATTCTCCGACGAGAAACCACAAGGCAAAGAGATTCCGCAGATCCCGGCAAGATTGCAGGAAATAGTAAAAATATCAGAAAGATACATCTGCATCGGATCTAATATTTTTTCACCAATTCTGAATGCTGTTGAAGGCGCTGTCGGTGTTAAAATTACATCAACATCTTTGAAAACATTATCAAAATCATTTTTTATAAGTGTTCTAACTTTTTGTGCTTTAAGATAATATGCATCGTAATAACCCGACGAAAGTGCATAAGTCCCGAGCATTATTCTTCTTTTTACCTCGCTACCGAACCCGAGTGCCCTGGTTTTTTCATACATTTCAACAAGCGAATCCGACTGGGCACGGAAACCGTATCGGATACCGTCATATCTTGCAAGATTTGCTGATGCCTCTGATGGTGCAATTATGTAATAAACGCTGACGGCGTATTTTGTATGAGGAAGCGATATCTCTTTTATTTTTGCACCCAATTTTACAAAAATTTGGACGGAATCGCGAACCGCTTTTTCAACTTCTTTATCCAGACCGTCAATAAAATACTCTTTCGGAAGTCCGATTGTTAAACCATTGATGTCCTTTTCAATTTCAGAAATATAATTATCAACAGGAATTTTCACTGATGTGGAGTCCTTTTCATCATAGCCGGAAATCACTTGTAAAATAAGTGATGCATCTTTTACACTTTTTGCAAAAGGACCAATTTGGTCTAATGATGATGCAAAAGCAACAAGCCCGTATCTTGAAACCATTCCGTAAGTTGGTTTTAAGCCGACGCATCCACAAAGTGAAGCGGGTTGACGAATAGAACCTCCGGTGTCAGAACCGAGTGCGACAGGCACCATTAAAGATGCGACTGCTGATGCACTTCCACCCGACGAGCCACCAGGAATTCTTTCAAAATCCCAAGGATTTTTTGTGGTGAAAAATGCGGAGTTTTCCGTAGAAGAACCCATTGCGAACTCGTCCATATTTGTCTTGCCGATAAAAATCGCATCCTCTTTTTCAAGTTTTTCTATAACCGTTGCATTATAAGGTGCAACATAATTTTCAAGGATTTTTGATGAACAGGTTGTCTTCTCACCTTTAATACACATATTATCTTTTATCGCAATTGGCAATCCGGCAAGGGTGCCAACTTTTTCTCCTTTAGAAATTTTACCGTCAATTTCATCTGCTTTTTTCAGCGATTTTTCGGCAAAAACGGAATTGAAAGCATTAATCTTTCCATCAAGTTTTTCAATTCGCATCAAAAAATGCTCAACAATTTCCTTTGCGGAAATTTCCCGTTTTTTTATTTTGGAAATTATATCACAAGCAGTTAGGTTATTCAAATTCATATACTATTTCTCAGCCCAGTCCTTGGCAATCAGAACCGCTTGTTCCAAAACTGTATCTGTTGCTTTTTTCTGTTTATCAGGTGGATATCCATATTTTCTTAAAATCCTTTTTACCATTACCCTCAAATTTGCCTGTATATTTTCCCTCAATGTCCAGTCAATAGTAATATTGTTTTTCACTGTCTTTATCAGTTCCCTTGCAATTGTTCTTAAGATTTCATCCCCAAGAACCTTAACTGCACTGTCATTTACTTCCAAAGCATCATAGAATGCAAGTTCATCATCAGTTAGATTTAATGCCTCACCCCGTTTATCAGCATCTCTCAACTTTTTTGCTAATTCAATGAGTTCTTCTATAACTCTTGCTGTTTCTATTGCCTTATTCTGATATTTCCGAATTGTCTTTTCCAGCATCTCCGCAAACGACCTGCCTTGTATAAGATTTCTTTTTGTCCTTATTTTTATTTCGTCATTCAGCAATTTTTTCAAAAGTTCATAAGCCAGGTTCTTATGCGGCATATTTTTTACTTCCGCCAAAAACTCATCCGAAAGAATTGAAATATCCGGTTTTTTTATACCAGCTGCTTCAAATATATCAATCACTTTATCAGAAGTAATTGCTTTTGATATTATCTGTTTTATTGCTGTATCAAGTTCTTCTTCCGTTTTACCACCACCAGTTTCAAACTTCGAAATTCTTGATCTTACCGCCTGAAAAAAACCCACATCGTCTCTAATCTCAAGTGCTTTTTCATTTGGGACGGCAAGGGCAAATGCCTTTGATAACTGCGATACATAATTCAAAAATCTTTCTTTCCCCTTCTCTTTCTTTGGGTCCAAAATATATTCAGCCGCTCCAGCCAACATTCCCATCTTTTCTTTTACACTGACAGTGAAAAACTTTTTATAATCAAACTTATCAAACATACTACAAACGATTTCATATTTTTCAAGCATTACTGCAACCGCTTCTCTCTGGTCAAAAGTGGGCTTCCCTGCTCCGCCGCTCTCGGTATAAATTGAAAGTGCTTCTTTCAAATCGGCTGCAATGCCTAAATAGTCAACCACGAGTCCACCGGGTTTATCTTTGAAAACCCTGTTCACTCTTGCTATCGCCTGCATAAGACCGTGCCCACGCATCGGTTTGTCAATATACATCGTATGCAAACAAGGAACATCAAATCCCGTAAGCCACATATCTCTCACAATTGCAAGTTTAAGCGAGTCACCATCATTTTTCATTCTGTTACCTATTTCTCTGCGTCTCTGTTTATTCCTTATATGCTCCTGCCAACCAACATCATCACTTGCGGAACCGGTAATAATTACTTTAAGAAAACCTTTGTCATCATCTTTATGATACCACTCAGTACGGAGTTTTATAATTTCATTGTGCAGTTCAAGTATTTGATAACGTTCTTCAAATACATCGGAAATATATTTTAAAAAAATTAACCCTAATACAATATGTGTTAGATAACGATACGTTCTATGATATAATATAGACCGTATGGAAACCAAACTTCACAAGAATGCGAAAACCACATTAAAGATTAGAGAAGAGATTCGCGCCTCAACAGATAGCATTTATGTACTCTCCAGGAGATTCA
>JAZDKR010000083.1:0-9350 GCA_043802785.1 Elusimicrobiota bacterium
TTTTTAATAATATGTATCCTGTTCGTTAATCCCGTAGGGATGATATTATTATACGACGGGGTGAAATGATTTTTGCTACAATAATTTCACCCCTGCGGGGTTTGGGGTCCTGATACAATCATTTTTCTACAATAATATCATGCCTTCGGCATTCATAATTCATAATTTTTACAATAATACCACCCCTTCTTCGCCACAGGCGGGCAACTACAATTATGCTTGACTATTTTTTTCAATTCGCTAAATGCTCTGTTAAGCGAAGCATTGATTATGATATAATCATAAAATTTTCTGCGTCCCATTTCTTTTCTGGCATTTTTAAGTCGTCTCTGAATGTCTTCCTCCGAATCCCGATGTCGCTTTCTTATTCGTTCCTCCAAAATTTTCATAGACGGCGGAGCAATAAAAATTAAAAGCGAGTTCGGATAGTGTTTTTTTACATTGAAAGCGCCCATCACATCAACATCTAATACAATATCTTTGCCGGCTTTAAGTTTTTCGTCAAGTTGTTTTTTTAGCGTTCCGTAATGATGCCCGTGAACTAAAGCCGTCTCTATAAATTCATTTAATTTTTTTCTTTGTAAAAATTCTTCTTCTGAAATAAAAAAATAATCTTTTCCATCTTTTTCACTTGGAAATGGCGGACGAGTCGTAGCAGAAACGGAATAGGAAAGTTCTCTCACTTTTTTCACAAGAAGTTTAATCAGTGTTGTTTTTCCCGCACCAGATGGCGCAGATATTATAATAGGAATTCCTGTTTTCCCGCCGGAGGCGGATTTCGTTTTACTCAACATTTTTAAGTATCCAAGAAAACTGAATAGCCACGAATTACACGAAAAACTAATTTCTTTTCTTTTTAATTCGTGAAATTCGTGGCAGATGTTTTATACTTTCATATGCTTCAAGAAAACCTTTTGATGCTAAAATCAACTTATCAATTTTTTTACGACTATCCGCTTCAACATATATTCTTACAACCGGCTCTGTTCCTGAAAGCCGCAACCCAATCCACGAGCCGTCTTCCAATAAAAATTTATATCCGTCCATTTTGTTTATATTTTTGACTCTAATTGATGCGATTTCTGACGGCGGATTTTTTTCAAGTTTGGATTTGATACTGTTCATTTTTTCAGGAGATAAATGAAAGTTAAGCCGATCCGATAGAATCATTCCAACCTCTCTATAAATCTGTTTAAGAATTTCTCTGATGGGTTTTTTATTGACAGCAACCATTTCTGCTACCAAAAGACAAGCAAGTATTCCGTCTTTTTCCGGAATATGTCCCATAATGGTAAGCCCACCGGACTCCTCACCGCCTATTATCATTTTTTCTTTTGTCATTACCTCACCGATATACTTAAATCCAACCGGGGTTTCCCTGACTTCAACATTATGCTTTTTTGCAACGGCATCAATGAGGTGCGTCGTCATAACTGAACGGGCAACAACTCCATTCCACTTTCTTGTTTGGACAAGATGATTCAATAATAGCGAGATAGTTTCATTTGGCGCAATAAAAGTTCCGTCGCCGTCAATAATGCCAAATCTGTCAGCATCTCCGTCGGTGGCAAGTCCCAATTGATATTTTTCTTTTTTTAAAATTTGTAAGAGTTCGCTGAGATTTTTCTTTGCCGGTTCAGGCGGGTTGCCTCCGAACAAAACATCCCGAAAATTGTGAAGCACTTTTATTTTACAACCACTATCAATTAAAATTTTATCAAGATACCCCCTCCCCGTGCCGTAGAGTACATCTACTACCATTTTTATATTTGATTTTTTTATCGCACTTAAATCCACAAGTTCTTTTATTCTTTTGATGTAACTTTTTTCAGGTTCAATCTCTTCAATTAGTTTTTTACCCTTCCCTTCATCATAACTCATTTCCTTAATTCGTAATTTGTAATTTGTAATTTGTAATTTCTTTTCTATTTCTTCCGTCGTCTCCGGAAGTGCTGGGCCACCCCAAGAAGGTGAGAATTTTAATCCATTATATTCCGGAGGATTATGGCTTGCAGTGAAATTTAGTCCACCGGCTATTTTTCGTCTTAAAATTTCGTAAGATATAACAGGGGTCGGACAATCTCTTTTCGTCAGAAGAGTTTTAATCCCGTTCGCAGCGAAAACTGTTGAAGATATTTTTGCAAAATTGTCCGAGTGAAAACGAGTATCGTAACCGATGATAACGGCAGGAGATTGCGAGATTGGGTTTTTGATTTTTCCTAATCTCCTAATCTCCGTTTTCCTAATCTCTGACTTTATGTAATCCGCAATTGCCTGACTCACAAGTTTTACATTGTCAAAAGTAAAATCATCAGCAATTATTCCTCGCCAACCAGATGTTCCAAATTTTATCATTTTAACGCCCCCTGGAAAAGTATTGGGACTTCACCTTGATTCTGAAATCTCTTTGTAGGATATTCCTTCTTTGAAAAAATAATAAAGACCTAACGACATCACATAAAATCCACCGATGCTGTGGGCTATCAAAGCGGTGGCAAAGGCGGTTTCTTTTGTTATAACGGTCACTTTTGTACTGAAAAACATTATTCCTACAACGAATGCCGCTTCAAATGTTCCGATAGAACCAGGTGCCGCCGGAATAATTATCCCCAAAACACATATAAATAAAATGAAAATTAAGCCAGAAAATGGTATGTGGATATCTACAATTCTAACCAAAAAAAATAAGTTCAAAGTTTCAAAAACCCAAACACAAATAGAAAACAGTAAAACCACAGAAAAATTTTTGATATCTTTAATAATCTCAAAACCGACGATAAATTTTTTGATTTTGTTCACAATCCGTTCTTTTAATTCATATTTAATGAAAGGAATTTTTTTCAGATGGTCAACAAAATGTTTTTTCAATATCAAAACGGTTAAAACAACAAACACCACTAAAAAAAGAACAATCGCAATCAATATCGTATGTTTTATCCAAGGAGGAAAAACCGGAAGGAACGGCACCGAAAGGCATAATAAAATCAGTATGCCAAGTCCGTCCATAATTCGTTCTAAAACAATTGTGGCAAAAGATGCACTTTTGGAAATCTGATGTTTTTTCCCAACGATATAAGCTCTGACTACCTCGCCAAATCTTAAGGGAAAAATATAGTTTGCTGCAAAGCCCATTACCAAACTTGAAAAAAGTTGCCTCCAATGGAACTTTTTAACAGGAAGAAGAAGGTATCGCCATCTAACCGAACGAAAGATAAAGCCGAGGGTACATGTAATAATGGTTGGTAAAATCCACAGATAGTTGCCATTTGAAATAACATCAATGATGCTTTTGAAGTCAATATTTCTTAAAACAAGATATAAAAAAAATATACTTATTATTATTCCGAGTATGATTCGTTTTTTCATAAATACGATTGAATCCGCTCTAAAAAGCCTGCTCTTGTCATTCCTGCGAAAGCCCGCCTGAATGACCCGCATATGGCGGGTTGGGCAGGCAGGAATCCATTTTATCGTCAGAAATGTACTTTCTGGATTCCCATTTTCATGGGAATGACACCTTTTTAAACCGGACTCATTACATAGATTACTCTGATTCTCTTGTTTTTACCTGCCGGGAGCCGGACTTGAACCGGCATGAACCAAAGTTCGAGGGATTTTAAGTCCCTTGCGTCTACCAATTCCGCCATCCCGGCAGTAATTTTCTGAATTATGATACTGTTGAAAAACCCTTCTAATGTGTTCCCGCCAAGGCGGGACGAGGGCGGATTCAACAATCTCATTATACAAAATTACTTATTATTTTTCAAGGTTTTTTATCTGCGGTAACTTTTAACCTTCTAACTCGTATAAAATGTTTGATATGACGACGAGGGAGGCAGTTTCGGTGCGAAGGATTCTTTTACCAAGTGAGACGGGAATTATACCGGATGTTTTGGCAAGTTCTATCTCGGAATTTGAAAAACCACCTTCGGGACCGATGAATAGATTAAAAGTGGTAAGTTGTAAGTGGTAAGTGGTAAGTAAGTTCTTTAATGTGGTTTTTTGTTCACATTCCCAGGGGATAAGAGACAAAGATTGAGATTGAGATTGAGAAATGGATATTACTGCGGTTTCAAATGTTTGAATCGGTGAGATTTCTGTAATAACTGTTCGCCCACATTGTTTTGCTGCGGAAAGTGCAATTTTTTGCCATCGGGCTTGCTTGACAGCGAGATTCCTCGCTTCGCTCGGAATGACAGAACGCTCTGAAATTACGGGGATTATTTTAGAGACACCAAGTTCAGTTGTTTTTTCAACGATGAAATCAAATTTTCTACCCTTCGGCAACGACTGATAAAGATTAATTTTTATTTTCGATTCAATATCTCTTTGAGTTTTGGAAACGATTTTGACCCTAATCTCTAAATCTCTCAATCTCTCAATCTCTGCCTCATATTCAACACCTTGTCCGTCAAACAAAAAAACCACATCACCTATTTTTTTCCTTATCACATTTTTTATGTGATGGGCTTCGCTACCGGAAATTTCTATTGTTTCACCGTCTATAACCCGCCCTGGCGGAACATAAAATCTTTGCATAAAAAGTGAGTTATAGCGTTATAGGGTTATTGGGTTATAGCGTTAAAAACTCTACAAACTCTATAACTCTATAAACCCTAAAACTCTAAAACTCTTACTTACCAAATATCTTTTTGAAGAGTCCTTCGTCCACTTTTTCGCCGGATATTTTGGCAAACTCTCTTAAAAGTTCTTTCTGGCGGGTTGTGAGATTTTCGGGTGGTGTAATTAAAACCTTCGCATATTCGTCTCCGACACGGTAAGAATTAACCGACGGAATGCCCTTCTCTTTCAGACGAAACATCTTATTAGAAGCGGTGGACGACGGAATTTTCATAGAAACATTTCCGTCAAGTGTTGGAACGGATATCTCTCCGCCAAGTGTTGCTGTAGCAATTCCGACCGGCACCTCAACATAAATATCATCCTTTTCTCTGTGAAAAATTTTGTGCTGTAGGACACGGACAACGATATATAAATCACCCGATGGGCCGCCCTTTTCGCCCGCTTCACCTTTTCCTTTGACTCTGATGGTGTTTCCGGTATCAACACCAGCAGGAATTTTGACAGTAATCTTTGATTGTTTCTTTACCTTTCCTCTGCCAGAACACTCTGGACAGGGAATGCCCACAATTTCGCCACTTCCACCGCATTTTGGGCAGGTCTGCTGCATTGAAAAAAAACCACGAGCGTATCTAACGGCACCGGCACCTTTACAAGTGGGACAGGTCTTTCTGGATGTTCCGGGTTTTGCACCGCTTCCGCGACAGACGGAACAGGTCTGTGTGTGATAGATGTCTATCATTCTCTCGCATCCGTGATATGCCTCTTCAAGTGTAATTGTAAGATGGTATTCTAAATCGGCTCCGATGGTAGGACCACTCCGATGGCTTCTTCCATATGACATACCACCGCCTAAAACATCAAATATATTCCCAAAAACATCGCCGAAACCACTTTGCTGAAAAAGATCCTCAAACCCGGAAAAATCTGCATTTCTGAAAATATCCTCAGAAGTATATCTGTTGTCAATACCGGCATGACCATACTGGTCGTAAAGTTTTCTTTTGTCTGTGTCCGACAATACAGCATATGCTTCGGAAATTTCCTTAAACCTTTCTTCGGCTTCTTTTTTTTTGTCGGCTGGAACCCTGTCCGGATGAAACTGCAATGCAAGATTCCTGTATGCCTTTTTTATTTCATCGGCAGAAGTATTCTTGGAAACATTTAAAATTTCGTAGTAGTCACGCTTCGTCATAAAATCGCTAAACCGACGCAAAACTTTGAAAAACTCGCAAAACCAACGCTAAACTTTTATTTCGCGTCCGTTTCGCGTTATTGTTTCGCGTCTGTTTCGCGTTATTTCTCCTCTTTATAATCAGCATCTATAACATCATCTTTTTTTTTCGGCTCTTCTGTTGATTCTTTTGGTTTTTCCTCCGTCCCTTGTTGTTTGTCGCTTGTCGCTTGTTGCTGTTTCTTCGTCGCTTCTTTGTAAATCTCTTCCGCAAGTTTGTGCGACGCTGTCATAACTTCTTCTTTTGCTTTTTTGATTCTCTCAAGGTCGTTTGATTTCAATGCCTCTTTTGCATCGGCAATCGCCCGCTCAATTTTCAGCCGCTCGTCGGAAGAAACCTTGTCCCCGTGGTCTTTAAGGGACTTTTCAGCAGAATACACAATAGCATCCGCCTCGTTTTTAACCTCTATCTCCTCTTTGCGTTTTTTATCCTCTTCTGCAAATCGCTCTGCATCCTTTACCATTTTTTCTACTTCGTCTTTGGAAAGTTTGGTGGATGCCGTAATTTTTATTGATTGCTCTTTGCCAGTTCCTAAGTCCTTTGCAGAAACATGAATAATTCCGTCGGCATCAATATCAAATGTTACCTCAATCTGCGGAACACCACGAGGTGCCATTGGAATACCAACTAAATCAAATCTGCCCAACGAAACATTGTCCGGCGCCATCTGCCGCTCGCCCTGTAAAACATTTACGGTAACTGCTGGCTGGTTGTCCGCCGCTGTTGAAAATACCTGCGACTTTTTCGTCGGAATAGTGGTATTCCTGTCAATAAGTTTCGTCATAACACTGCCCAGCGTTTCAATTCCCAGAGAGAGCGGTGTGACATCAAGCAAAAGAATATCCTTCACTTCGCCAGTCAGAATTCCCGCCTGAATCGCTGCTCCTATAGCAACGCATTCCATCGGGTCAACTCCTCTTTCAATTTTTTTACCCGCTAACTCTTCTACAAATTTCTGCACCGCCGGCATTCTCGTAGGACCTCCCACAAGTATAATCCTATCAATATTACTGGCTGTCATCTTTGCATCCGAAAGCGCCTGTTCAACGGAATGACGGCATCTTTCAATAATCGGACCAACGATGGATTCAAGTTTAGCACGGGAAATTTTCATTGTGAGATGTTTGGGCCCTGATGCATCAGCAGTAATAAAAGGCAGATTGATATCCGTTTCCAAAATATTCGAAAGTTCAATTTTTGCCTTTTCAGCCGCCTCTTTGAGACGCTGAACAGATGTTTTGTCGCTTCTTATGTCAATTCCTGACTCTTTTCTGAATTCGGAAGCAATAAAATCAATAAGTGCGTTGTCCATATCGGTACCACCCAATTGAGTGTCGCCACTTGTTGACTTTACCTCAAAAACACCACCACCAAAATCCATAATCGTAACATCAAGTGTGCCACCACCAAAATCAAAAACAAGAATTTTTTCGTCCTTACCTTTTTTGTCAAGACCATATGCGAGACATGCTGCCGTCGGCTCGTTCACTATTCTTTCAACTTTTAGCCCCGCAATTTCCCCAGCATCTTTGGTTGCCTGACGCTGATTATCATTAAAATACGCAGGCACGGTAATAACAGCCCTGTCAACAGTTCCGCCCAAAAACGCTTCCGCATCTTTTTTTATTTTTTGCAAAATGAAAGATGATATTTGCTGAGGAGTATATTCTTTGCCGTAGATGTTGTATTTGTAATCTGTTCCCATTTTTCTTTTTGCCGCACTGATTGTACCTTCCGTATTAGCAACTGCCTGACGACGAGCCGGCTCTCCAACTATCAACTGTCCATCTTTTGTAAAAGCAACATAACTCGGAAATGCCTTGCCACCAAGCGTCATTCCTTCCGCAGACGGTATAATCGTCGGTTTTCCACCTTCCATAATCGCAGCCGCAGAGTTAGATGTTCCCAAATCAATACCAATAATTTTTCCCATATTATCCTCCTGTTCAGGATTAAGGATTAAGAAGTCAGGATTAAGAAGTCAGGATTAAGTTATAAGTTGTAAGGATTAAGTGATAAGGATTAAGTTTTTACTTACTACTTATCACTTACTACTTATCACTTACTACTTATCACTTAATCCTTAATCCTTATCATTTACCACTTACCACTTACCACTTACAACTTATCACTTAATCCTGCTTTTTTTGCTATTTTAACCATCGCTGGTTTTAACACTTTTTCACCTATTTTGTAACCTGGTTTGATTTCCTCCAAAATCACGCCTTCTTCAACATCATCATTTTCTATCACACCAACAACTTCGTGAAAAAACGGATTGTATTTTTCGCCCATAGTCGTAATCGCTACGACATCATGCTGTTTTAATGTTTCCAATAGTTTCTTTTCTATAAGATGCAATCCCTGCTGAACAGATTCGCCGTTTGCCGATTTTTCTATCATACCTTTCGCCAATTTTACCGTCTCAAAAACATCAATCAGTTCCGTTATAAGAGAATTTTTTCCGCTCTCAAAATATTCTCTTTTTTCCCTTTCAGACCGCTTCCTGTAATTTTCAAAATCGGCTTTTAGCCGTAACATTTGCTCATAATAATCCTGTGCCTTTTTTTTCTGCTCTTCAACAGATTCCAAAAGTTTTTTTTCATCCTTCTCCTTCGGACAAATTTCTTCAAGTTCTGAGTTATTATTTTTTTGCTCGTCCATTTTTGTATACCCTTTTGCCACAGAGAAAAGACAGCAGTGCTTTGTTGTTTTATTGCTTTTTTTTCTCGGGTTGTGAAAAAAGAAAATCATTAAAAGCGTTCATATATTACCTTGCTATTTATATTTTTTTGTAAATATCCCCCCTGGGTCCAATTAAATGAACCGGGACTTCCCTTTTTAATTCGTTTATTTCGTAGATAATTCTTAAACCACTTGCCTGAAACCTATATAAACTCTGACCTCTGATTTTTTTTATTTTCCCGCCAGGATGATAAAAGGGATTTTCTTCAAGCTATAAAAAACAATCTCTTAATAAATCCTGTGTTTTTCTATCAACCTTTTTGCAGTATTTCTTTGACTGCGACGATAAAAGGACAGTGAATTTATCCATGAATCACTTCCTGCCAGGGAATACATTTGCCTTCCCTATACTCCTTCCGTCCTTTTTCAATTAACTTCCATGATTCTACACTGAGTTCATCTTCAATATAATCTGCTACCATTTCTCTGATAAGCGTTGAAACTGATTTGTACTGCTCCACCGCAATATGCTCAAGCATACAAGCAAGTTTCACTGGCATTTTGACCCCAATAAGTTTAACATTTGTCTCCATACATCCTCCTCTTAGCACCGTAGGCGCGACATATTAACAGGTCAGCCCTAACGGGGCTACCTTCATCCTTCATCCTTGACCTTTTATTACCCCGTTTATTATTTGATGCAATATCACCGTTCTGAAAGCCTTAACTTTTATTACATCTTTTCAGATGCAACGAAAGTGCTTTCTTCTTGCTTCAACGAGGGGCATAATTGCACCGCCTCTCCACAAGCGTTAATTCCCGGGAAACTCCCGGTATTCGAAATTACAC
>JAZDKR010000084.1:0-2096 GCA_043802785.1 Elusimicrobiota bacterium
ACACATGGTAAAAACACTTCATCTGCCTGTAAAAATTATTTCTTGCCCCACAATCCGGGAATCAGACGGACTGGCAATGAGTTCAAGAAACATTCTGCTCACTTCAGATGAAAGAGAAAATGCTTCTCATATCTCTCAAACACTTTTTGAAGCAAAAAAAAAATACAAAGAACATTCTGTTGATGATTTAAAAAAATGGGTAACAGAACAAATCAACGATAATCCTTTTCTTACGCTGGAATATTTTGAAGTAACAGATGCCGAAACATTAAACCCTGTTTCATACTGGGTTGATACTAAAAACATACGCGCCTGTATAGCAGTAAAAATCGGAAACATCCGGTTGATTGATAATATTCGGATGTGTTGATAAATATTATTTACCTTTGCCATTTCTTTTAAGGACATTTTTTATGCAGATTCAAATTGTAAAATCCAAAATTCACAGAGCAAGAGTTACTGAAGCAAATATTGATTATAAAGGAAGCATCACCATTGACGAGAACCTGATGGATGCAGGGAACTTTATTGAAAACGAACAAGTGCATGTGCTTAATTACCGAAATGGAGAACGCATCATCACATACGTAATAAAAGGAAAACGTAAATCAGGCATCATTTGTATAAATGGTCCTGCATCAATGAAATTTTCCGTAGGCGACGAAGTGATTGTTATTTCATACTGCACAATGGATTTTGAAGAAGCGAAAAAGTTCAAACCAAAATTTGTTTATCCCGACAAAAAAAACAATCAACCAAAATAAACGTCAAGTTTAAAATTTTGATTCATTAAGTTTTGAAACAAAAAATCCTTTCCACAGTAAAGTTTCTTGCTTTTTTTTCTTTTGGCATTTTTCTTATCTGGCTTGTCATAAAAGATCTTTCCGAAAAAGATAAATCAGAAATATTACATTCACTGCGCGAAGCCGATTACAGATGGGTAATACTATCTATTATTATCGGAGTCATCAGTCATATCTTGCGTACCTTGCGATGGAAACTTTTGCTTTTACCTCTTGGTCATAATCCAAAGATTAGTAATACTTTTTATTCGGTGATGGCCGGTTACCTCGCTAACTTCGGACTGCCACGACTGGGCGAATTTGTAAGATGCGGATTACTGAAACAATACGAAAACATTCCCTTTTCACAGTCATTCGGAACCGTTATTGCAGAACGAACCATTGACCTGCTGACTCTTTTTCTGATTTTTATTTTTACTCTTTATTTGGAATTTGCCAGTATTTATGATTATGCATATCATCATATCCTTCTTCGCGTGAAAATTAAAATGTTAAAGATATTTCAAAATGAAATGGTATTATGGTTCATCTTACTATCATTGTTTGCTGTTATTGTTGCTTTTCTTCTGATGAGAAAAAAAAATAATCAAAATTCTTTTTTAGGAAAAATAAAAAATGCAGCAATAAGTTTCCAACAAGGGCTGCTTGCTATCCGAAATGTTCGCAATCCAATTCAGTTTATTATTTATTCCATCCTTATCTGGTTCATGTATTTTCTTGCCATCTACTTTTGTACCTTTTCTCTTCCCGAAACTTCAAATCTATCGCTTGGTGCATGTTTTGTTATTCTGTCTTTTGGCAGTTTAGGTGTTATTGTTGCGCCTGGCGGAATTGGTGCATATCAACTGATAGTAAAAGAAATTCTCGTGCCATACGGATTTACAGGACCAATGATTCCGAAGGCAATTGCTTTTGGCTGGATTACATGGATAGCACAGTTTGCACTAGTATTTATTGTTGGTATCCTCTCTTTTGTGATGTTGGGAATAATAAATAAAAAGAAAAGATGAATTCAAGTTTGAAGAGCAGCAAATTCAGAAAAAAATTAACTTGATAATTCCCCAACGTGGACAAGCCATAACCGTTCGGACAATCTCACTCCGAGGTCTCACGCCGAAGCCAAACAGGAAAACATATTTCGGCAATTTCAATAACTAAATACGAAATCCGAAATCCAAAGAACCAAATCCGAAACAAATAACAAATACAAATATTAAAATCACAAATGCAAAACAAAAATTATTTCTTAACTAAAAAATAAGTGGCTCACTTTCATTTGGCATATAACCTCTA
>JAZDKR010000085.1:0-2823 GCA_043802785.1 Elusimicrobiota bacterium
TATTTCCCTTGAACCAAATGTAAAACTTACCCAAAAAGACATTGACGCTTTTGGTGAAGATTTTGAATCTACAAAAAACGGCTTTATTGATTTTTTATTGCTTGATGAAAAAGGTTTCCCGCTCGTTATTTTGGAAGCCAAAAAGGAAGATAAAAATCCACTGGACGGAAAAGAACAAGCGAGAAAATATGCTCATACTGAAAATACTCGTTTTGTAATTCTTTCAAACGGCAATCTTCATTATTTTTGGGATTTGGAACGAGGCGATCCTGAAATCATTACGGAATTTCCAACGCAAGAATCGTTGAAACACAGACAGGATTTCAAACCTGACAATCAACGCTTGGCAGACGAAAAAGTTGAAGCCGATTATATTGCACTGACACAAAATCAAAACTTCAAAGACGATCCTCGTTATCTCAAAGAAGAAACACGCGAGCAGTATTTGTGGGACGAAAACTTGCGGATCTTGCGCCCATATCAGCTCAAAGCGGTTCACGCTTTGCAGAAATCCGCCGAAGCAGGAAATGATCGTTTTCTTTTTGAAATGGCGACAGGTACGGGGAAAACGCTTATTTCCGCCGCAATTATCAAACTATTTTTAAGAACAGGAAACGCGAAAAGAATTTTGTTTTTGGTTGATCGTTTGGAATTGGAAGATCAAGCGCATAAAAACTTTGTCCGATATTTAAGCAATGATTTTTCCTCTGTTATTTACAAACAAAATCGTGATGACTGGAAAAAGGCGGAGGTGGTCATTACAACTGTTCAAAGTCTTTCATCGCAGGCCAAATACAAAAAATTATTTTCACCTACCGATTTTGATTTAATTATTGCGGATGAATCACACCGAGCAATCGGCGGAAATTCGCGGGCGGTTTTTGAATATTTTATCGGTTATAAACTTGGACTTACTGCTACGCCAAAAGATTATTTAAAAAATGTTGATCCTCAAAAACTTTCGCAGAAAGACCCGCGAGCTTGGGAAAAACGGCAATTGCTGGACACATATACGACCTTTGGTTGCAAAAACGGCGAGCCAACTTATAAATTTAGTTTGCTTGACGGTGTTCGCGGAGGCTTTTTGGTCAATCCCGTTGTTTCAGACGCACGCACAGACATCACGGCAGAGCTACTTTCCGAAAAAGGTTATGCCGTAATGGTAGAAAATGAAGAAGGTGTTGAAAGTGAAGAAACTTTTTTCCATAAAGATTTTGAAAAGAAATTCTTTTCTGAAAAAACAAATCGTGTATTTTGCCAGACATTTTTGGAAAATGTCTTGAAAGACCCGATAAGCGGAGAGGTTGGTAAAAGTATTATATTTTGTATAAGCCAAAAACACGCTTCAAAAATTACTCAAACGCTCAATCAAATGGCTAGCCAACTTTGGCCAGACAAATACAGCTCTGATTTTGCGGTACAAATCACTTCAAATATCTCTGATAGCCAACAATTCACAATCAATTTTGCCAATAACAATCTAAACGGACACACAAAATTTTTAGAGAATTACAAATCAAGTAAAACAAGAATTTGCGTAACTGTCGGAATGATGACGACTGGTTATGATTGCCAAGATATTTTGAATCTTGCGCTTATGCGTCCAATATTCTCGCCGACTGATTTTATTCAAATCAAAGGACGAGGAACACGGAAGTTTGTTTTTGAATACAAGGATGAATACGGAGAAACTCACAAACACGAAAAAGATAATTTCAAACTTTTCGATTTCTTTGCAAACTGCGAATACTTTGAAGAAAAGTTTGATTATGACGAAGTTTTGCAATTACCTATCAAACAAAAAGGAACGGGAGGAGAAGGACCTGTCGGCGTTGATATTGATGAAATAGAAGTTTTCAATCCCGATAAGGTTAAAACGCTCACGGAAACCCCTGTCGGAATTGAAGGAATGAAAGTTGATCGCAAACTTTTTGAAAAAGCCCGCGAAGAATTGCAAAACGATCCCGAAGTGAAATCTGCTGTTGAAAATGAGCAGTGGGAAAAAGCAGTCCAGATAATGCGGGACAAATACGAAGATAAACCAAAATTATTCCTGAATCTAGAAAAAATCCGCAAGGGCGAGAATCTTGATCGCCGAATCTCTTGGCGTGAATTTTTAGAACGAGCCTTCGGCTTGATTGATGTTTTCAAGTCAAAAGACGAAAAACTGGAGGAAGAATGCGAAAAGTTCATTTCTATCTACAAACCAGAAAGCAAATATGTTCCGCATATAAAAAATTATCTAAAAGCGTATGTTTCTAATGAACATTTTCGCAACGAGATAAATAATAAGAGATTTCCACGAGAATACGCTGGCTTTACTATGGCAGAATATAAAGAATTAAACGGTTTTCGCGAAACAGTTCCTGAATATGTGAAAGATTATGTTCCAGTTAATGTTTACATGAGGTAATCAAAAAAAATATTATGCTTGATTCAACTACAAAACGAAAACTTGACTCCGCCCGACAAATTCTTGTCGGTAAAGTTCCTGATCCAAAGGCGCAGGTTGAACAAATTACAATAGCCCTTATCTATAAGTTTATGGATGATATGGATAAGGAAAACGAGGAGGTTGGATTAAAAACTCAATTTTTCGTTGATGATTGGAAAAAGTTTTCATGGACAAAAATTATGGACAACAAACTTTCAGGACAAGACCGCCTTGATCTTTATGTCCAAGCAATTACGAATATGCCAAAAAATCCGCATATTCCGCAATTGTTCCGAAATATTTTCAAAGGTGCTTTTTTGCCATACAACGATCCACGAACGCTTTCGTTATTCTTGAAAGAGATCAACGAATTTAATTATGAACACAGC
>JAZDKR010000086.1:0-2015 GCA_043802785.1 Elusimicrobiota bacterium
CTTCAAAAATCCGTTCAAAATCCTTGCCGAAGCCGAGCCCCGCCTTTGGCGGGGCGAGGCAACAATCGCCCAAAATCCGAATTTTGAAAATTGGCGGTGCCTTTTGGTTAAAATCCGAACTTTTTTTGACGAAAATCCGGACGCTGAATTTTGACGCTCGGGCGGGGCGGGAAGAAAAAGGGGTGTGGGGAAAATGAATTCCCGCCCCGCCCTCGCTTTTCCGCCGCCGCAATTTTTCGTATTTCGCTTTGCGAAATGCGCCGCTAAGGAGTGTTGCCCTTGTCCCTCCCGCCCATACGCGGGCAACATTAAGGAACTCCCTTTTTTCTTTACTAATTCAAAATATTTTGGTAATATTATATTGTGGTTGCAAAGTTTAAGCATAATTCAATTATACCACAATTTAATATTACTATTCAAATATGGTAGAGTCAAGCAAAATAAAACGAGCAAGGGAAAAACTGGGCTTGTCGCAGGAAAAGTTGGCTCGGCTTGCCGATGTTTCCAATAATACGATAATCAACATAGAAGCGGGCAAACAACAGAATCCGACAGTCGATACCCTTAAAAAAATCGCGAAAGCGTTAAATGTTCCGATTGAAGATTTAATCAAATAAACCAATGAAAGATAAAGCATTAAAACAACGAGCACCAAGAAACAGAACTATTACATTGAGCGATAGCGACATTTCCAATTTTAAAAAACGGCTGATAAAAATAAACAAACCTGTTTCTCTTGAAGAAATTGAGAACAAAACTATACATCAGGATATTTTTGAGGCGCTAAATTATTTACCGGATAGTTTTGTTGACTTGGTTTTTGTTGATCCACCCTATAACCTTAATAAAACTTTTAATCTTACTTCATTCAAAGAAATGGAGTCAGAAAAATACGAACAATGGCTCGATTCTTGGGTTGCTAAACTTATTCGGATACTGAAACCGCACGCTTCCGTTTATATTTGCGGTGATTGGAAATCGTCAGGAGCAATTTTCAATGTGGCAAAAAAATACTTTACAATACAAAATCGTATAACTTTTGAACGAGAAAAAGGACGCGGAGCAAAAAGTAATTGGAAAAATTGCTCCGAGGATATTTGGTTTTGCACACTTTCCGATAAATACCATTTCAATGTTGACGCCGTAAAAATGAAGCGTAAAGTTATAGCACCATACAAAGACGAAAACGGAAAGCCGAAAGATTGGGAAGATAGCAACAACGGAAAATATAGAATTACCCACCCGTCGAATGTTTGGACCGATATTACAATTCCGTTTTGGTCAATGCCGGAAAACACTGACCACCCAACACAAAAACCAGAAAAATTGGTCGCTAAAGTTATTTTGGCCAGTTCGAAACCAAACGATATTGTTTTTGATCCATTTCTCGGTTCGGGCACAACTTCGGTTGTCGCAAAAAAACTTGGTCGTAGATATGTTGGTATAGAAATTGATGAGCATTATTGTTGTCTTGCTGAAAAGCGTTTAGATATGACGGAAAATGGAAAAAATATACAAGGATACTCGGACGGCATATTTTGGGAACGCAATACACTTAACGAGCAAATGAACGGAAACGGAAAGAAAAATAAAGTCGAACCAGCAGAAAATTTATTTAATAGCAAACTACTATTATGACAAAGAAAAGTTCAATTTTTTACACAGACAAATATAAAGAAATCGCAGAAAAAATAAAGGTCTTTTTGAATAACCAAAAAGATTTTCTTTCCGCAAGAACACAAAATAGTCCTCGTGCGGTTGGTGATGCTATTGAAAATATTATCGTAGAAAATTTTAAGGAGATACTTGGCGATTTAGTAAGCGAGTATTCATCGTCTTTTGCGCGTCGTGCAATGGCCGACCTCGCTTTTACTGACAAAGACGGCTTTTACTATGTTGTTGATGTAAAAACACATAGATTAGATACAAAATTTAACATGCCAAATTTGACTTCCGTTGAGCGACTATCAAGGTTTTATGAGGAGGATGTAAATTATTTTTCACTTTTGAAAATT
>JAZDKR010000087.1:0-15083 GCA_043802785.1 Elusimicrobiota bacterium
TTGGGAACAAGAATCGCAAAAGGAGTATTTTATTGATATTGCGAAAGGCAAAGAGATAGGGCATCGTCTCGCCGACCTTGTTGACGAAAAGACAACGGCTGTAATTACCATAAATCATTTGACAAAAAGTCAGTATGATGGTAGAGGTGAAAAACGTTCACGGTCTATGGGCGATATATGGGTTAAAGATTTTCAAATATATCATCCTGTAAATGTAAAGACGGGTATTGTGGGGCACGAGGGACAACCAAATATGGTATCACTGAAAAAAATATTGGATGCTATAATCAACAGATGTATTGATAGTTATTATTTGCTAATGGTGAAATTTGAAATCAGTTCCAAAATATCTTCATCGGTATATTTTGTTGATATGCTGAATTATATTGATTTTTTATCTTTTGATTCCGGACCCGGGCAAGTTATGCTTAATGCAAAAAAGTTTATTGAAAATTATGAAACATATAAAAAACCAAATTTAGAAATAAAACAAAAGGTAGAACAACTTATGGTTTTATATAAAAACGCTGAATATAGATTGAGGCAAAATAGAAAAAGAGTATTTAGCATGTATAAATCTAAAGTTGATCTATTTCTTGAAAGTGATGAAATTGTAGTAACCACAGAAACACAATCTGCTTTACTATTAAAATGAGCATAGCGAGAATAAACCGTGAATCTAAAAGACAATTAGGACAGTTTTTGACGCCACCTTTGTTGGCAAAAAAAATAGTTGAAACCATAAAAATACAAAACGACAGCAAGATATTAGAACCGAGTTTTGGTAATGGCTCTTTTGTTTTTCCATTGGTTGAATATCTAAAGAAAGCAGGGCGTCGATCAAAAGACATATCACAACAAATATATGGATGTGAAAAGGATAATAAACTTTTTTCGCAGTTTACAAAACACATTTCTGCTTTGTATGATAATAAATATACTCTAACAAATTTTCATAACACCGATTTTTTTAAATGGATACCTCAAGACAAACAAATTGACTTTTTAGATTATAGTACATATATAAAAAATAACTGGGGATATTTTGATTTAATCATCGGTAATCCTCCTTTTGGAGGCACTATTGAATATGCTATACAGGATAAACTTGATAAAATATATGGTTATCGTGGGTATGAAAAGATAAAAAAAGAGACATATTCGTTCTTTCTTGTTAAATCGTTTGACCTTCTTAAGCCGAAAGGTCAAATGGTTTTTATATGTTCCGATACTTTTTTAACAATAAATACAATGAAGGGTTTAAGAAAACTATTGATGGATAATTGCGATGTTGAAATTGAAAGTATCCCTGACTGCTTTGCTGATACAAATCAAAATATGGTTCTTCTAAAAGTTATCAAGACCGGGAAAAAGTCATTGTATATCAAGTTTAAAGATAAAATTATTTTGCGTGAAAATATTGAAAAAACCCCAAATTTAAGTTGGAATATAAGTGATGAATATACGAAGTATTTCTCTGGTGATGTTTTAGGAAATTATATTGTTGCAACAAGTGGAATGACGGTTGGCAATAACGAACTATTTATTCGTAAAATCATTGATGGTTATATTTATGAACCATTTAAGTTTGAGTTTTTTGATGAACCAATCACATTAGAAAATGAAAGAAAAAAAGCACGGTTGAATAAATTAAGCAAGTTCCAGGGAAAAAAAATAAGACAACAAGAAATCAATGGCGACACTCAACGAAATGTTAGATGGGAACAAGTAGCGTCTTCCAAAAGAATAAAAATTCCAGATGCACGATATTGCTATTACAATAAAGCAAACAATGAAATAGTATACAGTAAACCGCAATGGGTTGTTTTTTGGGAAAACGACGGTGATGCAGTTCGTACTTTTAAAAAAAATGGTAATTGGTATTTAAATGGTATCGGGGGACAGAAGTACTTTAAAAGGTCAGGATTTACATGGTCATTGATAGCAAACAAAATACATACTAAGTTTTTATCAGAGGGTTATATTTTAGATAGTGGGTCACCGTGTGCTTTTTTACGAGACGGTATTGGTGATGATGAACTGTATTTTATCATGGCGTGGACACTTACTAAACGATGTAATGAAATTTTAAAACAAGTAATTAATCATACAAGAAACATTCAGGGTAAAGATGTTGAAAGGTTACCTTATCCGTCATGGGTAGATTGTCACGATAAGCATTTAATCATTAAAAAAATGAAAAACTTGATAAATAATGCATGTTTGGGAAAACGATATGTATTTGATGATTTAGAGATTAGAGAGTTTGATAATGATTTTGAATATAACGAAATAAATACTCACAAAAACAAACAAATAGATAAAAAAGTGTCATTATTTGATATGCCGTTCAACATGTGGGCGAAATAAAAAAAGGAGGAGGAATTATTGTTATGGAAAAGTACAACGATGTTGATGTTTTGATTAACGATGCGGTGTTTGGGGATGACCTGCTTCGCCAGAGCGAAAGCGAGGCGAGTGAGACGAAAAAATACTGTAGGTATTTAATTCGGAAAAAGGCACAGGAAAAAGGACTGGGACCTGCATCTCTTTGTGAACTTTACAAAGCAATGGGCAAAGGAGAAACTTCCGGTTTTTCCGTGCCTGCAATAAACATTCGCGGTATGGCTTACGATATGGCTCGTGCCGCCTTTCGTGCAGCAAAGAAAACAAATTCAGCAGCAATTATTTTTGAAATTGCAAGAAGCGAAATGGGATATTGCGAACAGAAACCGTCGGAGTTTGTCTCGGCGGTTCTTGCGGCGGCATTAAAGGAAAATTACGAATATCCTGTTTTTATTCAAGGCGACCATTTTCAAGTTAAAGAAAAAGGATATAAGACGGATCCTGCGAAAGAGTTGGACGGAATGAAAAAACTTATAGCAGAATCAGTTGAAGCGGGATTTTACTCAATTGACCTTGACACATCCACGCTTGTTGATTTGTCAAAACCGACAGTGAAAGAACAGCAGAAAACGAACTATGATGTTGCGGTTCAACTTACGAATTATATCCGTTCAATTGAACCCAAAGGCATAACCGTTATGCTTGGCGGCGAGATTGGTGAGATAGGCGGGAAAAACTCTAATGAGGAAGAACTCCGTGCGTACATCAGTGGCTATAACGAAATGCTTGGTTCTGGAAAAATCGGCATATCAAAAATTGCGGTACAGACCGGAACCGAACACGGCGGAGTGCTTGATGCAGACGGTAAACCGATAAAAAATGTAAAACTTGATTTCGACATACTTGAAAAACTTTCTGAAATAGCCAGAAAGGATTATGGGCTGGCTGGTTGTGTTCAGCACGGTGCTTCCACATTGCCTTCGGAGATGTTCGATAAATTTCCAAAAACAGGCACTGCTGAAGTCCATCTTGCAACTGAATTTCAGAATATGATTTTTGACCATCCTGAATTTCCTGCTGAACTGAAAAACAAAATATATGAGTGGCTTAAGGTAAATTGTGCAGGTGAAAAAAAAGAAGGAGAAACAGAGACAAAGTTCTTCTACAAAACCCGCAAAAAAGCGTGGGGACCATTCAAAAAAGAAACATGGTCAATTGACGAAAAGGCCAAAGAAGAAATTATGGCAGACCTTGAAAAGAAGTTTGTATTTCTTTTTGAAAAATTGAATGTTGTCAATACGGAAAAAGTTGTAAAAAAATACATCAAAACGGTAAATGTAGAAATAAAGAAACCGGAAATTTCTGGTACCGAAGGTGCCGAGAAATTCGACGGTGCAGATTAGTCTCTTAAATGTAATATTTTTGTATCGGAGAATGCATATCTTGGTAGTGAGCGGTCTTTTGACCGCTCATTATGTAACGGGGTCTAAAGACCCCGTGCTACCTCCCTTTCGGGAAGATTCCTGGAGTCCCTGCGAGAGCAGGGTTATCTTGAAGAAAAACATCTACAAGAATTAGCAAATAATAAAAAAGTTTGACGGAGCAGATTAGATGAAACCTAATAGAAATGAAAGAATAGCATTAAAAGAATTGGTTGATAATCTCCGAGACAAGTATAGTGATAACTTAAGCCGTGTTTTATTATATGGTTCATTTGCCAGAGGTGATGCAACGAGGAATTCGGATATAGATATCATGGTTGTTCTTAAAAACATTAAAAACTATCCAAATGAAAAGAAAAAAATCGGTGAGATTAGATGGCATATTTGTTATGAATACGACTTGCTTATTCCAATAACAATTAAGACGGAACAGGAATACCTCACCAAAAACAGTCCACTTTTGCTAAATGTAAGACGAGAAGGGATTCAGTTATGAGTGAAATTGATGCTCTAAATCTTTCCTTTTCAAGTCATAAGGCCGTGATATCAACATTTGGCAAAGAGTTTTCTAAAACAGATATTTTTGACCAAAAGTTTCACAGAGCGATTATAGATGCATTTGATGATAGGCAGAACAGTGACTATGATGCTGTGTCGCTAATAACCGAGGACGAAAGCAGAGATTATCTGAATTTGGCAAGGAAGTTTATATTGGAAGCAAAAAAATACTTAAAGGGGTGATACACTATGCCAAAACAAAAAATATCGGAGCTTCAAATAGAAAGGGCGAAGTTTAAGCCGGTTTTGCCAGCGATACTAAAAAGCGGTCCTGCGAAAGTTACACCGAAATTCGGAACACCGACGAAGAGCGTTAGCGATTATGAAACGGTGCAGAAACTTTTTCCAAGTACTTACGGAATGTCGATAGTAAGTTTTGGTAAAGGTAAAAATTCTGAAATCTCAAAAAAAACAATAAAAGTCGGGGTGGTTCTTTCCGGTGGTCAAGCACCCGGCGGACATAATGTTATCGCAGGACTTTTTGACGGTCTAAAAAAAGCAAATTCCAAGAATAAACTTATTGGTTTTCTCGGCGGACCGTCGGGAATACTTGAAAACAGGACGATAGAAATAACAACTCCTCTAATAAATGAATACAGGAATACCGGTGGGTTTGATATTGTCCAATCGGGAAGAACAAAAATAGAAACACCGGAACAGTTTGAACAGACAAAAAAAAATTTAACCGATAACAAAATTGACGCACTCGTTGTAATTGGTGGAGATGATTCAAATACCAATGCTGCACTTCTTGCGGAATATTTTAAGAGAGAGAAAGTGAACATATCTGTTATCGGTGTTCCAAAAACCATTGACGGTGATTTGAAAAACGAGCAGATTGAGGCGTCTTTTGGATTTGACACTGCGACAAAAATATATTCGGAATTAGTTGGCAATGTTTGCCGTGATGTTAACTCGGCAAGAAAATACTGGCATTTTGTGCGGCTGATGGGAAGAAGTGCATCGCATATAACTCTTGAAGTGGGATTAAAGACACAACCGAATATAGTGCTTATCGGGGAGGAAGTGCTGTCAAAAAAATGACACTCGCACAAGTCGTTGACGGTATTGCCGATATAATTGTGAAACGAGCAGAGTTAAAGAAAAATTTCGGTGTAGTGCTTGTGCCGGAGGGCTTAATTGAATTTATACCAGAAATGAAAGAACTTATATCCGCATTAAACGATGTTCTGGCGGAAAATGAGGCAACACTTAACACAATGAACAGTGCTGAAGAAAAAAAGAATTTCGTTTGTGAAAAACTTTCCGAAAACCTTGCAGCACTTATGAAATCACTGCCGAACATTATTTCATCGCAGCTTCTAATTGACAGAGACCCACACGGTAATGTTCAGGTTTCCCAAATAGAAACCGAAAAACTTCTTATAGAAATGGTAAAGAAAAAATTGTCAGAGTTAAAGAAAGACGGCAAATACAGCGGAAAATTTTCTACAATAACACATTTCTTTGGTTACGAAGGACGGTGCGGTGCACCTTCTAATTTTGATGCGAATTATTGTTATGCACTCGGATATAATTCATCTGTGCTCGCCCTTAACGGTCTTACTGGCTATCTATCATCTGTAAGAAAACTTGTGAGAAAAGCCGATAAGTGGGAATGCGGTGGAATACCTCTTACTATGATGATGAATATTGAAAGAAGGAAAGGAAAAGAAAAACCAGTAATCAAAAAAGCATTAGTGAATCTTAACGGGAAGCCATTCAAAACATTGCTTGAAAACAGGGATGACTGGGCAGTTACGGAAAGTTATCTTTATCCCGGACCCATTCAGTATTTCGGTCCCTCGTCAGTAACGGATATAACAACAATTACACTAAAATACGAACAACAGTGAAGAGTGGATTGTGAATTTAGTCCGTCATTCAGACTGTGTCGCAATTGCCATTTCTTAGTTTTGTCATTCCCGCAATCCGTTAGCGTTGATGTTTATAGGCGGTGGAAAATACATAGAGGATATACGGAAGATAAAAGTAGATACGGGTTTAAGACGAATATGTAAAATGGATGTAGTACCAACTTCCGATGCGATAGGTGACTGGCTGAGACGAGACAGCGGGAAGAAAATAAATTGCATAAAGACGACAAATGATAATTTTACGACGAGGATATTAAAGAAGGCAAAGAAAGAAGAGTTCACATTGGATATAGATGCGATGGAGATAGAGGCAAATAAATACGATGCCCAATACACCTATAATAAAGTGAAAGGATATATGCCTTTGTTAGGATTTATACCTGAATTGGATTTAAATATTGGGTATGAATTTCGAGAAGGTAATGTTCCACCGCAGGATAAGAATTATGAATTTACAAAAGAGATAATTGAGAGGGTAGAGCAATCTGGAAAAAAGATAAAAGATTTTCGGAGTGATTCAGCAGGATATCAGGCGAAGTTGATGAATTATTTAAACAGCAAAGAGGGACAAAATATACAATAACAGCGGACCAGGATGTGGCGGTGAAAGAAGCGATACGAAACATCAATGCTGTAGAGTGGAAGCGATTGAAAAACAAAGATGGGATTAGTACCGATAGAGAATACGCTGAAACAATTCACAGTATGAATAATACCGACCATGCATTCAGGTTGGTAGTGCAGCGATGGAAAAATCCGCAGCAAGATTTATTTGAAAGTGTTGAAGAGTATTGTTATCATGTGATAGCGGCGAATTATTTAGAAGAAGAAAAAAATACCGTCGGAGTAATCCAGTGGCACAATGGGAGAAGTAATTCAGAGAACTACAACAAAGAATTAAAGCACGGATTTAATTTAGATTATGTTCCGTGCGGAGAGTTTGGAGCGAATGCGGTATGGTTTGGTCTCGGGATACTGGCATACAATTTATTTATAGCGAGTAAGATATATTTATTTCCGACGGGCTGGCTAAAAAAGACAATCGGTAGTGTGAGGTGGCAATTTATACAGATGGCAGGAAGAATAATTAGAAAATCAAGGTATATTATTTTGAGGATATGCGGTGCGTTAAGAGAAACATATGAGATATACCGACGAGCGAGAGAAAAATGCTGGGAATTACAATATATTTTATAGTTGATGGTCTGCGTATAACTTCATACTGAGGTTGAGGCAGGACTGGTTCACGGTAGAGGTGCGTCTAAAAAGCTGGGTTTCACGGACTATGTCCGGAAATTCGGTGAAGTAAGATTAAATTCCCTGCTGATTTTGAACCATGTAATGAAACGGTTTAAATTTTTTCAGCAGAAATAGCTGATTTATCCAAAGTCCAATACCCATATCGGATTTAGGGAATAAAAAACCACTTGACAAATGTAAAAATAATTTATAAAATAACGGGTGTTCATTTCTTAATGAGGTTATTTTAATGGAAGAAAAATTAGATCCTGTAATATCACAAGTGTTAACGGAGCAAAATCAAGGACCTGAAACCCGCCAGCGTATTTTTCAAAAATTAGGAAAGGAGCTCCAAAGACCTGTTGTTTCATTTTTCACAAGTTTTAGATTTCCAGTTATGATTGAAGATGCCGATGCCGATATGTTAGAAGGTGTTCTGCAAAAAATGGACTTATCAAAAGGATTGGCATTATTAATAAGTTCGCCCGGTGGTGATGGACTTGCCGCTGAACGAATAATAAATGTTTGCCGAACCTATAGTAATACAGGTGAATATTGGGCAATTGTGCCAGGGAAAGCGAAATCTGCTGCTACAATGATATCCTTTGGTGCAAGCAAAATTATTATGGGGCCTACTTCTGAATTAGGTCCTATTGATCCGCAATTAAGCACATCAGAAAGTGGTAGAACAAAATGGTTTTCGGTTTATAACATTGTTGAAAGTTATAAAGATTTATTTTCAAGAGCTGTAAAAGAAACAGGGAATTTACAGCCCTATTTACAACAATTATCTAATTACGATGAAAGAGAAATAAAGGAATTTGAAGTAGCTCTTTCTTTATCAGAAGATATAGCAATAAGAGCTCTTGCCTGTGATATGATGAAGGGTATACCTCTTGATGATATTAGAAAAAAAATTGAAATTTTTTTAACACCCAAACAGACAAAATCTCATGGTAGACCAATTTGTAGTAACGATGCTACCTCGTGTGGTTTGAAAATAGATGAAAGAAATGTAAATAATGAATTTTGGAAAACAGTGTATGAATTATATATAAGAACAAACAATTATGTGACGACTAGGGCCGCAAAATGTATTGAAAGTGAACAATATTCATTTGCTGTAAGTATGGAGGTAAAGAAATGAATAATAACATGAAATTATTGGATAATATTTCAGAAGAAAAAAAGGATCATTTTATAGAAGCACAAAAGAGTTTTCAAAAAATCCAAGAAGAAATAAAACCATTTATAAAACAGCGAAAATTCAAAGAACACTCTACATCTGGTGAATGGTGTGAAACGGCTAATATACTACAAACGCATTAACTAATTTTACACTGACTGTCATTCCCAAATGCCTTTATCGGGAATCCGTAATTGTAGATTCCCGTTTTCACGGGAATGACAACCTTAATCTCTTGAATATGTCAGAATATTTAATGCGTTTGTATTAGTTCGGAGTTCGGAGTTACCATTCACGATTCACGCTTCCCGAATTATTCCGCCGCCTAAAACAACATCTTTTTTGTAAAAGACCGCCGCCTGACCTGGTGTGATTGACATCTGGGATTTTTCAAATACAATTTTTGCGGTATTGTTTTTCAACAAGAATATTTTTGCTTCTGATTCTTTGTGCCTATATCTTATCCGCACATTTGCGGTTATCGGAGATTTTTTTGGTGGCGAGAATGTCCATGAAATATCTGTAACTTCAAACTCTTTGCTTATCAGTTCTTCTTTCTTGCCTACGACAATTTCATTTTTTTTTGTGTTAATTTTTACAACATAAATCGGTTCGCCAACAGATAAACCAAGACCTCGTCGTTGTCCGATGGTGTAAAATGGCAGCCCTTTGTGTGTCCCCAAAATCTTTCCTGAAGTATTTACAAAATTCCCTGATTTTATTTTATACCCCACTTCAGTGGGGCCGACTAAAGTTGGTTTTAGTTTATTCGCGTCAATTCGCGTTTCTAAAAATTCGCGATAATTTGCGTCCTCCACAAAACATATTTCCTGACTTTCTTTTTTATCTGCAACTGATAATTTTAATTTTTTCGCAAGTTTCCTTATTTCTGTTTTTCTATAATTGCCAACCGGGAACAAAACATTTGGAAGATTTTTCTGAGTTAAACCGTAAAGAAAATACGATTGGTCTTTCGTCTCATCTATTCCCTTTTTCAATAAAAATACTTCCAACTTCCGACTTCCAATTTCCGACTGCCCTTCTATTCTCGCATAATGTCCTGTTGCCAAAAAATCGCAACCGAGCCCTCTGGCAAATTTCAGCATTTCTTCAAATTTAATTTTTAGATTACAAATTATACACGGATTGGGAGTTCTGCCTTTAAGATATTCGGAAACGAAATTTTCAATTACATACTTTTCAAAAATATCTTTTTTATCAACAACATAGTGTTTTATTCCAAGTTGCTGGGCTGTCCGTCGTGCTTCATTTATATCATCGGGTGAACAGCACTGCTTTTCGGATGATTTTTTCGCCACAGATTGTCCACCGCGGAGGACGCCTGTGGCGGGCGAACCCACCTGGTTTTTACATAAAAAAAGCCGCATAGTGCAGCCGATAACATCATATCCGGATTTTTTTAGAATATACGCAGCAAGTGATGAATCAACACCACCCGACATTAAAACCAGAACTCTTTTTTTCATAATGTCATTCCCGAATGGTTTTGTCGGGAATCCATCTGTTGTCATTCCCGTGTAAACGGAAATCCATAACAATTTATTCTTGGATTCCCGCTAACAAATTGCGGGAATGACATCTCTCACCGAAGTTGCGATGACTTGTTTTTCATTTCGGTTTTTCTTCGGGATGTTTTTTATAGTAATCGTCAATTGCGGAGCGGAGGGCTTCTTCGGCAAGAACTGAACAATGCATTTTAATGGAAGGAAGTCCGCCTAATGCTTCGGCAACGGCATGATTTGAAATTTTCAATGCTTCATCTATTCTTTTTCCTTTTACCATTTCTGTTACCATTGAAGATGTGGCAATAGCAGCGCCACAGCCGAATGTTTTGAATTTTGCGTTCACAATAATTCCGTCTTTTACTTTAATATACAGCCGCATTATGTCGCCACAAACAGGATTTCCAACATTCCCGATACCGTCGGCATCCTTTATTTCTCCGACATTTCTCGGATTATTAAAATGTTCCATCACTTTTGACGAGTATTGCATAGATAACTCCAATTAGAAATTAAAAATGATAGTGAAACTGTCATTCCCGCGAAAGCGGGAATCTATAGATTCCGTGTCAAGCACGGAATGACACTTCGTGTCATTTTTCATTTTACATTTTTAATTGCCTCTCATCTTGTCTTCCCATAGTGGTGACATCGCTCTTAAACGCGACACTATTTTTGGTAAAATCTCCAAAAGTTTGTCAATATCTTTTTCCGTTGTCCAATGACCGAGAGAAAATCGGACAGAACCCTGGGATATTTCCGGACGTACACCCATCGCAGATAAAACATGAGACGGCTCCAGAGTTCCCGAAGTGCATGCACTTCCTGTTGAAGCAGCAATTCCTTCCAAATCAAGCGACATTAAAATCCCTTCACCCTCAATAAAATTGAAGGAGATGTTTGATGTGTTAGAAAGCCGTTTCGTCGGGTGGCCATTTAATTGGGTATGCTCAATTTTTTCCAAAATTTCTTTTTCTAATTTTTGGCGGAGTTTCAACATTCGTTCATTTTTCTCTTCAATGTTTTTTGACACAATTTCACAGGCCTTGGCAAGTCCGACGATATAAGGAACATTTTCGGTTCCGGCCCGTCTATTTTTCTCATGACCTCCTCCGTGAAGAAGCGGATGAAGTTTCGTGCCTTTTTTTATGTAGAGAACGCCGATACCTTTCGGAGCGTAAAGTTTGTGTCCTGAAATCGAGAGTAAATCAACATCTAATTTCTGGACATCAATAGGAATTTTACCAGACGACTGCACGGCATCGGTATGAAAAATTATATTTTTTTCTTTTGCGATTTTTCCAATTTCTTTTATCGGCTGAATTACACCGGTTTCATTGTTTGCATACATTATTGAAATTAAAACCGTTTTTTCTGTTATTGATTTGAGAACATCCTCGGGATTTACAATTCCATATTTGTTCACGGGCAGATATGTTACATCAACCCCGAATTTTTTAGAGAGATAATCTACGGGTTCAAGCACAGAATGGTGCTCAACAGCAGATGTAATGATATGGCAGTTTTTGTCCTTATTGGCAAACGCAATTCCCTTAATAGCAAAATTGTTTGATTCAGTTCCGCAGGAGGTGAAAACGATTTCTGACGGACTTTCAGCACCTAAAAACTTTGCAATTTTTTCTCGTGCATCCTCAACCGCTTTTCTTGTTTTCTGACCAAAAGAATGAAAACTTGAAGGATTGCCGTAAAAATCCTTGAAATAAGGAAGCATCGCATCAAGTACTTCCGAGTGAACAGCCGTAGTTGCATTATAGTCAAGATATATTTTTCTCACGATAACACATTACCAAAATGTTGAATAAAAGTCAAGGGGTCATTTTTTTATTGACCACGTTAGAGATGTCGCACAGCGACACGGTATCTCTAACAGGGGTTGCCATTTTTTTGTTTTTTTTGTATAATTTTCTTATGTCATTTTGTCAAAAACAGGAAATCAGATGCTCTTGCGGGAAAGAATTTGAGTGGGAATTGTGGGACTCTGTCAATGTGACAACTGACCCCGACTTAAAGGAAATGATTTTAGACGGGCAGATGAATGTAGTTGTTTGCCCTTTCTGCGGACTTTTATTTTATTACGAAAAATTTCTGCTGTATCATGACGAAAAAAAACATCAATTGTTTTATGTTCACAATCACGACTGTAAAGACGACCGTGAAGAATTAAAGAAAAAAGCAAACATTGATTATGAAACCGTAAAAAAGCAATCAAGCGGCACAGTTTTTACCGACGGTAGGCACTTTGGAAGTGCCGACTATAAAATTGAAGTTTTTTTCGGATTAGATGAGTTGGTGGAATTTTTAAGGGATGAGAACTGGACTGCACCCTTGAAATTAGACACATAATTTATTAAAATGGCTGACAGGAACTCTAAAAAGGAGGATGGAGAAAATGAAAATTGAAAAGAAGCAAGAAGCAAGAAGCAAGAAGTCAGAGGTCAGAAGCAAGAAGGCATTCTTGTCCGCTTGTTTCTTGCCGCTTGTCTCTTGCCTCTTACTTTACACTTTACACTTTACACTTTACACCTATCTTTACGGTAAGGAGAAAAAACAGATGAAAGAAATTAAAGAAATTGTGGTGATTGAAACGAACAAGGGCGTAGTAAAGTTTGAGTTTTTTGAACAGGACGCACCAAATACTGTTAGCAACTTCAAAAAACTTGCCAATAAGAAATTTTACGATGGGCTAAAATTTCACAGGGTTGTTCCGAACTTTGTTATTCAGGGCGGATGTCCGAAAGGCGACGGAACAGGTGACCCGGGATACAAAATAAAAGCGGAGTTTAATAAGCGACCGCATCTTGACGGGACGGTTGCTATGGCAAGGTCACAGGATGTTGATTCCGCCGGGAGCCAGTTTTATATTTGTTTGGGAACCCAGTCGTTTTTAGACGGACAATATACCGTTTTCGGTCAGGTATTTGAAGGGCTTGATGTTGTTCACAAAATTCAAATCGGCGATGTAATGAAAAAGGTTTATATAATGAAAGTTAAAGGTGAAAAAGTTAAAAGTTAAAAAAACTTCGTAACCACAGATTTCACAGAAAATGTCATTGCGATGGCGACCCGCCTGTGTAATCGCCTTCAAAAATCTGGCCTGCCCCTGTGGTTAGATTTCGGAGAAATCTGCAGGGGTGTAGTTAGCATTTTATGAAATACATTGACGATGTGAAGTTTCATAATCCGACAAATTTTACAGATAGATACAGAAAATTGAAAGATTCAATTTTTGTAAAAGAAACAGAAAAAATTTATACGGCAAACAGACAGCCGATTACGGAAAAACTTGTAAAAACAATCTGGTTTGACCAGCAAATTGAAAGAAGGGGATTAAGAACTACCGACGGTAAAAGAATCGTGATATTAACGCCCGGCGAGTGGAATTTTGATGAAGGTCCTGATTTCAAAAACGCTAAAATCAACTTAGATGGGCAGGATTTGACAGGTGATGTTGAGATTGATATTTACTCGTCAAACTGGAAAACGCACAAACATAATAAAAATAAAAATTTCAACAATGTCGTTTTACATATATTTCTTTGGAGTAAAGGGAAGGAAGCAAAAACCATAACCCAGAATAAAAAAATAATTCCAGCTATTGAACTTATTGATTACATAAACGACGATTTGGAAATTATTGACGGCAATTTCGATGTTGAAAATTATCCTTATTCCAGCAAAGTCAGTGCTGGAAAATGCGCAAAATGGACTCTGAAAAAATATTCATTGCTTGAATATATCGTCGGTCTTGCCGGTGACGAAAAGGTAAGGCAGAAAAGCGAAGTTTTTGCGAACCAGTTGACAAACGAATCAATAAATGAAATAATCTACAATGGTATTATGGACGGCCTCGGCTATGGTCCTAACAGGGAAAATTTCAAGAAATTAGCCAAAATGTTGCCTCTTAAAAAAATAGAAGAAATAATGAAATGGGACGGTGAAGTCCATCAGTTTGAGGAAAAGTCGGTAATAATTCAGTCGCTTTTTTTCGGCGTTGCAGGTCTTATTCCTGACTCTGAAAAGTTGGAAACATTTGACGATGAATCAAAGGACTACATATTAGAAATCAAAAAGGTTTGGAAAATACTAAGACAGCAAATAGAATCTTCTGAAATAACAAAAAAAGACGCTACGCTAAATTGGAAGTTCAGAGGGTTAAGACCATACAATTTTCCGTATAGACGATTTGCTGCGGCGAGTTTAATAATTTCAAAATATATTAGTAACAACGGTTTTGAAAAACTTTTCCAAAATTTTTGCGACGAAATTTTTACCGGTGGATTTAAGTTAAAAAATTTTCAGGAAAGATTTCTGCCAAAAGACAATGCGGGCATAACGGATTTATCCAATTTCTGGTTTTATAGAACCACCTTTGGTTCAAAAAAATTTTCAAAACCAATCGCTTTACTTGGCAAAGAAAGGATTCTTTTAATTTTAATAAACACTTTTTTGCCTCTGGCAATTGCGAAAGTACAAAAACCCGAAGACGAAAAAATTGTCTATCAGTGGTGGTTGAAACAGCCGACAATATCAACAAACAGAACAGCACGGATTACATCATGGAGATGCGGTTTTGGGAATATTTCCGGGCAAAGCGAAAGAATCCAGCAAGGGCTTATACAGATATTCAGGGATTTCTGCGATACAAAAAAAGGTGTATGTACTGATTGCAGTTTTCAATCAATATTCGCAATGCCGACGGGAACATTCTTTTAAAAACAACGCAGAACAGATACAGAGTAAAATTATCAACAGGGTTAGCAACTGGTGATTAAACTATTGACAAATATAAACGAATATGATATAATATTGCTATGAAATTAAGTCAATGGGCTAAACAGCAGGGAATATCTTATCATACGGCATGGAGATGGTTTAATAAGGGACAATTACC
>JAZDKR010000088.1:0-22125 GCA_043802785.1 Elusimicrobiota bacterium
TGAACTTATCAACAGCTATGACAAGAATCTAACAAAAGCGAAGCGAGTTATCAACAGAAAAGATGGAAAATGACAGAATCTTTACTGATATACTAACGCAAACTTAAGAGTAAAACAATTTTTCAGTAGACCCTAAGTAAACTAAATTCGCATCGGCGGACTAAAAGAGGTATTGGGGGAATGATAAAGTGAACCAAGTCAACTCCGTCCCCTATCATCATCTCATAGATACCCCTCTTATAGATTTAATTCAGCGTGCCGATAAAGTAAAGAAAAAATACGCATCCGATAAGTTGGAAATCTGTAGCATATTAAACGCCAAGTCGGGTTTATGTAGTGAAGATTGCAAGTTTTGTGCCCAGTCCTCGAAGCACTCCACTATCTTACCCGTATACCCTCTAAAAAAGAAAAGCGAAATTCTAAAAGCAGCATATACTGCGAAAGACAATGGTGCGAAAAAGTTCGGAATTGTTACAAGTGGCAATTGTTTAAATAAGAATGAATTGGATTTAATTTTAGAATCAATACGCGAGATAAAAAATGGAGTCGGTATAGATGTTTGTGCTTCATTGGGTGCATTATCAAAACAGGAATTGATAATGTTGAAAAAAGCAGGAGTTGTTCGGTATCATCACAATATAGAAACCTCTCCGCGGTTTTATCCTAAAATTGTTTCCACACACACTTTTGAGGAAAGAATGGCTACTATTTATGCGGCCAAAGAAGTTGGACTTGAAGTATGTAGCGGTGGAATAATCGGTATGGGTGAAACATGGCAGGATAGAATTGATATGGTGGTAATATTAAAAAAACTTGGAGTGGATTCTATCCCGATTAATGTTTTGGTTCCTGTTAAAGGAACACCATTAGAAAATATAAATCAAATATCCTGCGTAGATGCCATAAGGACCATAGCTATTTTCAGAATTATATTGGAAGATAAAATTATAAAAATTGCTGCTGGCAGAGAAACAATCTTAAAAGATTTTCAAGCATTGGGATTCATTGCTGGAGCTAACGGAATGCTTATCGGCGGATACTTGACCATTAAGGGAAGGGATGTGTCGGAGGATTGGAATCTTATTAAAGAATTAAAAAGTATATGATTGATTTTAAAGAATTTTTGGAAGAAAAAAAAAAGAATAATCTGATGAGAGCATTGTGTCCGGCAAATTACAGAAGAGAAGGTAAAATTTATTTTAAGAATAAAGAATATTTTGATTTCTCGTCAAACGATTATTTAGGTCTGGCGAGTCATCCCAAACTTAAAGAGGCATCAAAGAAAGCAGCGGAGGAGTTTGGTACCGGTGCTTCCGCCTCGCGACTTTTGAGTGGCGATTTAGAAATTAATCATCAGTTAGAGGATAAGATAGCGGCATTTAAGGGTAAGGAAAGTGCTTTGGTTTTTAACTCTGGCTATCAGGCAAACCTTGGTATAATAAGTGCGTTGTTCACAAAAAATGATGTAATTTTTTCAGACAAGTTGAACCATGCGAGTATAATAGACGGGATATTATTATCGGGCGCAAGATTTTTGCGTTTCAAACACAATGACTTGAATCATCTGGAACATTTGTTGAAAAAAGAAAGAGGCAAATATAAAAATTGTTTAATAATCACAGAAACGATCTTCAGTATGGATGGCGATAAACCTTCTTTGACAAATATGGTTGAATTAAAAGAAAAATACGACTGTCAGATGATGGTGGACGAGGCACACGCTACCGGAATTTTTGGAAAAAACGGAAGTGGCATGCTGGAAGAAGAGGGATTAATAAACAGGGTTGAATTGATTATGGGAACATTTGGGAAGGCACTTGGAAGTTTTGGGGCATATCTGGCGTGCTCAA
This sequence comes from Elusimicrobiota bacterium, assembly GCA_043802785.1. Lineage (GTDB taxonomy): Bacteria > Elusimicrobiota > UBA8919 > UBA8919 > UBA8919 > JAZDKR01. Next base: position 1,851 of record JAZDKR010000088.1, read on the forward strand.
AAGACATTACAGAATACTTAGTAAATACTTGCCGAAGTTTTATCTATTCTACAGCACTTCCTCCTTCGGTAATATCTACAAACATAGCGAGTTTGGAATTGCTCAAAGAAGAACCGTTCAGAAGAAAAATACTTTTAGAAAATGCTGGTTATTTTCGCGATGAAATTAAAAACATTGGATTTAATACGAGAGGTTCTTCGCAAATAATTCCGTTAATTCTCGGTGAAGTTTCTAAAACAATAAAATTCAGCAATGAACTTCAAGAGAAAGGATACTGGGTTTTGCCGATAAGACCACCTACGGTGCCTGTTGGCGAATCGCGATTAAGATTTTCCTTAACCTATTATCACAGTAAAGAGATATTGCAAAAATTGATTGAAAACATGAGTGAGTTATGTTTAAGTTCATAAACAGAAAAGAAGAGAAATCCATTGTTTTGATTCCTGGGTGGGCTTTTGATTCTAAGATTTTTGCCACAATGGATTTGAAATATAATTATTTTCTTTATTCCAATAAAAATAAGTCAATAGCGGGTTTTGAAGATGAACTAAAAAATCTATTAAGCGAACAGCATATTAATAAAATATCGCTTCTTGGTTGGTCGCATGGTGCATTTTTAAGTTATGACTTTGCGTATAAAAATCCTGAACTAATAGACGAACTAATTCTAATTGGTATAAAAATAAAATATGAAAAGAAAATTTTAGAAGACGTAAAAAAATATATTATAAAGAACAAAGTTGCATATCTTTATAAATTTTATGCGGAGTGTTTCTGCAAGGAAGATGAAAAGTATTTTGCATGGTTTAGAAAAAATCTATTAAACGATTATCTGCAAGATATGGAAACGGAAGATTTGATTGACGGGTTGGACCGACTTTCGTGTGCGGAGATAAATCCAAATTTACTAAACGGTATAAAAGAAATAAAAATAGTTCACGGCGAAAAAGATAAAATATCTACAATAGACGAAGCCATTGCTTTCAAAAATAATCTTCCCCACGCAAAACTTATTGTTTTTAATGATTCAGGACATCTTCCGTTTTTAAAGGAAAATTTTAAGGAATTATTGTATGCTTGATAAAGAGATAATTAAAAAAAATTTTTCCAAATATGCTGGTTATTATGATAAGTATTGTTTAGTGCAGAATCATTCCGCAGAAGTACTTATTTCAAAAATAAAAAGAAACAGATCCGCCTTCAGCCGAAGGATGAACTACTCGGCTGGCGGGAAAATTTTGGATATTGGTTGCGGAACAGGGAATTATACTCGGCTTTTGAGAGAAAAATTTCCAGACGCCAATATAAAAGCAATTGATATATCATATGATATGATAGAAATTGCAAAAAATAAATTGACACGAAGTGTCACCCTGAACTTGATTCAGGGTCTACGAAATACTGAAACGATGCTGAAACGAGTTCAGCATGATACCAAGGATACTTTTTCAACAGACACTAAAACAGAATTTGTTGTAGCGGATGCGGAGGATGAAGAGTTTGACGAAAAGTTTGATATGATTACATCTAATGCAAGTTTTCAGTGGTTTTTGAGTTTGGAGAAGAGTTTGACTAAATATAAAAAATTACTTGGAAATAACGGTGTTATTCTTTTCTCTACTTTTGGTCCAAAAACATTTTATGAATTAAATGCATCTTTAAAAGAATTGTTTGGAAGAGATACAAGTTTAACTTCTTGCGGGTTTATTGAAAAAGAAAATCTTTCAGAAATTTTAGAAGGGCAATTCAGAAATGTTTTTGTTGAGGAGGAAATTTTTCAGGAAGAACACAGTTCATTATTGCAACTGCTAAATAAAATAAGATATACGGGAACAAGAGGCGACGGTATATCTGCTAATAGTTTTTGGACTCCCAAGAAAATAAAGGATTTAGAAAAAATATACAAGAAAAAATTTAATAATTTAACAGCATCTTACCAGATTTTTTATTGTCAGGGACAGGGTAGTGGTCGGGTCTCCCGACCCGATTGAATCTTGTAGTAGCATGCCCTTGGCATGCTTATGGTATTACTATGAAAGCAATTTTTGTTACCGGAACCGATACAAATGTAGGTAAAACAATAGTTACCGGACTACTTGCCAGATATTTTTTGGACAAGGGTTATCGGGTTATTACTCAAAAATGGATAGAGACGGGTGCTAAAATTTTTTCCACGGACATTGAGACGAATGTAGCCCCTTACATCTTTAAGTTTGCCGCTTCACCACATCTGGCATCAGATATGGAAAAAAGAAAAATTGATGCCAACAAGATAAAAAAAAGTTTTAACATTCTATCAAAGCAATTTGATTTTGTAATTGTTGAGGGGACGGGGGGACTTCTGGTACCTTACAATAAAAATAAATTGATAATAGACATAGCCGTAGAATTAAATTTACCGGTTTTGGTTGTGGCAGCAAATAAATTAGGTGCCATAAATCATACACTTTTAACCGTAGAAGCGATAAGAGCAAGAAATATAAAAATGCTGGGGATTGTATTTAATAATACAGATAAAAACGAGAATAAAATTGTGATAAAAGATAACCCCCAAATAATAAGTAAATTGACAGGCGAAGAAGTGTTGGGAATTTTACCTTGGCAAAAAAACAAGGGCTTGTTATACAAAGCGTTTATTCCAATAGCCGACAGAATTTTCAATAAGATGATTGGGAAGACGATTTAGACAGATAAGAGAACTGATGCAGACAGACCTGCCTGACGGCAGGCAGGTGTCATTGCGAGGTCGCCTGTGGCGACCGATTCAGCGGCTGTGTCATAATTGCTGTTTTTCGGTTTCGTCATTCCCGAATGTTGTTTATCGTCATTCCCGAATGCCTTTATCGGGAATCCATTCTCCGACGATAACACAGTTTTTTCGCCTGCGGCGAACCTACTTGGCTGGATTCCCACTTGCGTGGGAATGACGGGCTTTTTAGTAATTATGACACAGTCTGTTCAGCGGGACGACCGAAGCAATCTTTCGTTTAATCGGTTTGTTATCAGTTTGAATCGTCGTGGTAAAATGAATAAATGGTTAGAGAAGGACTTAAAATATATTTGGCACCCTTATACACAGATGAAGGATTATGAATCTACTCCGCCCATTTTTATTGAGAGAGCAGAGGGTATTAAACTTTATGATAATAAGGGAAATATTTTTTTTGACACAATTTCCAGTTGGTGGTGTAACATTCACGGGCACAACCATCATAAAATAAAATCAGCGATTATCAAACAATTGAATTCGTTGGATCACATAATGTTTGCTGGCTTTACACATAAGCCCGCTATTTTGTTGGCAGAAAAACTTATTGCTATAACACCGGAAAACTTAAATAAAATTTTCTTTTCGGATAATGGTTCAACCGCCGTTGAAACGGCACTTAAAATGTCTTTTCAGTACTGGCAAAATATTGGCAAAAAAAATAAGACAAAATTTGTATCTTTAGATTTGGGATATCACGGAGATACAATTGGGGCAATGAGTGTAAGCGGAATAAATTTGTTTAACGAGATATTTTCGTCTTTATTTTTTTCGTGTTTCAAGTTACCTTCTCCGTATTGTTATCGTTGTCCGATGGGTAAAAAAAGAGATACATGTAAAATTGATTGTACTTTGCCGTTAGAAAAACTATTGAAAGAAAAAAAAACATGAAATTGCTGCTATGGTTTTGGAACCGTTGCTTTTAGCTGTTGGCGGTATGATTGTTTATCCAAAAGAATATTTGGAAAAAGTTGCAATTTTATTGAAAAAAAATAATGTGCATTTAATTATAGACGAGGTGGCGACGGGTTTTGGCAGAACAGGAAAAATGTTTGCTTGTGAATATGTAAACAATGTTGAGCCCGACTTTATGTGTCTTTCCAAAGGCATAACTTCCGGTACTTTGCCTTTTGCAGCAACTTTAACCACCGATAAAATTTACAAAGCGTTCTATGATGACTATAATAAGAAAAAAACATTTTATCACGGTCACACTTATACTGCAAATCCGATATCCTGTGCCGTCGCTCGGGCATCCCTTGAAATTTTTGAGGAAGAAAACACATTAGATAAAATCAAAAACCTGATTCCGATTTTTCACAACGGAATGGAAAAATTTAGGTCGTTACCTTTAGTGGGAGATGTGCGATATATCGGTATGGTAGGTGCAATAGAATTAGTTAAAGATAAAAAAACAAAACTACCGTTCACTTTTGAAGAAAGAATCGGACTGAAAGTTTATACAGAAGGACTTAAAAAAGGCGTAATTTTGCGTCCGCTCGGTAACATTATCTATCTCTATTTACCGTTATGTATAAAAAAGAATGAAATGTCTATTATTCTTGAGAAAACCTTTAATGTAATGGTAAAAGTATCGGGACGGTTCTGATTCTTTTTGCGGAAGAAAGCGGAAGAAAGGGGACGTTTCTATTTTCTCAATAATAGAAGCGTCCCCTTTCTTTCTTTCTTTTTCTCTTGATTTTACTTCCTAAAAAAGTATAATAACTTTATTGTGAACCCCGTCCTTCCTGAATATAAAACAGGAGAGTGGGATAATAATAAGTGGAGGAAGAGCGGGGTGAAAATTTTGATTATACGGTTAAGTTCTATCGGCGACATTGTTCTTGCGACACCCTTGGTAAGATGTCTCCGTAAAAAATTCCCTTCTGCACAGATTGATTTTTTGGTTAAAAAAAAATATTCAGAAATTCTTTCAGCCAATCCATATATTTCAAATCTGATATTCTTTGAAAACAGTATTTTTGAATTAGCAAGACGGATAAAAAAAGAAAGATACGATTTAATTTTAGATATCCATAGTAATTTCAGAACTTTTCTTTTGACTTTGTTTTCGGGTGCAAAAATTTTAAGATATAAAAATTATTTAATTGAGAGATTTTTTTTGGTGGAATTCGGGTTAAATTTTTATAAAGAAAAAGTTCCTGTTTTTCAAAGGTACTTAAAAACTGTTGAGTCGCTCGGCGTTTTATATGACGACAAAGGGCTTGACTTTTTCATTGACCCCGCCCTTGGCGGATCCAAAAATCAATATGTAGGAATTTGTCCCGTTGCCGTCTGGAAAACGAAAAGATGGCCGAAGGAAAATTTTGTCAATCTGGCAAAAAAAATCCTGGAAAAAAATAATTGCAAGATACTTATTTTCGGAGGCGAAAAAGATTTTGATTATTGCGAGGATATAAAAAAACAGGTCGGCGACAGGGCAAAAAATCTTTGCGGCTCGTCGTTGCAGGAAACAGCAGTTGCTTTAAGAGAATGCAAGTGCTTACTTACAAATGATACCGGAATTATGCATATTGCCGAAGCATTATCAGTGCCGACCGTTGCAATTTTTGGTCCAACCGCAGAAGAATTCGGGTTTTATCCGCAGACGGAACAATCAAAAATAATCTCAAAAAAATTTTTATGCAAACCATGTTCAACAAAAGGTTCTAATAAATGCCCCGTCGGTGATTCAAGATGTATGAACGACATTTCAGTTGAGGAGGTCTACCCAGCCCTTTCTTAAGGGTTTTTTACCCAGCTTTTGCACGCAAGGGCTGGGTTCAGGAAGGGCTGGGTTTATGCTTTTTATGCTGCTTGTTTATAATATATTAGTCGGTTTTGCATTTGTGTTTATTCTACCGTATTTTGTCTGGCGGTATAAACTCGCTGCTTTTGATAAATTATCTGTCGGCATAAAGCAGCGACTTGGATTTTATGATATTGAAAAAGGCAGATATATTATTTTACATGCTTCTTCCATCGGTGAATTAAAAACAGTAACGATGTTCATTGATAAACTGAAAAAGATATTTCCTGAAAAGAAAGTTCTGGTATTGACAATGACGCCTTATGGATATAAATATGTGTTTGATAAAAAAATTGCTGACGAGGTTATATTTGCCCCGATTGACATTCCGTTCTGTGTCGAAAAATTGTTTTTAAGAGTTATCCCGGAAATGCTTATTCTTGTTGAAAGCGAACTTTGGCCCAATCTGATTTTTTCCGCTAAAAGAAAAGGCGCAAAAATTGTCTCAATTAATGCGAGAATGTCAGATAAAAGTTTCAAGCGATATCTGTTTGTAAAAGAGTTCATTGCGGAGATTCTAAAAAAAATAGATTTTATCTGTGCCAGAGAAGAATCCGATAGAAATAAATTTATTGCTTTGGGCTACGATGAAAAAAAGGTGATAAAAACCGGCAATATGAAATATGATATGATAAAAGAAGTAAGCCGAGTAGGTTCGCCTGCGGCGAAAAGCAAGAGACAAGAAACAAGAGATTTTGGATTTACAGAGAACGATTTAATCTTTGTTGCAGGTAGTACCAGAGAGAAGGAAGAGGAAATAGTAATAAATGTTTATAAAAAATTGGTCGTAGATTTTAAGAGTTTAAAACTTGTCCTTGCTCCGCGTTATCCAGAAAGGTGTTCGGCAATTGAAAAAATTTTACAAAAAGAAAACATAAATTTCATTCGCCGTTCTCAACTTACCACTTACCCCCGACTAAAGTCGGGGGCTACACCACTTACTTCGCCTGCGGCGAACCTACTCGGCACTTTTCACTGTCTCTTGCTTGACACCATCGGGGAACTTATAGATGTCTATTCAGTAGGGACCGTTATTTTTGTCGGTGGCAGTTTATTTGATGATGCAGGTGGTCACAATATGCTGGAGCCGGCGGAACTCGGCAAGACGGTTGTGTTCGGCAAATTTGTTAAAAATTTTAAGGAGTCGGCAGAATTATTAATTTCCGAAAAGGCGGCATTTCAGGTAAGCGATGAAGAAGAGTTTTATAATTCCGCGAGAATGCTATTGAGCGATGAAAAATTAAGAGATGCAATGGGAAAACGGGCAAGGGAGGTTGTTATCAGTCGTCGCGGTGCAACCGATAAAAATCTAAAAATAGTTTTAGAGATAATAAAAAATGAAAACGCTAATACACGCGAATTGATGAGGTAACGCGAATATTCGCGAATATTTGTGTTACCTGCCTGCCGTCAGGCAGGGATTTGCGATAATTAGCGTATTTGCGGAGCGAATAAGAAATGCTTAAATTATCTACCCAGCCCTTTCTTAAGGACTTTTCAGAAAGAGCGGGGTCTACGGTCATAGGCAGTATGCCTCATACAAACGAAAAAAAAGCGGTTGAGATTATTATGAAAAATCTTGACATTCCCGTTTGGCCGCAACTTCCTAAAAAAAGTTTCCGTGAAAGCATGTATACGCAGTATTCCGAGGGTTTTCCCTGCCTTGTTGTGGACGAAAAAAATCAGAAAATATTTTTTGATACTGATACCGATACTCTTTCCGAACTTGAAAAATTCTATGAAAAAATTATTGCTGACGATTTAGATTATTTTAGGATTTCACAAGATTATGCTGCTGGTTTCTACGAATTTATCTCGCAACTTACCACTTACCCCCGACTGAAGTCGGGGGCTACACCACTTACCACTGTCAAAGGACAAATCACCGGGCCCATTACTTTCGGTCTTAAAGTTACGGACAAAAACAATCGTTCAATATTTTATAACGAACAATTTATAGATGTAGTAGTTAAAGCATTAACAATGAAAGCTCGCTGGCAGATAAGACAACTCCGAACTATGAACTATGAACTCCGAACTATTATGTTTATTGATGAACCGTATCTATCTGCATTTGGAAGTGCGTTTACGCAGATCTCGAGAGAAGAAGTAATAAAATATCTTAACGAGGTCTCAGACGGAATTCACAAAGAACATTCCCTGTCAGGTGTTCACTGCTGCGGGAATACCGATTGGTCAGTGATAATGGATACAAATATTGACATTATATCTTTTGATGCCTATAATTTTTTTGACGGTTTGACACTCTACCCGGAAAAACTAAATAAATTTTTTGACAGGGGCGGGATATTGGCTTGGGGAATTGTGCCAAGTTCCGAGCAAATAAACTCGGAAACAGTGGATTCTCTTACAGAAAATTTTATTAAAAAAGCAGAGTACCTTGTTAAAAAAGGGATTAGTGAAACAGCAGTTAAAAACAGATATCTCATAACGGCATCTTGCGGTGTAGGTTCGTTATCAGAAGAACTTGCAGAAAAAATTATTGTAACAACAAAGGATGTGGCAGAGAATCTAATAAGAATAAATTTGTAATTTGTAATTTGTAATTGGTGTTACTATGATTATAGCGGTTTCGGGCAAAGGCGGAGTTGGAAAATCCACGATTTCGTCCTTCATTATAAGACAGTTAGTTGAAAATAAAAAATCTCCGATTCTTGCGGTTGATGCCGACCCGAATAGTAATCTCGGGTATTATCTTGGAGTGGATTGCCCCGAAGGGGCAGTTGTTTCCGATTTGCGAGAAGATGAATTTAAAAAAAATCCGTCAGGTATTTCAAAGATTGATTGGATTGAAATGAAAATGCAAGAGTGTATTTGTGAGACGGAAAAAGGGTTTGATTTGCTTGTTATGGGGCGTCCCGAAGGTCCCGGTTGTTATTGTGCTGTCAACAATCTCTTGAGGGATTTTTTGGGGAAAATCAACCGTCAATATCCGTTTGTTGTTATTGATAATGAAGCGGGGATGGAGCATCTTTCCCGTCGGACCAATAATGAAATTGATGTGTTGTTTATAGTTGCCGAGCCGACAAATATAAGTTTTCTTGCTGCGGAAAATATAAAAAAAACAGCGGAACATTTACCAATAAAAATTATCAAAAAATATCTAATTGTAAATAAATATTGCAATGAAAACAAAAAAAACATTGACGGTCTTGATACAATAGGATATGTTCGTTTCAGTGATTTTGATGCTGATAATTCTGATATTAAAGACGACATAAGTAGTATATTGGCAAAATCTGGGATTTTATGAAAAACATATTGGTTGTTTTGTTACTAATGATTCTGGTGTTAACCGGTTGGTGGGCAAACAAAAATTCCAATTATCCATATCCTGCCCCGTTGGATATTGTTACGGAAAAAACAAAGCCAATTGATTTTGCTGGATTTCTACTCGGGATGCGAAGAATCGTTGCCGATATTATGTGGGTTCAGGCATTACAGTATTATGGTGGTGGTGGTTGGGAGGACAAAGTAAGCGAGGAAAAATACCGCAAGTATGAAAAAGACGACAGAAAAAAAGGCGAATATGGAAGATATAAATATCTTCTGGCTATGTGCCGCAGATGCGTTCGTCTTGACCCGTATTTCAAATATGTTTATGCTTTTGGCGGTGCATCGCTTGCTTGGAATCTGACCCGTTATGACGAGGCATTGGAATTATTAAATGAGGGCATTGGCCATAATCCGCAATTCTATCCGTTTCATTTGTATGCCGCTGCTATTGTTTATTCAAGAGAAGGAAAATCCACCGATGTGATGAAAAAACTTGAGGAGGCAGTAAAATGTCCGGATTGCCCGTTTGAGGTTAAACTTATTCTCGGAAATATTTATACAAAATACGGTAGATACGAAGATGCGGCAAATATCTGGGTTGATATCTATTACACGGCAAAACCTAAAGATAGAAAAGATGGAGCGAAACAAAAACTGATTAAACTTATTGCCGAAAAAAAATTGTCAGAAAAATTCTTGGAAAAAATAAAGGATGAAAAATGAAGGAAAAAAAAGCAATTATCACACTTGAAGACGGTACGACCTTTTTTGGCGAGTCGTTCGGCTATGAAGGTGAAACAATTGGTGAAGTAGTGTTCAACACTTCCATAACGGGCTATCAGGAGATACTGACCGACCCGTCATATAAAGGACAGATTGTTGTTATGACATATCCGCATATCGGGAATTATGGTATAAATGTTGATGATTTCGAATCAAAAAAACCGTTTGTTTCCGGTTTTGTCGTCCGTGAGTACTCAAAAATATATTCCAACTGGTGTGCTAAAAAATCTCTCGGTGAATTCTTACAGGAAAATAAAATCGTTGCAATTGAAGGAATTGATACAAGGGCACTTGTGAAAAAAATAAGAGAAAAAGGTGCTATGAAGGGAATTATTTCAACCTGCCGCAATCAAAATTTTGATAAGAAATTTTTGCTCAAAAAATTGAAACTTGCCCCAGATATTGTCGGAAGAGACCTCGTAAAAGAAGTTACTTGTAAAACGGTTCATGAGTTCACCGAATCTCCTTCGCCAAAGGCGAACCTACTTGGCAATCTCCTTCGCCAGAGGCGAACCTACTCGGTAATCTCCTTCGCCAGAGGCGAACCTACTCGGCAATCTCCCAAAGTCGTCGTTCTAGATTTTGGTGTTAAATTAAATATCTTAAGGTCGCTTCTAATGGTAGGATTGCGTCCTATTGTTGTTCCTGCAAACACATCTTTTGAAAAAATTTTGGCATTGGAGCCCGACGGGATTTTACTCTCAAACGGTCCAGGCGACCCCGAAGGCGTTTCTTACGCCATTAAAACCGTAGAGAAGTTAATCCACTATACCCTACACCCTACACCCTACACCCTGCCTTTATTCGGTATCTGTTTAGGTCACCAGATTCTTGGTCTTGCTTCCGGTGGAAAAACATACAAACTGAAATTCGGACATCACGGTGCAAACCAGCCAATAAAAAATTTGAAAACAGGCCGCGTGGGAATCACAGCAGAAAACCACAATTTTGCTGTTGATATTAAAACATTAAAAAATTTTATACCGACTTATATCAACCTGAACGATGGCACGCTTGAAGGAATGGAACATAAAACATTGCCGATTTTTTCTGTTCAATTTCATCCCGAAGCATCACCAGGTCCGCACGATACAAAATACATTTTTGAAAAGTTTGCCAGGATGGTAAAAACTTATGCCAAAAAGAACTGATATAAAGAAAATTTTAATTATTGGATCAGGACCGATTGTTATAGGTCAGGCGTGCGAATTTGATTATTCAGGTACGCAAGCACTAAAAGCATTAAAAGAAGATGGCTACAAAATTGTGCTTGTCAACTCCAATCCTGCAACAATAATGACCGACCCGGAATTTTCCGATAGAACATACATTGAACCATTAACTTGCGAATTTTTAGAAAAAATAATAGAAAAAGAGAAGCCGGACGCGATTCTTCCGACGCTTGGGGGACAAACCGCACTTAATCTGGCAGTTGAACTTCATCAAAAAGGAATCTTATCAAAATACGGTATTGAACTTATCGGTGCGACATATAATTCAATAAAAAAGTCAGAGGACCGACTTCTTTTCAAAAAAGTGATAGAAAAAGTACATCTTGAAAATCCGAAATCTGGTTATGCAAGAAATTTTTCTGAAGCAAAAAAAATATCCGAAAAAATCGGATTTCCTTGCATCATTAGACCATCGTTCACACTTGGTGGCGGTGGCGGAAGTATCTGTTGGACAAAAGATGAGTTTCAGGAAAAAGTATATTGGGGTTTATCGGCAAGTCCTGTTAAAAGAATACTGATTGAAGAATCACTTGTTGGCTGGAAAGAGTATGAACTTGAGGTGATGCGTGATAAAAACGACAATGTTGTAATTGTCTGCACGATAGAAAATCTTGACCCGATGGGTATTCATACTGGTGATTCAATTACGGTTGCACCTGCGCAAACATTGACAGATAAAGAGTATCAGGCGATGCGTGATGCTGCAATAAAAATTATTCGTGCTATCGGAGTTGATACTGGTGGCAGCAATATACAGTTTGCGGTGAATCCCATGACAGGTCGATTAGTAGTTATAGAGATGAACCCGCGTGTTTCCCGTTCTTCTGCACTTGCATCAAAGGCGACCGGTTTTCCTATTGCAAAAATTGCTGCAAAACTTGCAGTTGGTTATACTCTTGATGAAATACCAAATGATATTACCAAAAAAACACCTGCTGCGTTTGAACCGACGATAGATTATGTTGTTGTGAAAATACCAAGATTCACATTTGAAAAATTCCAGGATGCAGACCATACCTTGGGTATATCAATGAAATCGGTCGGGGAAGTGATGGCAATTGGTAGGACTTTTAAGGAAGCGATCCAAAAAGCGATTCGCGGATTAGAGATTGGTAGATATGGGCTTGGTGCAGACGGGTTGGGAATAGTAGAAAAGTGGAAAGTGCCGAGTAGGTTCGCCTGTGGCGAAGAAAGTCAAAAGTGGAAAGTCAAAAAAAAGTGTATTGAGCAGGTGAAATACAAATTAAAAGTACCAAACTGCGACCGCATTTTTAACATCAAATATGCTTTACAATTAGGTCTTTCAGTTGAAGAAATATCAGAACTTTCAAAAATAGATAAATGGTTTATCTATCAGATAAAAGAAATTGTGGAGTTGGAAAAGCAATTACAAATTACAAATTACAAATTACAAATTGATGGAGAATTATTAAAAAAAGCAAAACAGTATGGGTTTTCTGACTACCAGATTGCGTATCTTACTAAAAGCACAGAAAAAGACATTAGAAATTTAAGAAAAAAATTAAAAATTTTACCGACATACAAAACCGTAGATACCTGTGCGGGTGAATTTGAAGCACACACACCGTATTTTTATTCCACATATGAATTTGAAAATGAAGCCGTTCCCCAATCTCCCAATCTCTTAATCTCCCAATCTCCAAAAATTATGATTCTCGGCGGTGGTCCCAACAGAATCGGTCAGGGTATTGAATTTGACTACTGTTGTGTTCATGCGGTTTTTGCATTGAGAAAACTTGGATTTCAGACGATAATGGTCAACTGTAACCCAGAAACCGTTTCAACCGACTATGATATTTCAGATAAACTTTATTTTGAACCGCTAACTTTTGAGGATGTGATGAATATCTACGACCGGGAAAAACCGGAAGGTGTAATAATCCAGTTTGGAGGACAGACACCGCTTAATTTAGCAAGAAAACTTAAATCTGCCGGTGTCAAAATTATTGGTACATCAACCGAAAATATTGATTTGGCGGAGGATAGAAAAAAGTTTGCCTCTCTTCTTGAAAAATTAAAAATTCCGCATGCTGATTGGGGTTGCGTAGGAAGTTATCAAGAAGCAGAAAAGGTTGTTGAAAAAATTGGTTTCCCTGTTATTGTCAGACCTTCATATGTATTGGGTGGCAGAGCGATGGAAGTTGTCTACGATAAACGAGCACTTAAAAAATATCTCCAGACCGCAGTAGATGTTTCACCCGAACACCCTGTATTTATAGATAAGTTTTTAGAAGATGCTTTAGAGGTGGATGTTGATGCCGTGTCCAATGGTGAAAGTACTTGTGTTGTGGGTATAATGGAACACATTGAGGAAGCAGGAATACATTCCGGTGATAGCGCTTGTATGATTCCACCTAAAACATTGAAACCACAGATTACACAGATTATCACAGATTATACAAAAAAGTTAGCAAGAGCGTTAAATGTAAAGGGCTTGGTGAACATACAATTTGCTGTGAAGAATAATATTGTCTACATACTTGAAGCAAACCCAAGAGCATCAAGAACGGTTCCTTTTGTCTCAAAAGCAACAGGCATACCTGTTATAAAGATGGCAATTGATGCGATGCTCGGCAAAAACTTCCTATCCCCTATTCCTTCGCCAAAGGCGAACCTACTTGGCTATCCCCTATCCCCTGCCGGTTATGTTGCCATTAAAGAATCGGTTTTTCCGTTCACAAGATTTTCAGATGTTGACCCCATTTTAGGTCCCGAGATGCGTTCAACCGGCGAGGTTATGGGAATAGACAATTCGTTTGAATCAGCGTTCTACAAAGCAGAACTTTCGGCTGGCTCTCCCTTACCAACGGAGGGATATATTTTAATCAGTGTGAGTGATAAAGGTAAACCGGAAATTTTACCTTTAGCAAAAAGGTTACAAAAACTTGGCTATAAAATATTAGCAACAAAAAATACTGCCAAGTATCTATTGTCAGAAAATATAAAAGCGAAAGTTGTTTCGAAAATTGGTGAGGGTGAGTCCGATGTCGTTCAGTCAATAAAAAGTGGGAAAATTAAACTTGTGATAAATATACCATCGGGAAAAAAATCAAAACTTGACGGTTATTTAATAAGAAGGACATCTTGCAAAGAAGGTGTGCTGTTAATAACAACAATCCGTGCCGCAGAAATGGCTGTTCATACAATGTCTTTATTAAAAAGAAAACAGATAAAACATATTATGTGTTTGCAAGAAATTTATAAAAACAGAAAGGTAAAGAGGCAGTTAGAAAGTTGTAATGCCCGTTAGGGCTGACATTATTATAGCGGTTCGTATGACGCAATAATTTCGCAAAATGCGGGATGAAAACCAAAAACCTCTTGACAAAATTTTCGTATGTTGTATAATATACAAAAATGGAAAAAGTATTTTTAGAATTGGACTTTGATTGGGATACACATAATATAGACAAAATCTGGAAAAAACATAAGGTACGATTTCCGGAAGCAGAAGAAGTATTTTTTGATATAAATCTTACAATTCTTCCAGACCCGACACATTCAATTGCAGAAGAGCGATACATTGCTTTAGGTAAAACAAAAACAGGCAGACCGCTTTTTGTGGTTTTTACCGAAAGGGCAGGAAAAATAAGAATTATCTTGGCAAGAGATATGAACAAAAAAGAAAGGAGCGGACACTATGAACAAACTAAAGAAAGCGCCGTTGCTTAAAAGCGAGGATGAGGTGTCAAGATTTTGGGCTAATCACGATTCAACCGATTATGTTGATTGGTCTAAAGGGAAGAAGGCAGTATTTCCTAATTTAAGACCGACTTCAAAGCCGATATCTATTAGATTCCCGGTTTCATTATTGAACAGGCTCAAATATTTAGCAAATATCCGTAATATTCCATATCAAGTACTTATCAAGATTTTTGTTAACAGGGAAATGGAAAAAGAACTTAGATACGAGGGTAGAGGAGTATTGGGACGGTTCTGATTCTTTTTCAAAAAAAAGGGGACGCTTCTATTTTCGGAGGGAGCGTCCCCTTTTTGTGTGCAACAATGTCACCCCGACGGGGTTTGTATTTGACTTGTTATCGCTAATTCTACAATAATGCCATGCCTTCGGCATTCACTGTTTTGTTTCTATAATAATTCGCCACAGGCGTTCTATAATCATACCATGCCTTCGGCATTTAGATCATAATCCCCCGAGTAGGTTCGCCTGTGGCGAAGAAGGGCTGCCTGCCGGTAAGCAGGGAATTATTGGGGATTTTTTTATTGTATTTTTTTAGTATTTTACTATAATAAAAATGACTCTATTAATCCGCCGTGGCGGCTACGGAGCATCACGGCCGTTAAACGCTTTACGCTTCACTTATCAATATGTCAATCGTAGAATTAGGAATAAAAAAACCCGTCACAACTTTAATGCTCGCCTGTAGTATAATCATTTTTGCTTTAGTTGGTTTCAAACATATCCCGGTAGAACTATATCCAAATTATGAATTTGGTGAAGTGAGTATTATATCTCATTTGCGTGGTGGTATCCCTGCAAGCGAAGTAGAAAAATATGTTACTCGCCCTATGGAAGAGGTTTTTTCAGAGGTTAACGGTGTAAAGGACATGACTTCTGCATCAAGAGAAGCAGAGTCGGTAATAATTCTAAAATTTTTTCCGGAGACAAATCTTAATTTCACAATACTTGATATTAGAGAAAAACTTGCCACTATAAGACACAGATTGCCTCGTGAGATGGAAAGACCTGTGATTGCAAAATTTCAACAATCCGATGTGCCGGTAATGATTATAACTCTGGCATCTGATAGTTATACCCCTGAACAATTAAGAGAAATTGCCGAAGATAAAATAAAAGAACGTTTCCTTCGTATTTCCGGTGTGGCGAATATAGAAATTGGCGGTGGCAGAGAAAGAAAAATTTTAATTGAAGTGGATAATGCCAAGTTAGTTAGTTACGGTCTACCGATTTTGAGTGTTATAGAAAAAATAAATTTGAGTAATATTTCTGTCTCAGCAGGAGAAATAGAAAAATTTAATGAGAGATATACAATTCGTGCCACTGGTGAATATAAAGATATTGACGAAATAAAATCTACTGCTGTGGCGGTTACAGAAAGAGGGTCTGTTGTTCGTCTTGGAGAAATTGCCGAAGTTAAGGATTCTTACTATGAGCCAAGTTCGTTTGCACGATTGAATTTACATTCCGTTGTCTCTGTCTATATCCAGAAAGAAACCATTGCGAATACTTTGTCCGTTGCAAAAAATCTTTTGAAAGAAATAGAAAAGTTAAAAAATTTGTTTGGTGGGGAAGTAAATTTTACTGTGGTAAAAAATGATGCTGATTTTATAAATCAATCAATTTCATCACTTAAATCCTCACTTGTTTATAGCGCTATTCTGGTTGGCGTTGTGCTGATGGCGTTTCTAAAAAGTTTTAGAAGCGTTCTGGTTATTATATTTATTGTGCCTGTAAGTTTGTGCATAACAGTGGTGCTTATGTATATGAGCAAACTTTCGTTCAATATTATGACACTAAGCGGTTTAGGTCTGGGTGTAGGTATGCTTGTGGATAACGCTATTATAATATTAGAAAATATTGTCGGGCATTTTCAAAAAGAAAAAGATAAAACAAAATTAGTTGTGGAAGCGACGGAACAACTTTTTATGCCTATCCTAGCGTCAACCTTGACTACAATAATTGTGTTTTTGCCGTTGGTATTTTTAGAGCCAGAAGTGAAAAAGTTATATGTTCCGTTTGGTTTAGCAATAACATATTCGCTGATAGCTTCGTTAGTATGTAGCATAATTTTTATTCCGCCACTCGTTCTCAAATTAGTTAAAAATCTGGGACTTGAAAAGTCCGTCTGGGAGAAGAATTTGTTGGCATATTTTATTTCGGGCTTAAAATTTGTTTTCAGAAAGCCAAAAGAAGTGCTTTTGGTTACAGCAGCGCTTACGGCGATAACTTTTTATGTATTTATGACTCGTGAATCAGAGTTTATGGAGACAACTGAACTTGACACTTTTCGTATAGGGATACAATTTCCGCCAGCAACACGGATAGAACGGTCAGATGGTGTTGTTAAAGAAATTGAAAAAGAGGTATTATTATATCCTCAGGTGGAAAGAGTTACCTCTAAAGTAGAAAAATTGCATACTTTTGTTGAAGTAAAAGTAAAAAAAGATGTGGACTATGTAAAGGATGATTTTAGGAAAAAGTTTGAAAAGTTTATGCCTGCATTTTTGTACTATCAACCGTCACAAAGTTTGTCATCAAAAGAGGTTTTTGTTGACTTTTACGGTTACGATTATAGCATATTAAAGCAACTTGCGTTTTTATCATCAGGTCGGCTGGCACAAGTTAAAACACTCTCTGATGTAAAAATAAGAATGCGCGAAGATGAACCAGAGATTACTGTAAATGTTGACCGGAATAAATTAGGACTGTTTAAACTTACAGCATTGTATTTAGCAAATACATTGCACGGGCAAATCAGAGGATTAGTTGCAACATATTACAGAACTGCTGGAAAAGAAATAGAGACCATTTGCAGGTTGTTGCCGGAAAGTGTGAAGAGTGAGGCGGAACTTAAGATGCTGAAATTCGTATCACCCAATGGAGATGTTATTGCACTTAACCAGGTTAGTGATATAAATAAAGTAAATACTCAACAGGAAATATGGCATAAAAATAAAAAAAGGTTTATACAAATAAGTGCTAACAGGCGGGATGCCGGGCTTTCAACAGCAGTCCAAAGTATGGATAAAGAATTAAAGACATTAAAGTTCCCGAAAGATTATTTTTACAAATTTTCCGGCGAGTATGAAGATATGGTTCGGAACAAAAAACAGTTTATATTTGCATTATGTTTAACAGCGATATTGATTTATGTTACAATTGCCGCATTGTTTGAATCATACTCACAACCATTCATTATAATGCTGTCCATACCGTTAGGACTGATTGGTGTAGCAATTTTACTTTTGGTATTCAAAAAACCAATAAGTTTAGGCGTATGGATTGGGTTAATGATGCTGGGCGGTGTAGTGGCGAACTCTGCAATTGTTATGGTGGAAAAAATGAATATCTACAAAAAAGAAGTAGAGGAGTCCCTGCGAAAGCAGGGATTGCCCGCCCAAAAAGATGGGAACAATCTCCTAAAAGTTATTTTTGAAACACCGGAAACATATTTTTCAGAGGTGATTATGACTTCAATTACAACAATTCTTGGTGTTCTACCCTTAATACTAAACACGAGTGAGTCAGCAACTATGTGGCGAACATTAGGACTAACAATTTTTGGCGGTATGTTATCCTCATCAATTTTTGTTTTGTTTTTAGTTCCGTTAGCATATTTCGGTTTTGAGAAAGTCAGTAATAAAATCAAAAATGTATTCGATAGGTTGAGGACAAGTTTTAATTGGCGATAATTTATGTGGTCGCCTGATTTGTAGTTGCCCGATTTATCGGGCATAATTATATCTACTTGATTTGAACGGGTGTTAGGAGTGTCCCCTATTCTGATATGAATAAAAAATCTATCATCATGCAACTGTTACTTTTAGCATTTTTTACATTTTTAATTTACAGCAATACAATAAATGGTGAGTTTCTTTTTGACGACGAACATTTTATTGTCAGAAACCCGTATATTAGAGATTGGTCTTGTATTAAAGATATATTTTTCACAAATGTTACAAGCGGCATCGGATTTAAGGATAATTTTTACCGACCATTGTCAATTTTTGTCTGGCTTATAATTAATAAAACATTCGGTCTCAATCCGGTTGCTTTTCATTTAACAAATATCTTCATCCATATATCTTGCGGAATACTCATCTATTTACTGCTCCAAAAATTATTCAAAAGTCAAATTGCATCTTTTATAGGCAGTGCATTTTTTCTTGCCAATCCGTTAAATACAGAAATAATATCTTACGCATCCGGAACAGGCGATATACTTTCTTTCGGATGTTTATTATTGGCAATTTTTGCCTTTCTGAAAATCTACCCTGTTAGAAACGAACAACTTCCTGTTTCTAACAGGGTGAACCCAACCCTTCCTGAAAAGCCCTTGAGGAAGGGCTGGGTTTATTATACCTTGTTTTGTATTTCAACTATTTTGGCAATTTTAGCAAAAGAACGAGCAATAATGATGATTTTTCTGTTGCCACTTTTGGAAATATCGTTTCTTAATACTAATAGAAGAAAGATGAACTCAAATGTCATTGCGGGTGGTGAGATTCCTCGTCTGTCATTGCGAGGAGTCCCGCTTGCGGGACGACGAAGCAATCTCCGGACGGAATTGGAACAGGCTCCGCAATCTCATATTTTACAATTTGCGACTTACGGTTTTCTTATATTAGTGGTTGCCGCATGGTTTTTTTTGCGGCTGACCGTTTTCAATTTTCAAAATAGTTTCAATTTTTATCAAACGGCAAATATATACAGTCAAAATTTATCCGTCAGAATATTCACATTTTTTCATTCGTTTTTGGTTTATCTAAAACTTCTTTTAATTCCGTATCCGCTCTATATGGAAAGAACCATTCCAGTATTTACTTACTTTTTACAGCCGAAAGTTCTGTTTGGTTTTTTTCTTCTAATTATCGGATTGATATTAGCAATTCGCTCATTCAACAAAAAGCGCATATTTTTCTTTTCATACTTTTGGTTTTTGATAGCGTTGGCGCCCACATCGGGTATTATTCCGGTAAATGCACTGATAATGGAACACTGGTTGTATTTTTCTTTATTCGGTATTTCTGTCTTAATAGCAAGTTGGGTTAATTCTCGCCCAACGCTTAAAAACATTTTTCTTTTTTGCATTTTGATTTGGGGTGGGCTGACATTTTACCAAAACCGTGTATGGAAAAATCCATATATTTTTTTTCAGCATATCTTGAAATACAATCCAGATTCAGTTGCCGCAAATAATAATTTTGCTATGGCATTGGTTGAAAAAGGCGAATTAGATAAATCAATATATCATTATAAAAAAGCAATTTCGTTGAGTGATACATTTTCGCAACCACATCATAATCTGGCAAGAATTTATATCGCTAAAAACGACTTGCGAAATGCGATTGATGAATATAACAGAGCATTAGAAATAGACCCAAATTTTGTTTTCACGCATCAGGATTTAGCAAATATCTGGGCTCAACTTGGTGAAAAACAAAAAGCAGAATACCATCAAAGAAGGGTTACCGAAATATTGAAAAAATGAACCGCAGAGATGCAGAGTGAACAGAGAATGCTACTTGTCAAATCATTTAAGAATGTAACCATGAGTTAGAGAGATAAGAGTTATTAACAACATAAGGTTCAGTTTTAAAATTTTTGTAAATTTTTCTACTTTTAGAGGCAGCGTCATAAATTTTATTTAATTTTTTATCAAT
>JAZDKR010000089.1:0-50539 GCA_043802785.1 Elusimicrobiota bacterium
TGTATATAATTTCAGTCGGTATTTCAATGTTTTTATTCATTTATTTTTGCTCAATTCACGCTTTTTTTAGGTATAAAAAACATTGCCACGGAGAACACGGAAAGCACGGAGAATTACTTGAGTCAGGATTAAGAAGTCAGGATTAAGAATTAAGTAGTAAGAAGTCAGTATTAAGTTATAAGTTGTAAGGATTAAGTTTTTACTTACTACTTATCACTTACTACTTATCACTGCCCTTCTTAATCCTTATCACTTATCACTTATCACTTACCACTTAATCCTTACCACTTACCACTTAATTCTGTCTTTCCTCCGGTGCTCTCTGTGGCAAATGCCCTTGACTTGGTTATCCGCCGTGGCGGATTTTCTTATTGTAGTTTTGTTGTTTTTTTGTATAATGATATTGTTGAGAAACCCTTAAAAGGTTTTTCAACGGTATCATAGTACAGATTTTTATTATGTATCCTACACTTCTCAAAATTGGTTTTTTGGAAATTCACACCTACGGCGTTTTTGTTGCACTCGGTTTTTTTTCGGGTTCAAAATGCTTTTATTTTATGGCAAGAAATCATCTTTTTCGCCTGCCTTAATAGAAAAACTTACTTTTTTGGTCTTTATATTTTCGTTAATCGGTGCCCGTTTGTTTTATATTCTGATTTCACTGTCAGAGTTCACGGATAATCCGCTTGATATTTTCAAGGTGTGGCAGGGTGGGCTTGTTTTCTGTGGCGGATTTTTGGCAGGGGCAATTACTATTGTAATTTTTTCGCTGAAACATAGAATATCCGTTTGGAAAATGGGAGATGTTTTTGCACCTGCTCTGGCAATAGGGCATGCTTTAGGTCGTATCGGATGTTTTTTTGCAGGGTGCTGTTATGGGAAACCAACTGATTCTTTGTTAGGTGTTGTTTTTCCCGAAAATTGTCTTGCGCCTTCCGGAATGAAATTGATACCCACGCAACTTTTGTCGTCAATCCTGCTTTTCATACTTTTTTTAATCCTGTTAATTTTCCGGAAAAGAAAAAAATTTGACGGGCAGATTTTTTTGATATATGCTGTCCTTTTTTCCGTCGGTAGGTTTTTTATTGAGTTTTTAAGAGGGGATTTCAGAGGAAATTTGATTTTGGGAATTACCCCGACGCAGATTGTTTCTGTTTTTGTTTTTATAGTAAGCATATTTTTGGGCATAGGAAGGTATAAAAACATAAAAATGTAGCCACGGAGAACACGGAATATACGGAGAAAGGGAGTAATGCTTCGTGACAAAAATTTTAGATAATTTTTGCACTTGAGGTCATTGCGAGGTTGCCGAAGGCAACCGTGGCAATCTCGTCTCCGTCAGAACGAATTTTATGAGATTGCTTCGGCTTCGCCTCGCAATGACATTGTCGGACAGCCATTTTAGTGGGTATTTGTCAGGTATTCTGTAGCCGCAGAGCGAAGCTCTGCTTGCTTGGCGAGTGAAATTTTATGGAAAATATTACATCCGACAAAGACAAAATCCGTTTAGACAATTTTCTGAAAGAAAAATACCCTGATTTTTCACGTGGTTATTTTCAGCGTTTAATAAAAAACGGGTTTGTCCAAATAAACGGAAAGCACTCTGAATCAGGTCATAAGATTCGTATAGGGGATATTGTAGAAATTATATTTGCGGATAAAGAACAGAAGATATTGCCATCTAAAATTCCGCTTGAAATTATTTTTGAGGATAACGATATAATAGTCATCAACAAACAGCCCAATCTTGTCGTTCATCCAGCCGGTCGCCACCAGACAGATACTCTTGTCAACGGGCTTTTGTATTACTGGAAAGATTCGACTCATGCTAATCCGTTTCTTGTTCACCGGCTTGACAAAGATACTTCTGGTGTTATAGTGGTTGCAAAAAATGATCCCGCTAAAGCGGGACTGTCAAAACAGTTCCAAAATCGTAATGTAGAAAAAAAATATCTTGCAATTGTGAACGGAATAATAAAAGAGAATGATGGAACTATTGAGACACCGCTGGGAAGGTCAAGGGAATTCAGAAAAAAAATAGTCGTAAGTTCAGCATCAAAAAGAATGTCAAAGACATTTTTTAAGGTCATTGAACGGTTTAAGAATGCGACATATCTTGAAGTGAAACCATACACGGGTCGAACCCACCAGATAAGAGTACATCTGGCATACATCGGTCATCCTGTTATTGGTGATGTTGAGTACGGCAAGGTGTCAGAAATAGCAAAACGACAGTTACTTCACGCATCAGAAATAAAATTTACACATCCTTCAAGTAAGAAAAAAGTGGAATTTTCTGCACCGCTACCGGAAGATTTTAAGTCCGCATTAAATTTTTTCAAAGCATAGAAAAGTATAAAAAACATTGCCACGGAGAACACGGAGAACACGGAGAACCACTTACCACTTAATTCTGTCTTTCCTCCGTGCACTCCGTGGCAAATGTCTTTGACCTGTCGCTATAGGAGGTTTTTATGAGTTTTGGAAAAGGGAAAATATGGTTTGACGGAAAATTCGTTGATTGGCAGGACGCAAAAATTCATCTGATGTCGCATGTTGTTCATTACGGCTCATCCATTTTTGAGTCGCTGCGTTGTTACAATGCGGAAAATGGTCCCGCTATATTCAGAATTGATGCTCACATTGAACGTCTATATGATTCGGCAAAAATTTACAGAATGAAAATTCCGTTTTCAAAAAAAGAATTTTCTAAAGTGGTTGTTGATATCGTAAAAGAAAATAATTTCAAGGAATGTTATATCAGGCCAATAGTATTTCGCGGATACGGCGAGATAGGGGTTAATCCACTGAAAAATCCTGTCAACTGTGCGGTTGCCGCATGGGAATGGGGTGCTTATCTCGGTAAAGAAGCGATGGAAAAAGGAGCGTCTGTTGTTGTTTCGTCTTGGCGTCGTGCTGCACCGGATACATTTCCTTCACTTGCCAAAGCCGGCGGGAACTATATTAATTCCCAGTTAATAAAAATGGAGGCAGTGCAAGGTGGGTATGATGAAGCGATTGCACTTGATGTTTTTGGCTATGTTTCGGAAGCAAGCGGAGAAAACATTTTCATTGTCAAAAACGGCGTAATTTTTACGCCGCCTACCAGTTCCTCAATACTTGCCGGCATAACACGGCACACCGTATTTACTCTCGCAAGAGATATGAATATAAGAATTGAGCAACATTCTATTCCGAGGGAATCGCTTTATATTGCCGATGAGGTTTTTTTAACAGGCACCGCCGCAGAAATTACACCCGTTTCAAAAATTGACAACATAACTATAGGAAAAGGAAATTGCGGTGAAATTACCAAAAAATTGCAGACGGAATATTTCAACATTTTAAGAGGCAAGACAGAGGACAAATACAAATGGCTTACATATGTAAAATTATGAATTATGAATTATGAATGATATTTTATGGATAAAATCTACATAAGTTTAATAAAATGGCGTGACGAAAAAGGATATTTTGTACTTTCTAATTCAACCCTTAAAAATATCGCCGATGCCAATCCGCAAACACTTTCCGAACTGGAAGAAGTAAAAGGCATTGGCAAAAAAAAACTAAAACAGTATGGTGTGGAGATTATTGATTTAATACAAAACGGTCATCTTTACTTGCGGAAAAAATTGCCAACTAATGATACGCTTTTCGACGACGACTCGGCGTTCGCCGTGCCGCCTTTACAAATTTCAGAAAACGCTTTTGCTATGTCGCCAGAGAAGATGATACCGCATTCGGAGAGTGCCCTCACAATAAGCCAACTTAACAATCGGATAAAACAGGTACTCAATAATTCATTCAAAGAAGGTGTGTGGGTTTGCGGTGAAATTTACAGATATGACCTTGATGTCCAAAAGGCGAATACCCGTCTTTACCGTCAGGTTTATTTTGAACTTGTTGAGCAGAACCCAATAACAAAGGAAAGAAAAGCAACTATTTCAGCGATGATTTGGGGCGATGATAGAGACATAATTAAGACCAAAATGGAAACGGTTGCATCGGGACTTGCTCTAAAAGACGGACTTCAGATAAAGGCAAAATGTTTTGTTGATTTTTATCCGCCTCAGGGGAAAATACAAATCCGCATTACCGATATAGAGCCGGAATACACCGTCGGTAAAATGGCACTTGAGCGAAAACTTATACTTGAAAAATTAAGAAAAACAGGACTGATTGACAAAAACAAAAAAATAGAAATTCCGAAGGTGCCGTTAAATGTCGGACTTATAACATCCGTCGGAAGCGCCGCATACAATGATTTTATAGACGAACTGAAAAAATCCGACTATTCTTTTAAGGTTTTTTTGTGTGATGCGAGAATGCAGGGGAATGAACTTGAAAACGAAGTGAGAAGTGCAATTTTTACGCTCAACAAATATCCGGTTGATGTTATAGCGATTGTTCGCGGCGGCGGCAGTGCATCGGACTTAATGGGTTTTGACAAAGAGGGCGTGGCAGTCGCCATTGCCAACTCAAAAAATCCTGTTCTGACCGGTATCGGACATCAGATTGACAGAACAATTGCGGATGAGGTTTCAAATCAGTCATTCAAAACACCGACGGCAACCGCCCAGTTTATTGTTGAAAAAGTAAGAGGGTTTGAACTTGATATTGAGGAATTATTCGGTGGTATTTTGGGGATTAAGAAGCAGATTTTAGCAGACGAAAAAGAACGACTAAAAAATATGACCGGTGAAGTAAAATCAGCAACTATTATGTTTGTTAAGGAACTTGAAAATAATATCCATCAACTATCGGAAAAAATAAAATGGAATCTAAAAAAGTTTTTTGAGGACGGTTTCAGAAAAATAGACGAACTGGAACGGCTGAACAACTCAAAAAATCCTGTTAATATATTGAAGTTAGGTTTCGGGCTTGTCTATGGAGCGGAATGGAAAATCGTAAAAAGTGTGGAAAGTGTTGTCGTTGGAGACGATATAAAAATAGAACTTCGCGACGGAAAACTCGGCGGAAAAATTATTTCAAAGGAGGAAAACTGATGGACGAAAAAATTTCGTATTCAAAGTCGTTAGATGAACTGCAAAAGATTCTTACGGATTTGGAAAGCGAGAATGTTGAAATAGACAAACTTGCAGAAAAGGTAAAAAGAGCGACGGAACTGATAAAAATGTTGAGAAGCAAACTGAAAAAGACAGAAGTTGAAATTAAAGAAATTGTCAAAGAGTTTGAGGAGGAAAAAAATGGCTGACATGAAACTTGACTACACTAACTGCATTACAGATTTTGTTGGTGAGCATGGAATAAATCAGGCAGATTTACAGGCACTTTATCCTAAACTTTCTTCTGCCTACAACATTGTTCAGCAGAAAAAATCAAAGGGAGCGTTGGGGTTTATGGAACTTCCGTATAAGACGGAAGAGGCAGATAAAATAAATGATTTCGCAAAAAAACAGAGAACAAAATTTGACGATTTTGTAGTAATTGGGATAGGTGGTTCCGCACTCGGCAATATCGCACTTCAGACGGCATTAAATCACCCGTATTGGAATCTTCTCTCAAAGAAAGAGAGGAAAAACTGCCTGCGGCTTTTTGTGCCGGACAATGTTGACCCGGAACTTATAAAATCACTGTTAGATGTTCTGAATGTAAAAAAAACCGTGTTCAATATAATTTCAAAATCTGGAACCACGGCGGAATGTCTTGCAAACTTTTTCATCCTGAAACATACCCTGATAAAAAAAGTAGGTTCCAAAAACTGGCAGAAACACATTATTATTTCTACCGACGAACAAAAGGGTTATTTAAGAGAACTTGCTGATAGAGAAAAAATTGTTTCTTTTGTAATACCTGCAAATGTCGGAGGAAGATTTTCGGTACTCTCGCCTGTAGGTCTTATCTCTGCTGCTTTCTGCGGAATAAAAATTGAAAAGCTTCTTGAAGGTGCAAGAGATATGGATACACGATGCGGACAGGATATATCAAAAAATCCTGCTGCAATTTACGCTGCAATCCAATATATTCTCTATCAGAAAGGCAAAAAAATAAATGTGATGATGCCGTATTGTCAGGCATTATCAGATGTTTCCGACTGGTTCAGGCAGTTGTGGGCAGAGTCGCTTGGTAAGAAAACAAACATCAAAAATGAAATAGTAAATGTAGGTCCCACACCGGTTAAAGCACTTGGCGTAACCGACCAGCACTCGCAGGTTCAACTTTATATTGAGGGACCTCACGATAAAATCATAACATTTTTATCTGTTGAGAAATATAGAACAAATGTTCTAATTCCACCGACGAAAGAAAAACATTATCTTGAAGGACACACGCTTAACGAGCTGATAAAATCGGAAGAAGAAGCAACCCGTGTGGCGCTAACCAAACAGTCAAGACCAAATTGCACAATAATTCTTCCCGAGGTCTCCGAGTACACAATAGGGCAATTATTTTATATGTTGGAACTTGCAACTGCGTATATCGGCGAACTTTTTGAAATAAATGCTTTTGACCAGCCGGGAGTAGAATTGGGCAAAGTACTTACATATGGTTTAATGGGAAGACCCGGTTTTGAAAAAGAAAAAAAAGAAATAGAAGAATTTTTGGCGAAGAAGCGGGAGAACCATTATGCCGTTTGATATTGATAAAATTGATTTACCAAGAGAAAAACTGGAAAAAAATGGTGTCTCGTCATTAAAAGATGAGGAACTTCTGGCAATAATTTTATGTACTGGTTATAAGGGAAAAAATGTTTTACAGTTTGCAAAAGAGATATTAAAACAATATCCGATACGCGATTTCATCAAGATACCGTTATCAAAATTAAAACAAATCAAGGGGGTAGGAATCGCAAAGGCATCTGGTATAGTAGCATCTATAGAATTCGTGAAGAGAGGACTTGACGAAAGTGTTGTTGCCATAAAAAAACCTGTGGATGTAATTCCATATGTTCTGGACATAAGAGACAAGAAAAAAGAACATTTTGTTGTTTTCTATCTTAATGCAAGAAATGAGATTTTGAAGCGAGATTTTGTTTCAATAGGAACGCTCAATGCCTCACTTGTTCATCCGAGAGAAGTTTTCAAACCTGCAATTGAACACTCTGCTGCAAGTGTAATTTTTATTCATAATCATCCATCAGGCGACACCACGCCGTCGGAAGACGATATAAAACTCACCAAACGTTTAATCTCCGCCGCAAACATACTTGGCATAGAAGTCCTTGACCACATCATCATCTCCAAATCCAGCCATTTAAGTATGAAAGGGAAAGGATTGATATAATCATGAATGAGTGATAAGTATTCCTGATGGCGAAGAAAATGTCTCGGGTTCTCTGCCCCAAATGAGATTTTCAATTCCGCTAAATGCGGGGGTGTTGCCTGCCCGCCAACGGTTCAGTGGCGGGCACTTAGTGGTTGAATTCACCATTTGATATAGGGGCCTTGACAAAAATAACAAAATTTTATATCATAAAATAAAAGGAATAGTTGCCCCCATGGACTAGCGGTTAGGTCACCACCCTTTCAAGGTGGTAGCACGAGTTCGACTCTCGTTGGGGGCAATAAGTCAGAGAATAGAAAAAACAGAGATTAGGAAAATGGAAATTAGCCAAGTAGGTTCGCATATGGCGAAGATATTAGGTAAAACCCAATCTCCAAATCTCTGGTGTTAACGGGCGATTAACTCAGCGGGAGAGTGCCACCCTTACAAGGTGGAAGTCGCAGGTTCAATCCCTGCATCGCCCAAGTGATACAGTTTGGAGTCAAGAGTTCGGAGTTCATAGCAAAAACAAAAACTCCGAACTATGAACTATAAACTAAAAATTTGTCCAATGGACAAATTTTTCTGGGGACGTGGTGTAGCCTGGTTTAACATGCTGCCCTGTCAAGGCAGAGATCGAGGGTTCAAATCCCTTCGTCCCCGCATTTTTATTTTTTGCCACGGTAGCTCAGTCGGTAGAGCGACAGACTGAAAATCTGTGCGTCGGCGGTTCAATTCCGTCCCGTGGCATTTTTAGACAGAGAATAGAGATTAGGAGATTAGGAGATTGGGTTTTACCTAATTTCTTCGCCATATGCGAACCTACTTGGCTAATTTCCATTTTCCTAATCTCTGTTTTTTACTGCCGACGTAGCTCATTTGCAGAGCAACGGCTCGCCCTGTTAGAAAAAATGCCCGAGTAGCTCAACGGTAGAGCAATCGCTTCGTAAGCGATAGGTTGGTGGTTCGAGTCCACTCCCGGGCTTTTAGTAAGAAGCAACGCGAATACACGCGAATCAAACGCAAATATTCGCGAATAATTCGCGTTACATTCGCGAACATTCGCGTGGTTTTAATATGCATAAAAAAATTGTTGTAAATATCTGTTCAAAAATAATGCTTTACGGCGCGCCTATTTTTTATTTTTCAATGGCGGTCGCTTTTTATTTAAGAACATATGATTCCTGTCAGATAAAAATAACCATCTGTCAAATCGGTGGAACCATTTTGTTAACTGCTTTTCTGATAAAATTATTAGAAAAATGGAAAAATCCGTTTCCACATGGTTCGTTTCATTTGCTAATTCCAGTTGCTCTTGTGTTAATTTCAACTATTTTTTCTGCTTCAATTTCTCCATTGAAAAATTGGTTTGGTACTCTTGACGAATTCACAAGAAGAATTTTTTATATCGTACTTTTTTTTGTGGTAATTTCGGAATTCAGGGATGAAAAAAATCAGAGACGGCTTTTGAACTGGTTTCTGGCTGGTGCGTTTCTGGCGGTGTTTTACGGTATGATACAGTATTTTGACAGATTTTATCCGCCCAATCCTGCCATCGGGTTAGACCCGTTTATCTGGCGTGGGGCATTCGGACGCAGGGTTTTTTCCACTTTTGGTAATCCTAATTTTTTCGGCGATTTTCTGCTTCTTACTGCACCGGTTATCCTCTCTTTTGCATTTGTAAAATTTTCAAAATTTCTGATTCTTTTTTACATTGCGACGGTTTCCTGCATCATTTTTACCTATTCCAAAGCAGCGTGGATTGGCTATTCAGCGGGTGTAATTGCATTTTCGTTCTTTGCAGTTGCGTTTTTGTCTCACGGCAAAAAAGAAACGACCAGAAAAATTATATTCGGGATGTCGCTAACGGTTTTTGCCGCTATGGTGCTCGGCGTTATTATGCTTACTCTTCAACGGGTTGACTCGGCCAGGTTCAGGACAGCAACATGGCTGGGAACATGGGAAATGTTTAATCGGTCGCCTCATCCGAATTCATATTTATACGACAGGTCTCCATTGAAATGGAAAAGTGAAATTCGGAAGGCAATTCATCCCTTGATAGGTACAGGTATTGGTTCTTTTAAGGCGGTTTATCCTGCATACAGAAGGCCCGAGGTTATTCAACTTGAAGGGCGTTCCAATACTGAGAGTGACCATCCGGAAAATGAATTTTTGGAAGTGCTTTACGACGAGGGAATTATCGGTTTCGGATTTTTTATACTGCTGATTATAACATTCATTACTGCTGCTGTTAAGCGTCTACAAACAGTTCCGCCACAATCAAAATTCGTAATTCATGGTTTGATAGGATTTTCTTCGGGGATGATTTCTCAACTTGTCCATAATACTATGTGCGTAAGTATGAGATTTGTTTCTTCCGGTGTTGTTTTTTGGCTTGCTCTGGGAACGCTCGGAGTACTTTCACTTCCTCAAATTCCAAAACCAAAAGCCGAGCCAGATAAAGTGGGACAAAAACCAAAGTTCATTTTGGCGATTCAAATTGCCGTTATTATTACCTGCCTATATTTTGTAAAATATTTTTATGGATTTTTTCTTGCAGATATGTATCACAATATAGCGATTTTTCACTCTAAAAGAGGTGAATGGGACCAGTCATTGAAAAATTATGATACAGTAATAAAATATAGCCCCGATTATGTGATGACACATTATTTTAAGGGAAATGTCTATAATGACAGATGGGCGGCTGGCGACCCGGAGAGGGTGATTGAAAAATACAACGATGTTATAAAATTTGCACCCAACTATGTCCAGATTTTTATGCAGATGGGAACTGTTCACTCAAAAATGGGGAAGTGGGAAGATGCGATTGAGAATTTCCGTAAATATCAAAAATTGGATCCGGTATTTGAGCGGGCATATCCTGCCTTGGGCATGGCTTATGCTAATCTTGGCAGATGGAAAGAAGCGGAAAATACATTCAAAAGATATATTGCGAGGAATGACTGGTATTATTATTATTTGTGGCTTACTACTAATGATATGAAGGGTTATAATGAGGGTGTTAGAGCGAGCATACTAAGGCCCGATTCATGGTTAGGTCTTGGCAATATCTATTATGCACAGAAAAAAATATTTGCTGCTGAAACGATGTATAAAAAAATACTTAAAGATATTGACCCGAACAATGCCGAGGCGTTAAAAAATCTTGCGGTATTGTATGAAAAAACGGGAAAACCTCGATGAAAAATGTCTTGTATTTCGCCATCGTCGTATGCCCGCTTATTTTTTTTACGAATGTTACCAGAAATCCCTACATCATTCAGGGAACCATTTTATATATTTCACTGCTTTTGATTTTCATATTGTTTGCCATCCGATCTATTAAAACAGGAAAAATTATTTTTTACAGAACACGGCTTGACCTACCTATTTTGATATTTTTGGGTTGGACGATTTTTACATTTTTGCATGCCCTGTTTGGAAGTTATGAAATTGCCGTTTTTGGGAAAATCCCGGGATTTTCAACAGCAGCGTGGTCAGAGGGCTTAAGAAACAATCTGTATATTTTGATTAATTGTGTCCTCGCTTATTATGTTGCCGTCAATTTCATAAGGGATGAAAAATCAATAAAAAAAGTTCTTTTTTTATCTTTTGTTGTCGCATTTATTGCAAGTATTTATGCTGTTTTGCAGTATTTTGATATGGAACCGATTTGGCAGCAGACGGTTAATCCATATGGAATAAAACGGTGTGTTTCCACTTTTGGCAATCCGGTTTTTCTATCCAGTTTTTTGGTTATAGTGATTCCGCTTTCAATTGTTTTGTTCATATCTTCCAAATCAAATTATTCCAAATTTCTGTATATTTTTTTGACTGCAACTATGATTTTGGCGCTTTTTGTCACGATGGCAAGATCCTCCTGGCTTGGATTGGGAGTTTCCTTCATTGTCATCTTTTTTTCATTTAAGGAAAAGATTTTAGTGTCAAGAAAATGGTTTCTGGGTTTGTTTTTAATTATAGTTCTGTTTATGTTTGTCCCTATGAGATGGCAAAATGAGACAAAACCATTCGGATTTTATGTGATAGAGCGTGCCACAAGTATTTTATCTCTTGAAAAATCCGGTTCTGCCGCATATCAAAGATTTTTAATTTGGCTTTCCGCCTGGGATATTTCAAAACAAAATCCGGTTGTTGGTTGTGGATGGGGACTTTTTGAAATGCTTTTTCCTTTTTATCAGCAAAGGTATCTTATTCATCCGAATCTCACACTAAGAACACATGCCAACAATGCCCATAATGTTCTTCTGGAAAATCTTTCGCAGACGGGAATTATAGGGTTGGGTATATTTCTGTGGCTTATTTTTTGTATCGTTAAGTTTGGCATACATCAGATAAAAAATATACCCGCCACAGGCGGACAGAAAACGATTGCCGTCGGAATTTTTGCCGGCGTAATAGGAATGCTTGTGGATAATATAGTAAATGTAACTTTGTATTTTGTAATACCCGGTTTTTTCTTCTGGATGAATTTGGGAATTTTATCTGGCTTGGGAACATCCGAAAAAAAAGTTTTCAATCACAATATTATTTCAAAAATATTTTCAGTAATCTCAATTTCAATCTCAATCTTACTTATCATAGTGTGCGTATCTATATTTTATGCTGAAAAAAATTATTTCACCGGATTTAAATTTGCAAAAAGTCCGTCAACTCCGATAGAGCAGGCGATTCCTTATTTAGAAAAAGCATATAAACTTCGCCGACTTGAGGTCAACAATAATTACGAACTCGCAAACGGATATGCTCGTATGTCTGCCCGGTTAAGGAATGCCGAAGGTGCAATATCACGGGCCGATGAATATCAGAAAAAAACAATTCGGTTTTACAAAGAAGCGCTCGCCGCCAATCCCGGATACGACGAGATTTATTTTAACATGGCAACGATTTATGCACAGCGAAAAGAGTTTGATATAGCGGAAGAAAATTATAAAAGGGCGATTTTTATAAATCCGTTTTCAATAGATGCTGTTATGGGACTTGGCAACATTTACCTTTTTTCCGAAAAGTATGAGCCAGCGAGGAATCTTTATCGTCGGGCAGCATTTATCAGTACCGCAAACAAGGATATCTGGAATAATCTTGGTTATGTGAATATGAAATTGAATCGTGTTGAAGAAGCAAAAGATTGTTATGAAAAAGCACTAACAATAGATCCAAATTTTGAACTTGCCAAAAAAAATCTTTCAAATATAACAAGGTATAGAATCACAGATTTCACAGATTAACACAGATTTTTAGTATTTTTTTCTTGGCGTATAGGAAAGAATAAAACATCAGCCACGAATTTCACGAATTAAAAAGAAAAGAAATTAGTTTTTCGTGTAATTCGTGGCTATTCAGTTTTCTTGTGAAAATCTCGTGTAATCTTGTGGTTAAAAAAGGAAAGTACTATGCTTTTGAATCAGCGGTAATTCGTGTTCACGGAGGTGTGCAGTATGGAGATTACGGAGGTAAGGGTTTTTTTGAAGGAAGAGGAGCGTCTTAGGGCATATGTGACGGTGACATTTGACAACGCGTTCGTTGTAAGAAATATGAAAATTGTCAAGGTCAATGATAAACTGATTGTTTCTATGCCTTCTCGGAAAATGAAAGACGGTACCCATAAAGATATTGCCCATCCGATAAATGTGGATATGCGTCATAAAATAGAAAAAGCGGTATTGGATGCATATGAGAAGGAATTGAAAAATCCGCATCCCGTCAAACCGAGAGAGGAAAAAAGCGAATATCCAGCGAAGGAAGAATAAAAGTGAAAAAAAATCTTACGCTTACGCAAAAAATTATTGAGAAACATTTCTTGGAAGGTAATATAATTTCTGGCGAGGAAATCGGTATTATCATTGACCAGACGTTGACCCAAGATGCAACGGGTACGCTCGCGTATCTTGAATTTGAAGCGATGGGCGTTGAAAAAATAAAGACAAAACTTTCTGTTTCATATATTGATCATAACACTTTACAAACGGGTTTTGAAAATTCTGACGACCATAAATTTTTGCAATCAATAGCACAGAAATACGGGCTGTATTTCTCGCCCAACGGCAATGGTGTTTGCCATCAGGTTCATCTTGAAAGATTTGCTGTTCCCGGCGAAACTTTAATTGGCTCCGATTCTCACACACCGACGGCTGGTGCTATAGGAATGATTGCGCTCGGGGTGGGCGGGATGGATGTTGCATATGCTCTCGCCACCGGAAAATTTTTTCTGAAAATGCCGAAAGTTGTAAATGTAAAACTTTCCGGGAAATTACATAGCTGGGCATCAGCAAAAGACATTATTCTTGAACTTTTAAGACGCTTAACAGTTAAAGGTGGTGTCGGGAAAATTTTTGAATATACCGGCGAAGCCGTAAAAACACTTTCCGTCTATGAACGGGCAACAATTACAAATATGGGAGCAGAGTTGGGGTTGACTACTTCTATTTTTCCGTCGGATGACCAGACAAAAAAGTTCCTGAAACTTCAAAAACGGGAAAAAGATTACAAGGAAATTTCTGCCGATGATCATTCGGAATATGACGAAGTTGTTGAATTAAACCTGTCTGAAATTGTTCCTTTGATTGCCTGTCCACACTCACCGGACAATGTTAAATCGGTGAGAGAGGTAGAGGGTAGCCAGGTAGGTTCGCCGCAGGTGAAAAAGTTAGATCAGATTGTGATTGGTAGTTGCACAAATTCTTCACTTTCAGATTTGTTATTGGTTGCCAAAATATTAAAGGGCAAAAAAGTAAAGGTTCCGACAATAATTTCTCCCGGATCCTCGCAGGTTTTGGTAAATCTTATTAAATCAGGTGCGATGTTGGATTTGATTTCAAGTGGTGTGCGTGTGCTTGAGCCCGCCTGCGGACCCTGTATAGGAATGGGTTGTGCTCCGAATTCAGGTGGTGCATCTTTGAGAACATTCAACAGAAATTTTAAGGGAAGAAGTGGAACGGATGATGCAGAAGTGTATATTTCAGGACCTGTTGTGGCGGCATTTTCTGCACTTGAAGGAAAAATTACTTTACCCTCGGGGAAAGTTCCTAAAATAGACCTTTCCGAAAAGATTGAGATAATGGATGATTTGAGGGCTTCTCACAAAAGTGCTGTTGACACAAATGTATCGGTTTTCAGAGGGAAAAACATAAAGCCGATTGAGAAATTTTCGGAGTTGGAAAATACGATAAGTGGCGAAGTTGTGCTGAAATTAAATGATAACATCACGACGGATGATATAATTCCGGCCGGCGCAAAAATTCTTCCGTTTCGTTCGAACATACCTGCGATTTCAGAATATGTTTTCTCAAAAGTTGATGCGGGTTTTGTTAAAAGGGCGACGGATTCTGCAAAAAAAAACGGCGGTGGGATTATTGTTGCTGGTGAAAATTATGGGCAGGGTTCTTCCCGTGAACATGCTGCATTGTGTCCAAAATACCTCGGAATAAAGGCAGTTGTTGCAAAATCATTTGCGAGAATTCATAAATCAAATCTCGTAAATTTTGGAGTGATGCCTTTGATTTTTGCAAACCAATCGGATTATGAAAAAATAAATATATCAGATAAACTTGAAATAGAGGATGTAAAAAGTTTGCCTGACAGAAAAACACTGATGGTAAAAAATACCTCTAAAAACTTTTCTTTTAAGGTCACCCACGATTTGACAGAAAGGCAATCAAAAATACTTTTATCAGGCGGGTTGTTGAATTTCGCTTCGCTCACCGCTGACTGTCTCTGATTTTTGTTGTTCTACTTTTGCCGCTATTGCCACTTTTGTCAGAGCATCTTTTCTTTTAAGTCGCCTCAAATACCTCTGTCTGATTTGATGCCTTCTTGTCTCTTGTTTTCTTTTGCTCATTGTTATTCCTCCTATGATTTGAGCCAGTAGTAAAGATTAAGTAGTAAGGATTAAGAAAAAACTTAATACTTAAAGCGAACGAAGTGAGCGACTTAATCCTGCCTTTATTCCTTAAATGCAAAGACGGTAAATGTGTATAAGTCAACATCTCCTTTTTTCCATGCATCGGGTTCAAGTCCTGCTTTTTGCATACACAACTCCGATAGAAATGCCTCCTTTTTTGCTAACTCCGGATGTTCCCATACCTGCGGAAGAAACAATCCTGAACGAGCCCCCTTTCTTACGACAACACCATGTTTACCTTCAATAATCTCAGTTGCCGACGATATTTTTTTTAATGGTGACAAAACAGAAATTTCAATTTTTATATCATTCAGTTCATTTTTTGTAGCCGGAGAAAATCTGTAATCCTCGACTGCTGCTGCAATTGCCAGTTGCGTTACCGCCTCATAAATAGGCATTCTTGCTTCGGTAGTTCCGATGCATCCTCTAAGATTATGATTTTTCTCTAATGTAACAAATACCGCGCCGTTGTTCAAAAGTTCCGGATTTGCAGTCGCAAACTTTGGAATTTTCCTGGTTGTTAAGTAGCCATCAATTGAACTTCTCGCAATTTTTAATAATTCTTTTTGTGATTCTTTCGTCAATAAAAATTCCTTTTCACTTTTTACTTTACACTTTACACTTTCCACTGTTTTAACAAATGCAACCGCTCCATAGCCAACAACCTTGTTTGCATCGCCATATGGTGATGCTGCCGAGTTGGAATAATTTAGTATAACGGGTTTATCCGCACCCAAAATCTTTGATGCCTCCAATACCGTTAAAACTGATGCAAGTCCGCACAATGTACAATGTAGTTCTTCAATTCCTTTTGACATCCATTGTTTGTCCGCTTTTACAAGTTCCTCACAGTTAAATTTCACTATTGTGTCAAAGATATTTTTATCAACCATTTCTGCATCTTTTTTCGTAGGATAATGTGTCATATCCGTTGATGCAACAAGCAGTACGGATTTTTTTGAATTTTTTATCACGGTTGCTATTATTTCTGCAACCTGTTTGTAAGAATTTTCATCGTTTATCAACACTGCAACAATTTTAAAATTTTTTAGTACCTTTTGTAAAAAAGGAATTTGAACTTCTAATGAATGTTCAGGAATATGAACATCGTTGTTTGCGGTAATAATTTTTGAACCCTTGAGTAAAAGTTCTTTTGTAATTTCCTCATCAATTGTAACCTCTCCGAGCGGAGTTGAGAAATTGCCACCGGTCCAAAGTGCAGCATCTTTTACGGGATATTTATGGGATGGACCGATTAGAATTACTGTGTCAAACCCTTCCATTTCAATCTGTTTATACGACCACGCCGAAGTTTGTCCGGAAAAGATATACCCGGCGTGTGGAGAGATTATGCCGATAATTTTTCCGTTTATTAGTTCCCTCATGTCACTCGGGATGACACTTTGTGTCAGTTTTTTTGTATTTGACAAAAATCCGTCAATCATTTTTGAAAGTTCATTTTTATCAGCCGGATAAAACTGTCCTGCCACTGCTGGAACACGCATTTTGCCTTCGGTGCCCGCCTGCTGACCGTAGGGCAGGGATTTCTCTTCGCTCGACATTTTATCCTCCTTACCGTTGCAACTATTTATCGGAAAAACCAACAAAAACAAAAAAAGCAAACTAAAAAACTTCATAGCGAGAATTTTACAATTTTTTAGCAATAATGTCAAGCACAGTTTTTTTCTTGAAGCATATGAAAGTATAAAAAACATTGCCACGGAGAACACGGAGAACTACTTGAATCAGGATTAAGGATTAAGTGATAAGTGGTAAGTGATAAGTGGTAAGGATTAAGTTTTTACTTAATCCTTATTACTTAATCCTTAATCCTGCCCTTCTTAATCCTTATCACTTACCACTTAATCCTTAATCCTGCCCTTCTTAATCCTTACCACTTACCACTTTCCGTGCCCTCCGTGGCAAATGTCTTTGACTTTGTGGAATGACTTTTTTCTTGACAAAATTATCATCATTTTATACAATCATCTGAGATTTATGGAAACGAGATATATTAACAGTCATAATTGGCATAATTTTCTTCTCAATCAGGTAGAGGCATATGATATTTTCTCGCTGTTTAACCAAGGAGATGCTGATTATATTTATTCTAAACTTTCCACCGAAAATCTGAAAAATACGACGGTAGGAAAATATCGTTCTCTGTCGCCTGTAAAGTCATTTTTCTTTTCTCCGTCTGAAAAATTAGTTCCGCCAGTTTCGAAAAAACCACAGATTATCGTTGGAGTAAAAGCGTGCGAACTTGCCCATCTTCGGCTTCTTGATGAAATGTTTCTTGGTGGTGAACCCAGCCCTTTCCGGGAAGACCTTGAGAAAGAGCTGGGTAAATATAAAGACCCCATCTATGAAGAGGCGAGAAAAAATACCATAATAATTTCCGCCGATTGCACATCAGCGAAGGATACCTGTTTCTGTTCAAAAATAGAAGGG
Source organism: Elusimicrobiota bacterium (assembly GCA_043802785.1). GTDB lineage: Bacteria > Elusimicrobiota > UBA8919 > UBA8919 > UBA8919 > JAZDKR01. The sequence goes on from JAZDKR010000089.1 coordinate 17,600, forward strand.
CAGCCATATCCGACTTACGGGTTTGATATAAATTTAAGACCCATCAAAAACGGATTTGTGGTGGAACTTTTAAGCGAAAAAGGAAAAAAACTTATTGAAAACAGCGATTCACTTTTCCAGAATGCGGTTCAGGAACATTTAGATGAATCGGAAAAAAGCAGATACGAAGTTAAAGAACTTATATTGAAAGCAAACAAGGATTTTAATCCCGCTTTTACTTTTAATAAGACGGATTTATGGAAGGATGTCTCAAAGGAATGCGTGGAATGTGGTGGATGCCGATTTGTATGCTCTACTTGTTATTGTTTTTTGCTCGGTGAGTTGCCTAATTTTGAAAAATTCCGTCTCTGGGATGCCTGTCAGTTCAAGGGTTATGCCCGTGTCGCTGGTGGTGCAAGTTCCCGTTCTACAAAAGAAAAAAGATATAAAAATCTATATTCTTGTAAGTTTGATTACAGAAAACAGAATTTCGGTTTTTATGCCTGTTCAGGTTGTGGCAGATGTATAGAGGTTTGTCCCGCAGAAATTGATATAAGAAAAGTGTTGACGCGAATTCACGCGAATAATTCGCGATAATTAGCGTTAGATTAGCGATAATTCGCGTTGTTGAGCGATAGCGAAATGAAAAACATCTATCAACCGATAAAATCAGAAGTGCTAAAAATTACCGACGAAAGTTCAAACATAAAGACATTCACATTGAAACCGTCGGAAAAGTTTTCATTTGCTACGGGACAGTTCGTAGAGTTTACGACTGACGGGATAGGTGAGTCGCCGTTTACTCCTTCGTCGTCGCCTTACGAAACGGAAACTATTGATGTCACGATAATGAAAGTTGGTTATGTTACGGAAAAAATTCATCAGTTGAAAAAAGGTGATGTTGTTGGTATTCGCGGTCCTTACGGCAAGGGCTATCCAATTGAGCAAATGTTCAATAAAGAGGTTTTGATTCTGGGTGGCGGTGTTGGTATGGCGCCGTTGCGTTCTTTTCTTCTGACGCTTATTCATCAGATAGAAAAATTCAAAAAAATTATTTTGTGCTACGGAGCAAAAAGCCCGGAAGACATAATTTACAAGCAAGAATTTGAAGGGTGGAAAAAAATAAAAAACCTTGAGATTTTAAGAAGTGTTGATAAATGTCCAACAGGTTTATGGAAAGAAGAGATAGGCGTTGTTACCTGTCTTTTAGATAAGGCAAAATTTGATTTGAAAAATGCGGTATCTATTGTTTGCGGTCCACCAATTATGATGAAGTTTGGCACAAAAAAACTTTTGGAGATTGGCTTTACGCCCGAGAAAATATATCTTTCAATGGAAAAAAATATGTCCTGTGGTCTTGGAAAATGTGGGCATTGTCAGTTGGGACCTTATTTTGTCTGCAAAGACGGCCCCGTTTTCACTTACGATAAAATAAAGGATCTTGAGGAACTCTGGGATTAAGATGAAGAAAAAACAGATAGAGTTTATCGTGACCATTTGTGAAAAGAATGTTATTTATTTGTTGACAATTGCAATTATTGGGCAAGCATTGAAAATACAAATTTCTATACCTGAGATTGTAATTTTAGTCGGTATAGTTATTATTGTCTTTATAATTGGATTAAAAATCGCTGGATTGGAGGAGGAAAAATGAGTTTTGGTGGAATGTTGATTTTTGTTGCTTCTTCTTTTGCTGTTCTTTTCGGTATCTTATTAATTATTGAAACATATAAACGCAGAAGAATAGCAAGATAACAATGAAAAAGATTCTTATTGATTTAGAAAAATATTATAAAGTGAAAAACTTTTCTACAGAGTGCAGTTATTTTTATCATCAAGTAACTGCCAATGACGCCCCCAGAAATAACGGTGTTGAGAAACTTTTAGCAAAAGCAGCACAGTATGTAATTTGCAGGCAGTGTAAAAGGGCTGATTGCATTCTTGCCTGTCCGAATGAGGCGCTAGAAAAAAATAGTGATAACATTCTGCAGAGATATAATTTAAGATGCACATCCTGCAAGTCATGTTCGGTTGCGTGTCCTTTCGGGACTATTCATCTTGATATTTTGTCGTATAAGACATCACAGTGCGATTATTGTGTAGGAAGGTCAAACGGAAAGCCACCAAAGTGTGTTGAGACGGACAAAACTGGTGTTTTGCAGTGGGTTGAGACAGAAGAGGACGAATTGACCCGCCTGACGGCTGTCGGGCAGGAAAATATCTATAAAATATCGGATAAAATTTTGGTGTATTCGTTGAAGTGGAAAAAGTAAGAGACCGCGAAACAGACGCGAAACATGGAACGCAAAACTGACGCAAAACTTTTATATAAAGAAGAATCGTATATTATTCAAGGAGTAGCGTTTGATATTTATAAGAAATTTCGAAATAGACATAAAGAAAAAATTTATCAGCAGTCATTTTATTATGGACTTATGAATAAAGAACTTAAAACAGAGAAGGAGAAAAGAATTAAAGTAAGTTTTGATGGTAAAAAAGTTGGAACTTACATACCAGATTTAGTAGTGGAAGATAAAATTATGGTAGAACTTAAGGTAAAACCATTTATAACGAACGAAGATAAAAAACAATTTTGGTATTATCTTAAAAATTCAGAATATAAAGTAGGTTATTTGATAAACTTTGGTGCTTCGGATGGTGTTAAAATAATTCGTAGGGTTTATGATACAGCAAGAGATTTCGCGTCAGTTTTGCGTTTCGTTTAGCGTCTGTTTAGCGTATATAATATGAAAACTCTTTTTGAATTTGTTTTTTTTCCGGGGTTTGTTTTTACGGCTGCTGCCGGAATGGTTGTTTCCTGGATTGATAGAAAGGTTACCGCCCGGGTTCAATGGCGGCAGGGTCCACCGTTTTTCCAGCCGCTTTATGATTTTGTCAAACTTTTAGGTAAAGAAACAATCGTTCCCGCGAGTGCCAATAAAATAGTTTTTCTTCTTACACCACTTTTTGCGATTGCATCAACTACTCTTGCATCTTTTGTTTTATGGAAAGCAATTATCAACCCATCCGCATCAGGCGGATTAGTTGTCGGTGATTTAATCGTCGTAATTTATCTTCTTGCGGTAACTCCGATTGCCGTAATTTTGGGTGCTTCTGCTTCTGGTAATCCAATCGCATCTCTGGCGGCAAGCCGCGAAATGAAACTTTATTTGGCGTATGAACTTCCGTTTATTTTTTCAATTTTAATTCCTGTAATAAAATTGCAAACAATAAAATTGGGAGAAATAATTTCGTGTCAGCAAGCATCAGGGATTGTTTTTAATTCGTTTTCCGGTGCAATTGCGTTTGTAATTTTTCTCCTTACAATTCAAGCAAAACTTGGTCTTGTGCCATTTGATATGGCGGAAGCGGAGACAGAAATCGCTGGCGGTGTTTTTATAGAGTATTCCGGCGTTCCTCTTGCAATACATAAATTAAATCGTATGATGCTGTTATTTGTAATTCCTATATTTGCTGTAATTTTATTTTTTGGCGGAATGTCCGCCTCTGGCTTCACCTTCGGTGAACAAGGATTGTCAATTTTGTGGGGAGTATTGAAATATGTTTTGGTTCTGGTTCTGATAGTTCTGATAAGAAACACAAATCCGAGAGTAAGAATTGACCAGGCGGTAAAATTTTTCTGGAAAAGTTGCCTAATTTTCTCAATTTTTGCGATAATTCTGGCGACGGTCGGATTTTAAGGAGAAAAACCGTTATGAACAAGTTAATGAAGTTGGCATTCTTTGTTTTTTTAATGGCATCACAAACCGCATTTTCAGAGGAGTTGGAAAAACTTGTATCAAAACTCGAAGAAGGAATAAAAGATTATCAGAATATAAAAATGGCTGTGCTTGAATTTCCGTACACAAGTCAGAAACTGTCAGAAGGACCGATAATCATACAGGAAAGATTAACGACTAATTTTGTACAAAACAAGAAAATAACCCTGATAGAGAGAAATTTATTGAAAAAAGTTCTTGCTGAATTAAATCTGCAATCATCAGGTGCAATAGATGAAGATACTACGAAGAAATTAGGCAAGGTTTTAGGTGCTGATGCCGTGGTTACGGGAACTTTGAATGACCTGGAAAATGAGGGAGTTGAAATAAACGCAAGGATAGTTCAAACGGAGACAGGTAAAATACTCTCGGCTGCAAACACAACAATAAAAAAAACATGGAAAGATACTGTCGCCCCGCCTCAACCACCGTCACCAGATTATTCTAAAAAACCGCTTGTACAGGTTGCAATTCTGTTGGATACTTCCGGCAGTATGGATGGACTTATAAATCAGGCAAGGACACAGTTATGGAAAATAATAAATGAACTTATTTCATCTGAAAAAAATGGAAACCAACCTGTTGTAGAAGTTGCTGTATATGAATATGGCAATAATGGATTATCACTACAGAATGGTTACACAAGGCAGGTTCAACCGTTCACAACTGATTTGGATAAAGTCGCCAGCGAACTTTTTGCACTCAAAACAAACGGCGGTGATGAGTACTGCGGATATGTTGTAAAAGAGGCAGTCGGCAATCTCAACTGGAGTAAATTTGATGATGTCTATAAAACAATTTTTATTGCTGGGAATGAACCATTTACACAAGGTACTGTTGATTTCAATCAGGCAGTTTCTTCGGCTAAAGCAAAAGGAATATTTGTGAATACAATTTTTTGTGGCAGAAGGCAGGAAGGTATAGCAACGCAATGGAAAGCCGGCGCTGACCTTGCCGACGGTGAGTACACGAACATTGACCAGTCGGCATCCGTAGTGACAATTGTGGCACCCCAGGATGATAAAATAACAGAACTGGGTATGGAGTTAAGCAAGACATATATCATCTATGGTAGGGGAGCGCCGGAAGCGATGAAGAGAAAAATGGGAGTAAACATGATGGCTAAAGCTGCTGGTGCGCCAGTATTAGTTGAAAAATATCTTACCGAAGCAAGATCTGTTGGTTCCAGTTCTTCATGGGATTTGGTATCTGCAATAGAAAGCGGTGCAATAAAAAAGGATAACATAAAAAAAGAAGATTTACCTGAAGAATTAAAAAAAATGGACAAAACTGGGATTGACAAATACATAGACCAGAAACTTGATGAGAGAAAAAAAGTAAGAGAACAAATTTCAAAACTTCAAGAAGAAAGAAAAAAATATATTGATCAGAAAGAAAAAGAAACAACGGGCGCTCCGTTTACGCTGGATAAAGCCATCATAGATGCAATTCATAAACAAACATTAAAGAAAGGATTTAAGTTTAAATAAGGTCGTAGTGTCCATTGAGTTGTAGGGTCGCGACGCTACGACGCTACGACGCTACGACGCTACGACGCTACGACGCTATGACGAATTTAAAACTAAAAGCGCTCACAAAATCAATCTGGGTTTTTCATGCGGCGTGCAGCCCGTGTAATAACTGTGATATTGAAATTTTGGATGCACTTACTCCGAGATATGATTTAGAAAGATTCGGGATTCAACTTGTCGGCTCTGTTCGTCATGCGGATGCTCTATTAGTTACTGGCGCGGTCAATAAAAAAATTGTTGATAAAATAAAGCGAATTTACGAACAGGCGCCCAAGCCGTGTGTAGTTATTGCAGTCGGCAGTTGCGCCTGTTCTGAAATAATGTTTAGAGATTCTTACAATACTTGCGGGCCTATTGATAAAATTATTCCTGTGAATATCTATATTCCAGGCTGTCCTCCAAAACCGGAAGCGATGATAATGGGAATTGTAAAACTGATAAAAGCGTTAAAGGAATAGTAGATAGTAGGTAGTAGATAGGGGTTAGGGAAGGTCAAAAAAGATCAAAAAAAGGTCAAAAAATAAAAAATGAAATATGACCGAAAGAGAAAATGAAGTATTAAATGGAATTATTGAAGTGCTTGTGAGATATCTTGCACCTGCTCGGATTATTTTGTTTGGCTCAAGGGCAAAAGAAAAAAACTTTAAAAATTCAGATTTTGATTTAGCAATTGATATGGCAAAGGTTGATATAAGATTACAGAGAAAAATAGATGAAGAGATTGAAAATGTTGTGGGTTTATATAAATATGATATTGTGTATTTAGATTCTGTAGATGAGACATTTAAAAATATTGTCTTGCAGACAGGCAAAGTAATTTATGAAAAAGGAAATCAACTACAGTATTGAAAAACTTGAAAAAGCATTCACCAAGTTGAAAGAAGGTTGTAAGAGTGCGTCAGGAGAGTTAGAAAAAGACGGTGTAATTCAGCGGTTTGAATTTACATTTGAACTATTGTGGAAAGCATTAAAGATATTTCTTGAGGAGCAAGGAATTGAAGTAAAAACACCGAGAGAAAGTTTGAAAGAAGCATTCCGGATTGAACTTATTAAAAATGAAGAAATTTTTCTTGATATGCTTAAAGATAGAAATAGAACATCGCATATATATGATAGAGAAACAGCGGAAGAAATCTTCGGAAGAATCAGTTCCCAATATGTTCCAGCAATAGAAAAAGTTTTAGAAAAGTTAAAAGAAAAATTATGCAGATAAAAGAAACACTTGGTAACAAAATTAAAAAGTTTGTCCAAATGGACCCCTTCAGAAAAGAAAAAAACCTAAAGAGGTTTTACATTGATATTTTACCGTCGGACATTGTTGAAACGGTGAAGTTTTTGTTTAATGAACTGAAATTACGATTTATCATTGCAACCGGTATTGACAGACGGGATGGACTTGAAATTCTTTATCATTTTTCCGACGATAAATCAGGCAAAGTTATTTCCATTCGTGTTTTAATTTCTGATAAAGAAAAACCGGAAATTGATACGATTTCACATATTATAAAAGGTGCGGAGTGGATTGAAAGGGAAATGTGGGAACTTTTGGGAATAAACTTCAAAGGACATCCGAATCTGAAACATTTTTTGTTGCGCGACGACTGGCCCGAAAAAAATTATCCATTGAGACAGGGTAAGGGGGAGAAATGAAAGACATTATTGCAGGTTTTAGACAAATTGTCAAAGATTTATTGGTTCCAGAGTTAAAATCTATTCAGGTTGAATTAAAACATCACAGTGAAATTCTTCAACATCATGGTGAACTTTTTGAAAAAGTGTTTCACGAATTAGAAAATCTGAAAATTGGCCAGACACGATTGGAAGAAGGTCAAGAAAAAATTCTTGATAAACTTGATTTAGATAAAAGAGTAACAAAAATTGAAACAATAATTGAAAGAGCAGGTTTATGCACGAGCATGATCGGAGAAAAGGGTGGAAAATACAAAACAAAATGAATGAGAAAAAACGAACCGTTATACCTATTGGGCCGTATCATCCGTTACAGGAAGAGGCGGAGTTTTTTAAACTCTATGTTGAAGGCGAAAAAGTTGTGGATATGGATATTGAACTTGGCTACAATCATAGAGGAATTGAAAAACTTTCCGAGTCGTTACATTGGGACCAGTCGGCATTTTTGGTTGAAAGAATTTGCGGAATCTGTTCAACATCACATCCGTTTGCATATGTTAATGCAGTTGAGGATTTGGCAGGGATAGAAATCTCTCTCCGTGCAAAATATATCCGTTCAGTTATTGGCGAGTTAGAGCGGCTGCATTCTCATCTTTTGTGGCTTGGGCTTGCCGGACATTTTCTTGGCTACAATACCGTCTGGATGTGGTCGTGGAAATATCGTGAGTTGGTCAACGATATTTTTGAGTTCATAACCGGCAACCGTCAACATTATGCTATGATGAAAATCGGTGGTGTCCGTCGGGATATTGAAAAAAAAGATATTCCTCAAATAGAAAAAATGTGTAATGATTTAATACCCGTTATTGATATGTTCAAAGGTGCGGTGATGGACGACCCTGTTATTCACGCAAGAACAAAAGGGGTTGGCATTTTACCAAGAGATGTTGCAATTGACTACTGTGTTGTTGGTCCCACTGCCCGTGCAAGCGGTTTGGATATGGATATTCGCCGCGATGATCCATATGCGGCGTATAACCTTGTTGATTGGAAAGTTATTGTTTGTCAAAACGGAGATGTTTTTGATAAAGCGGTTGTTCGCATATTAGAAATGTATGAAACAATAAAAATTATCCGCGGTTGTTTGGAAGGACTGAAAAAAGAACCGGAAGGGAATTTTGACCTCAATGTGAAAGAAATTTCCGCGGGCGAAGGTATAGGCAGACACGAGGCGCCACGCGGTGAAGTGTTTCACTATGTCCGTTCTGACGGAGCATCGCGTCCTGTTCGCCACAAAATCCGCGCACCCAGTTATGTCAATGTTCCGTCTAATCAGTATGCTGTAATAGGTCAAACGATTTCAGATGCTGCGATAATTCTGGCAGCGGTTGACCCCTGTTATTGTTGTACGGAAAGGGTTGCCGTTATTGATAAAGAAAAAAATAAAAAATTGATGAACGGTTTTGATTTGATAAAACTCTGTCAGGAAAAAACAGAGAAGTTGAGAGAAAAAATGTAAGACCGACTAAAGTGGTTGTCCGACAACACCCATTTTTGGGCTTTGTCATTCCCGCATGTCTTTAGCGGGAATCCAATCTCCGACGATAACACAGTTTTCTGGATTCCTGCTTTCGCAGGAATGACGGGCTTTTTGACCATTGTCAGACAACCTCTAAAGTCAGGTATATTTTATGGAAATGGTAATTTTCTTATTAATTGGACTGCCCTTAATCGGCGGAATTTTGTGTTTGTTGATTCCGAAAATAAAAGAAGGTATAGCCGTAGGTGTATCTTTGGCGACTTTTGCCATCAGCATTCTAATTTTCTTTATCCCTAACCCCTGCTCCTTCACCTGCGGTGAACCTACTTGGCTACCTACTACCTACTTTCTTTTAGACAATCTCAGTGGATTTGTTGTTTTATCGGTGTCGTTTTTTGGTTTTCTGATTGTTTTATATTCGTTGAAATTTATGCAGAAGTTAGCACTTACACAAAAAATTTCGTTAGCGCAATATTATTGTTATGTGCTGTGGACATTGGGTGCAAGTTTAGGTGCGGTTTTATCAAATAATCTGATTTTACTTTTGATTTTCTGGGGATTTCTGGGGTTGACATTGTATCTGTTGATACAAATAAATAGTTCAAATGTTGGAAAGTTTGAAAGTTCTACCGCGGCAAAAAAAAACCTTTATTATAATAGGTGGTTCGGATTGTTTTATGATACTTGGCATAGCAATAATATGGTTTTTAACCGGAACATTCCAAATGGATAAAATTCAACTTGTAGCGGCGTCATTTATGACGCCTGAAAAAACGGGCTTGATAAATCAAGCCCCTACATTGTCACTAATTGCATTTCTTTGTCTGGCAATCGCATCATTCGCAAAAGCCGGTGCCATGCCGTTTCATACATGGATACCGGATATGGCCGCAACCGCACCCATTCCGGTTACGGCGTATTTGCCGGCATCACTTGACAAACTTCTCGGTATTTATCTATTAGCACGAATCTGTCTTAATCTCTTTACTCTCAATCTTAATCTTAATCTGGTTTTGATGTCCATCGGTGCCTTCACAATAGTTGCCGCTGTGTTTATGGCAATGATACAGCATGATATGAAAAAACTGCTGTCCTACCATGCTGTTTCACAGGTGGGATATATGGTTTTGGGTATTGGTACGGGTACTCCAATCGGTATTGCCGGCGGATTATTCCATATGCTTAACAATGTTGTGTATAAATCCTGTCTGTTTTTGTGTGCTGGTTCTGTTGAACACAAAACAGGTACAACCGATTTGGATAAACTTGGCGGTCTGGCGAAATACATGCCTTTGACTTTTTTTGCGGCTTTGATTGCGGCATTTTCAATTTCAGGTGTTCCGCCTTTTAACGGATTCTTCTCAAAATGGATGATATACCAAGGAATTGTTCAAATGTTTCAAAGTTCAAATGTTGGAATGTTTGCATGGATATTTTTAGTGGCGGCGATGTTTGGTAGTGCGCTAACTCTTGCAAGTTTTATGAAATTATTACATGCAACATTCCTTGGACAATTGTCAGAAAGTTGGAAAGTTAAAAAGTTAGAAAGTTCAAACTTGGCAACATTGCAACATTCTAACATTCTAACAGAAGTTAGTTGGACTATGTGGCTTCCGACAGTAATTCTCGCAGGGCTGTGCATAATTTTCGGCATCTTCGCCTATCAGTTGCCTTTGAAGTTGTTTATCCTGCCTTCACTATCCCCTATCCCCTATCCCCTATCCCCTGTCTTTTCCGGCGTCTGGCATCCAGGATTAGCAACATTACTTATTATCGTTGGGTTTGTGATTGGATTTATGATATATCTTATCTCCGGTACCAAGTTTCGTGTAGGAGAAACATATATCGGTGGCGAGACATTGCCTGCGGAAGTCCGGGTTACTGGTGTGGATTTTTATAAAACAATAACGGATATTGGTTTTTTTAAGACGATGTATAATTCTGCCGAACAAAAGATGTTTGATATATACGATTGGGGGAAAAAAATAGTTTCGTCAGTCGGGTTTGTTTTGTCTGAATTACACACGGGTAATTTTGAGACATATTTGAGTTGGTGTTTAGTGGGGATGATATTACTGTTAGTTGTGTTAATTAAGTGAATTAAGTTAATTAAGAGATTGAGTTAATTGATATATGGGGAAAGCATTTTATGAACTATGGATCTGGCAGAAAGGATACGAAATATTAATGAAGATATACGAACTGACGGCTAAATTTCCAAAAGAAGAAAGATATGGTCTAACTGCCCAATTAGGAAGTTCAGCAAATTTGGTAATTGCTAATATTGCTGAGGCACATGGAAGATACTATTTTGCTGATAAGGTAAGAGTTCTTTATATTTCACGAGGAGAATGTGAAGAAACAAGAAGTCATTTAAGAGTAGCATTAGGTAGAAAATATATTAGCAATGACGAATTTAATTATCTTGACAGCGGATACGAGGGATTATCTATAGGAATAAATAATTACATTCAAACATTAAAGGAAAGAAAATCTCAATTAACATAATTAACTCAATTAACATAATTAACTCAATTAACTCGATTAACTCAATTAACTCAATTAACTTTTATTATGTTTAATTTACAATTTTTGATTGTTTTCATGATAATATGTTCTGTTGTTGCCGTCGAAGCGAAGGATTTGCTTTCGGCGGTAATATCTATAGGCGCTACGGGTTTGGGGTTATCGGTGTGTTTCCTTCTGCTGCAGTCACCCGATTTAGCCATCGTTCAGTTGGTGGTTGAAATTCTGATATTAATCATATTGATACGCGGAACGGTTAATCGTGACGGTATTGATTACAGACGGCGGTCGTGGATGTCTTTGATAGTAAGCAGCATTTTTATCGCTTTGTTTCTTATTTGCGTTTATTATCTGATAAATGAGTTGCCGAGATTCGGTTATCCGATAATGAAAATATCAAAAACGTATATTGCTGATGGATTCAAACAGACCGGCACAGCAAATACCGTCGTATCAATTTTGCTTAATTATCGCTTGTTAGATACTTTTGTCGGCGTAACGGTGTTTTTTGCATCCGTCGTCGGCGTCGTAACGGTTATCCGTAAGATAGGCAGGAAAAAATGATAGTCGCTCGGGCATTGCCTCGCGGAAACGCCTCGCCTTTGAGGGCGGGCTCTCACTCGCACCGCTTAAAGTCGTAAGGTGAAAAATAATGGTATATGCGGTGCTCCGTGATGTTCCGCTCAGCAACGCCCTCGCTTCGCGAGTAATAAAGGTTAAAAAATGATAGAAAAATCTAAAACGGGAATGACTATAATAGTAAAAACGGTTACAAGGTTGACTACCGGACTTATATTGCTTTTCGGTATTTACATCGTTTTCCACGGACATATTTCGTCAGAAGGTGGATTTGCGGGCGGAGTAATAATTGCATTGTCATTCATACACTTGATGCTTGCTTACGGTAGGGAAATCGTGTTGAAAAAAATGAGTGAAAAAGTAAGTGAGTTGCTTGGGAATATTGGCACTGTAATTTTTATAATAATTGCCGTTTTGGGGTTGTTCACCGGAGGCTATTTGTTTTTCGATTTTCTGGGCAAAGGTCAACCGTTCAATTTGTTTAGCGCCGGCATTATGCCGCTGTGTAATATCGCAATAAGTTTAATTGTCAGTGCAGGTCTGTTCACGATATTTTTGACATTAGTTTTTTTCAGGAGCGAAAAAAAATGACAGAATATTTTTTGTGTTTCGTTCTTTTCTGTATAGGGCTGTATGCCGTTGCCGTTAAAAGGAACTTGATAAAAATTATCATCGGCTTGAGCATAATGGGATATGCGGTTAATCTGTTTTTTATTTTAGTTGGCTACAAACACGGTGGTCAGTTCCCTATATTATCTAAAGAAAATATTATTCAGCAGACCAATTTACATATGGTTGACCCGCTGCCTCAGGCATTGGTTTTAACCGCAATCATAATAGGTCTTGCGATAACGATAATTCTTGTAAGTATTTCCATACGACTATACGAAAAATACGGTACTTTTGACATAACAGAAATTAAAAAATTGAGAGGATAAGAAAAGCAAGTAGTCAACTACCTACTAAAAAACTATGATACCGTTAGTTGTTGTAATTCCGATTGGAATCGCATTCCTTATTTCGCTTCTGTGGAAATATTATAAAAAATTGCCGGATATTTTTGCAAATTTGGCATGCATAGCGCTCGTTGTTCTGTCTTTTTTCCTTCTCTATGAACTACGAACTACGAACTATGAACCGTTAGTTTATAAAGTCGGGGGATGGGTGCCGCCAGTCGGTATCAGTATGGTGGTTGACGGGCTGACCGCAGTTATGCTTATCGTCGTTAATGTTATCGCATTGATAGTGGTGTTTTTTTCCGTTTCTTATATGGAGAAGTACACGGACAAATGGAAATACTACACGCTTTTTATGATGATGCTTACCAGTATGAATGGCTTAATCGTTGCCGGCGATATGTTTAATATGTATGTTTTTCTCGAATTGGGAACTATTTCTTCCTGTGCACTTATCGCGTTCGGAACGGAACAGGACGAACTTGAAGCATCTTTCAAATATATGGTTTTGGGTATGGTAGCATCAACATTTATATTGTTGGGCATCGCCATCCTTTACAGTTATTATTCTACTCTGAATATGTCAGATATAAGCATACAAGTTGGAAAGTTAAAAAGTTCTAATGTTGTAATGTTTGTAACGGTACTTTTTATTGCTGGGTTCGGATTGAAGTCGGCTATTGTGCCGTTTCACTCTTGGTTGCCGGATGCTCATTCGTCTGCGCCCGCGCCTGTTTCCGCTATGTTATCGGGAGTGCTGATAAAATCGTTGGGCGTTTATGCGCTGGTAAGAATTATTTTCAATGTTCTAGGCACCGGCGGATAGGAAGGCAGGATTAAGGATTAAGTTTTTACTTAATTCTTACAACTTACTACTTAATCCTGCCTTCCCGATCCTTACTACTCTGTGTTTATAAATATGATATTACAAATTTTAAGAATTCTTGGTTGTTTGTCTATGATTGTCGGCGTCTTGCTGGCGCTGTATCAGTGGGATTACAAGCGGCTGCTTGCCTACCATTCAATAAGCCAGATAGGTTATATAATTGTTGGTATATGTTTGGGAACGCCGCTCGGTATATTAGGCGGACTTTTTCATTTAATAAACCACTCTGTTTTTAAGTCGCTGTTGTTTTTAACAAGTGGTGCTGTTGAGTATGCAACCGGCACGAGGGATTTGAGAAAAATGGGCGGATTAAAAGAAAAAATGCCGGTTACCGCGTATTCTTCTTTTATTGCCTCGATGTCAATCGCCGGTATTCCGCCTTTCAGCGGTTTCTGGTCAAAACTTATAATAATAATTGCGTGCGTTGCATCTGGCAGATTTTGGCTGGGTTTTATTGCCGTTATAGTAAGTTTGTTGACATTGGCAAGTTTTCTTAAAGTGCAGAAGTATGCATTTTTTGGAGAATTGCGTCCCGAACATTCCGAGGTAAAAGAAGTGCCGGCATCTATGCAGATTTCTATGATAGTGTTGTCAATTTTGTGTATATTTATGGGGTTGCTTTTGTTACCGCAAGTGAGAGCAGGTTTTCTTGACCCGGCAGTTGATGTGATAAAAAACGGACTTGGATACGGAAAGATTGTATTTGAGAGCGTAAAATAGTTTATAAAGTTTATAAAGTTTAGCCCCATCGGGGCGATCTGATTGTAGAAAATCGTAAACCTCCCGTAGGGACGATCTGTTTGTAGCATAAAATGAAAAGCAGAATTGTATTATTTTTCATATCGCTTTTGGTTTGGCTCATGCTGAGTTGGAGTGTGGACTGGCAGCATTTGTTGGTTGGCTTTTTTGTGAGTTTATTAGTTGCGTTTCTTACAGGTGATTTGTTCACTGCGAATCCTCATAAGTTCGCTCATCCGAAAAGGTATCTCTGGTTTCTGAATTACATACCGGTGCTTTTGTGGGAAATGGTTAAAGCAAATATCGATTTGGCATTCAGGATACTGCACCCGCACCTGCCCATCAGACCCGGAATAGTTAAAGTAAAAACAAAACTCAAAAGCGAAACAGGACTGACTTTTCTGGCAAATTCAATTACGCTTAAACCCGGGACGACCAGCGTAGATGTAGACCATGAAAACGGGTATATTTATGTTCACTGCATAAACGTAAAAGATACCGATACAGTGCGGGCAACGGAGATTATTATTAAGAGGTTGGAGAATATTTTAGAAAAAATATTTGATTGAAAAATGAAAATATTTCGCTGGGTTATAGGATTGATTCTGATTTTAGCTTTTTTGGTGTTCAATCTTGTGCTGAATATCAGTACGATGCAGAGATTCATTAATCCTCTGCTTTTAAGTTGTTTTTTGTGTCTCTTTAGAATTATTCGCGGACCGAGTCCCGCCGATCGCGCCGTTGCAATAGATACGCTCGGCATACTCGTAATCGCTTTTTGCGGATTGCTGGCGGTATTCACCAAATCTGATTTTTTTATTGATATAGCGATAGCGTGGGCGTTGCAGGCATTTATCGGCACTCTTGCGCTGGCAAAATATTTAGAAGGAAGGTCGTTCGATGAGTGAAACAATAGGAATGATTTTTATCGTCATAGGAATAGTTTTTGATTTCTTCGGTTGCATAGGGCTTATCCGCTTGCCGGATTTGTATTTGCGTTTAATGGCAACGGCAAAATGTGTCACGATGGGTACCTGTTCCATAATGTTCGGTGTTTTTGTTATTAACGGATTTACTGCGGTTGGGATAAAGGCATTGTTGTGCGCCGTGTTTTTATTGCTGACATCGCCCGTAGCGGCACATGCTCTTTCGCGCGCAGCACACAAGTCGGGCGTAAAACTCTGCAAAGAAACTATTTGCGATAAATACGAGGAAGACAAGCAAGTAGATAGGGATTAATTCCTTAAAAAACCCTATCCCCTATCTACTATTTACTGACTACTAATATATGAGATACCCAAAATTACGAGAACTTAAAGAAGCGCTCACGGCACTGATAAAGGGACCATATACTACAAAGTTTCCGAAGGTTCCGCATATCCCATTTCCGCGTTTCAGGGGAAAACCGGTTCCCGATGAAAAGGGCTGTATCGGTTGCGGTGCCTGTGAGGAAGTTTGTCCCCCAAGAGCAATAGAAATCAAAGATGTAGTGGCTACTCGCTACTTGAGATGGCGGCATGATTATTGCATATATTGTGGTCAATGCGAACGGCTCTGCACGACGAAAGAAGGGGTCAAATTATCAAACACTGAATTTGATCTTGCGGCTCTAAAAAGAGATAATATGTTTTCAGAAATAAAAAAAGAGTTGACTTTGTGTTCGCAATGTGGTACAATAATTGCTCCAAAAGACCAGATTTTATATGTTGCAAAAAAATTAGGGGCACAGGCGTATAGCAATATAAATATAATTGCTTTAACTCTGTTAGAGATACCGTGTCACAGTGTGACATCTCTAACAGGGTTAACTCAGCGGGAATTGTTGGATAATTCCGAAATTGAAATGAAAAATCCCGCTGATTCTTCCCAGCCGATACGGCGCCAGTCGGCATTCAAGGTTTTGTGCCCGAAATGTCGTTACCAGCAGTGGGTTTTTGATGATTATGGAAAAACATATTAAAAAAATTATTGCGACTTTAAAATGAGGATGTAGTGGCAGGGCTTGTCCCTGCCTAATGTAGTAGCATGGTAGGGGCTAAATGTAGAGTGACAGAAGACAGGATTAAGTGATAATCCTGCCTGAACGACATGCTGTAAGAATTAAGTTTTTTCTTAATTCTTAATTCTGATTTTGTGGGAGGTAAATAAGATGAAAAAGTTCATTTCAGTTTTGTTCGTTTTGGGATTTGTTGTTTCAGGATTCTGCCAGGTAGAGCAACAGGCAGCACCTGTAAAAGCAGCATCGGTTAAAAAAGTAGCACCTGTTGCCAAGGTGCCTGTCGCAAATACATTGAGAATGAGAGGTACTGTGGCATCTGTTGACGCGGCTAAAGGTGAAGTCGTCGTTTCTGTTGTGGATAAGGAAAAGAAAAGTGTTGATGAAACGGTGACAACGGATGAAAAAACAAAGATCACAAAAGCTGGTAAAAAAATTACTTTTGCGGATGTGATTAACGGCGAGAAAATTTCGGTTGTTTATTTTGTATCGGCGGATAGGAAAATTGCTAAATCAATTTCCGTGCTTGTTCAACGGATACGGAAGCAAACAGCACCAGCCAAAAAAGAAATAGCACCAGTCAAAAAAGAAGTAGTACCAGTGGAAGCACCTGCAAAGAAGTAATTCCGAAGTAATGTATAAAAAGCCCTTGTCCTGCTTTAGTGGGACGGGGGCTTTTTTTTACTTGCAAAAACCTTTTCAATTTTGTAGAATAACGACAGCAGGTAGAAGTAGAAAGTTAGAAAGGCGGAGATTGGGTTTTACCCTAATATCTTCGCCATATGCGAACCTACTTGGCTAATCTCCATTTTCCTAATTTCTGGTTTTGAAGCCCCATCGGGGTCCGCCATGGCGGATTAATAGTATCCGGAAGTGGTATACCAAAATGAAATTACCTGCACTTGAAGGGAATGTTTTGATTTTTGGTATCGGCAATATACTTAAAGGCGACGATGGTGCCGGATGTGAGGCAATTAAACGTTTGAAGATTGTCATTGCGAGTAATCTTAAAAAAGTAATTCTTCTTGACTGCGGAATTGCACCTGAAAATTATACAAAAGAGATAAAAGAATTGAAGCCCGAAACGATTATTTTTGTTGATGCTGTTGAGATGAAGGAAAAGCCGGGAATAGTAAAAATCATTGATGAAAAAGAAATCACTTCCTACTATTTTACAACCCACAACATGCCACTGAATTTATTTATTGATTACATCAAAAGTGAAACAAAAGCGAAAGTAATTTTCATCGGGATCCAGCCGGAATCAACTCACTTTGGAGAGGGACTTTCCGCCCCGGTTCAAAAAGCGATAGATAAATTGGTGAAATGGGGACGGAGGAAATGGGGACGGAGGAAAGGAAAGCGTAAAGAGTGAATAGATGTCATTGCGAGGAAGCAGGGAAGATGGAAGATTAGCCCCATCGGGGCGACCTGTTAATAGTAGAAAGTAGCAAGGGCGGAGATTGGCCGAGTAGTCTCGCTCACCAGATTTTATTATGAAAATTCCTTTAAGTTGGCTAAAAGAGTTTGTTGATATTGAAGTTTCTGTTGATGAACTTGCTTATCGTCTTACTATGGCGGGTATTGAAACGCGACCGGTAAGGGTTGTATCTGTTGATAAAAATGTTGTTGTCGCTAAAATTCTGTCGGTTGAAAAACATCCCAATGCCGACAAACTTTCCGTCTGTGAAGTTACTGATGGACAAAATAATTACAAAATAGTTTGTGGTGCGAAAAATATAAAATCGGGGGATATAGTTCCACTCGCAAAAATTGGTGCTACGTTTCGCGTTCCCGCCGTAGAAATAAAGAAAGTGGTTATTCGCGGTGTTGAGTCACAAGGAATGTTATGCTCTTCAGCAGAGATTAAATTTGGCGATGATGCTTCCGGTATTTTTATACTTCCTGACGATGCAAAAATCGGGTTATCGCTTGATGAATATTTGAATAATGACCAGTTTATTGAGACGGAGACCACCATAAACCGCGGCGATTGCCTGTCCGTTTTCGGAATTGCAAGAGAAATATCCGCAGTGTTCAATAAAAAGTTGAAAAAAGAAATAAAAAATGACACTTTTGCCGAAGGTAAAAGTGTCACCCTGAATTCATTTCAGGGTCTCAAAAACCAGATTAAACTAAAAAATATTTTTCCCGTAGAAGTGAAAAATCCTGATAAGTGTCCAAGATATGTAGGTTTCATAATAAAAAATATAAAAGTTGGTCTGTCTCCACAATGGCTCGTAGATCGTCTTACAAATTGCGGTTTGCGTCCGATAAATAATATCGTTGATATTACAAATTATATTTTGCTTGAATACGGTCAGCCGCTTCACGCGTTTGATATGGATAAATTAGAAAATAAAATTATCGTTCGCCATTCTAAAAATGGCGAAAAAATACTTGCTCTTGACAACAAAGAATATATTCTTGATGAGGAGATGCTTGTAATTGCTGATGAACAAATGCCAATTGCTATTGCAGGTGTTATAGGCGGGCTTCCGACTTCCGTAACTGATACCACAAAAAACATTTTTCTTGAAGCGGCGTGTTTTGACCCAATTTCAATCAGAAAAACATCAAGAAAACTTGCGATTTCCACTGAATCTTCTTACAGATTTATAAGAGGAATTGATGCCAAAAATGTTTCAAACATATGTGTGATTGCTGCGGAAATGATACAAAAAATCTGTGGGGGCTCCCCACATGTAGATTTGGGACAAATCTGTGGGGACGAAATCGTGGAGGGTGCCGTAGATATATATCCGACTCCGCAAGAGTCCATAAAAATAGAACTTGATGCGGAGAATGTTAATAAAATTTTAGGCACCGATATAGTGATTGAAGAAATGCAAAACATTTTGTCCCGCCTTGGTTTTTCCTTCCAACTTCTTCGCCGGCGGCGAACCTACTCGGCAACTTCTTCACCTGTGGTGAACCTACTCGGCAACTTCCAACTTATTGTTTCCGTTCCTTCTCATCGCAACGATGTTAAAAGTGAGATAGATTTGGTGGAAGAAATTGCCCGCATTTACGGTTATAATAATATAAAAACAAGCGACAAAATAGTTTTTGTCCCGACAAATCGGGGCAAAAACTACCCTGAACTTGTTTCAGGGTCTAATATCTTGTCTGAAAGTGAGATTCAGAAACAACCCGTGGAACAAGATCATGGTGACATGGTTCGGAATGACAAAGTCGCAAATAAAACAGAGCAGGTAATTGACAGAATAAAAAATATTGCCGTGGAATGCGGTTTTTTTGAGACGGTAAATTACAATTTTGTTTCAAAAAAGGATTTACTCAAACTTAAATTAAAAGAAAGTGAGTGGGAAATTAAAAATCCCATATCTATGGAAAAGCCATTTTTGACAACATCACTTATCCCGCAATTGATAGAAAATGCGATTAGAAATTTCAGTCGTGGAAGATCGGATATAAAATTTTTTGAGATTGGGAAGGTTTTTCTTGATACCGAAAAAACATTTTTTTCCGGATGTGTCTCTGGTTGTAAAACACGATGGTGGAAGGAAAAACCATCTTCCGTTGATTTTTATTTCTTATCAGGTTTTATTGAAACAATCCTTACCGAAATTGGTATATCTAATTTTAGGTTTGAAAAAAGCGACAATGAAACATTTCACAAAAATCAGTCGGCAAAAATTGTCCGAATGGATCCCTTCGGGAAAATATCAGGACAAACAATCGGTTATTTAGGACTTCTTAATCCGGATATAAAAAGCGAATTGGATTTGAAAACCGATTTGTATATTTTTGAAATTGTTTTAGATGAACTTGTGGATTTTACCAATTTTAAGAAAACATATCTTCCTATCCCGAGATTTCCCTCAGTAGAAAGAGACATTGCAATTGAGATTCTTCAAAATTTTACCGCTGACGAAATAACCGGTATTATAAAAAAAGAGGGTGGAGATATGCTTTCCGACATAAAATTGTTTGATTTTTATAGTG
Organism: Elusimicrobiota bacterium; assembly: GCA_043802785.1. Lineage (GTDB taxonomy): Bacteria > Elusimicrobiota > UBA8919 > UBA8919 > UBA8919 > JAZDKR01. The sequence goes on from JAZDKR010000089.1 coordinate 37,709, forward strand.
GTGAACAAGTAAAGGCGGGGCACAAGTCGCTTGCTTTCAATATGACTTTTATTTGTCAGGACAGAACGCTCAAAGATGAAGAGGTCAACGGCACTATCCAAAAAATAATTTCACAACTTGGAAAAAAGTTTGGTGCTAAAATAAGATAAAGTATCGGGACGGTTCTGATACTTTAAGAATAAGAACCGTTCCGATAAATAAAAGGGCTTGACAAAACAAATTTTATTTGTATAATTTTTGTGGAAGGCAATGGATAAAGTTAGCAGAAAAATCGATATATTAAAAGAGAAAATCAAAGAAGTTTCCGCTATGATGAACGAGCTTCATAGAGAGAATAAGAAACTAACGGAAATAAACGATGATTTGGTTACAAGAGTTAAAATGTCAGAGGGGGAAAATAAAATGGTGAGGAAATTTGTAAAAGAAAGAGACGCAGTAAAAAGCAGAATTAAAAATATTTTAGAAAATATAGAGAGGGCAAAAATCTAATGGCAAAAGAGAGGGTCTCTGTCAAAATACTGAACAGTATTCATGATTTGGAAACAGATACAGAGCCCCTTTTTGTAAATCAACTTGTAGAATATGTAAATAAAAAGTTGGTAGAGGTAGGCAAAGAACAGAACACACAGGATACCACGAAAATACTTAGCGTTGGTCTTATAATACTGGCAGAGGAAATTTTCAAATTGAAAGAAGAAAAAGAAAATATCGAAACGGAGTTGGACAGAAATGTAGATGAGTTAATTTTACATCTGGATGCGGCGTCTCATTTACAATAATATTTTCCCTGCAGTGTTGGTGTTGAGCGAACTGTTTTGAGCCTACAAGCACAATATTGGGGATCTGCGTTCCTTGTGATTTCGGTTGCAAGGACAGGGTACCCACTTAGTAGAAAGTGCTTCAAACTTTTTGTTCTCACGGCATTGCGGGGATTTTTTATTTAATGCAACTTACTGTCCGGTAATGTAGTTGCCTGATTTATCAGGTGCCGTTGCCGGTATTACCTTGGTTTTGTAGTTGCCCAATTCATTGGGCGCCGTTATGTTTATGCCTGATAAATCAGGCGACTACAACTATTACGAAAAATGACTCAGAAAGACAGAATTAGAAAAAAAATAATTAAAATCAGAAAAAGTGTTGATAGTAAAACAGTTGCTTCAAACAGTCGCAAAATTCTTATCAAACTTTTTCGGATGAAAGAGTTTCGTCAGGCAAAAAAAGTGATGTTTTATTCGTCTTTTGGTAATGAAGTTGATACTCGTTGGATGATTGAAAAATCACTTAAATTTGGAAAGCAGGTTTTTTTACCGAAGGTTATAGAAGACAAAATTGTGCCGATTCAAATTGAAAATCTAAAAAATTTAGTTCGTGGCAAATTCGGAATCTATGAACCGCAAACTACTTTTAGGCAGGGAGACCCTGCCACTACTTCGAACTTCGAACTTCGAACTTCGAACTTCTTTGATGTCGTGATCGTTCCAGGAGTTGCTTTTGACAAAAATTGCAATCGTCTTGGTTTTGGCGGAGGTTATTTTGACAGATTTCTAAAAATGCAAAAGGCAATAAATCCAGCCCTGCCTAAAGGGTTTTTCAGGAAGGGCTGGCTAAAAATCGGTCTTGCCCACAGTTTTCAGATTGTCCAAAAAATACCGGTTTCAAAAAAAGATGTCCCAATGGATTTTGTAATTACAGAGAAAGGAACGCAGGACAGACGCGGAACAAAACGCAGAACAGACGCGGAACAGACGCTGAACAAAAGGCAAAAACCCGTTGAAGCAGAAAGGAGCATTTAGCGTCAGTTTAGCGGTTTTTAGGGGGAATAAGATGGATAATATTTTATTGATTTTATTGGTTGCCGGCATATCCATTGTAATTGGATATTTTGTAAGAGTTAGTATTGCTAATCAAAGTTTAAAGTCGGCGGAGTCAATTGCAAAGAAAACTATAAGTGATGCAGAGAAGTCGGCGGAGACAAAAAAGAGAGAAGGGGAACTTGCGATAAAAGAGGAGATGCATCGCCATCGTCAGGAATTTGAGGCACAGACGAAAATAAGGCGGCAGGAACTTTCAAATCTTGAGAAACGGCTTCTTCAAAAAGAGGAAAATTTTGACAAGCGGTTTGAAATCGTAGAAAAAAAAGAGCGGGATGTTAATAGAAAGAATGATGAACTTGCCTCAAAATCAAAATTGGTGGAGTTGGAACTTGTAAAAGTTAATCAGCAGAAAGACGAACAGAAAAAAATACTTGAAAAAATTTCACAGATGACAGCAGATGAAGCAAAAAAAATCCTGATGAAAACGATGGAGGATGAAGCAAAAAAAGATGCTGTAATTCTCATAAAAAAACTTGAGCAGGAAGCAAAGGAAACCGCTACGAAAAAGGCAAAGGAGATTATCGCTATTGCAATTCAGCACAGTGCCAATGCATACACTCAAGAAATAACCGTATCTGCCGTTCCGCTTCCCAACGACGATATGAAAGGAAGAATTATAGGTCGCGAGGGGCGAAACATCAGGGCGTTTGAACAGGCAACTGGTGTTGATTTGATTATTGACGACACGCCGGATACAATCACGCTGTCAAGTTTTGACGGAGTTCGTCGGGAAATCGCAAAAATTTCTTTGGAACGGTTGATGGCTGACGGAAGAATTCATCCATCAAGAATTGAAGAAGTTGCCAGCCAAGTTAAAAAGGAAATGGATGAAAAAATAAAATCGGTTGGCGAGGATGCGGCATTGGAAATCGGAATTACAAACCTTAATCCCGAGATAATAAAACTGATTGGCAAATTAAAATACAGGACATCATATGGACAGAATCAGTTGACACACACGCTTGAGGTTGCAAGTATCTCCGGTTACCTCGCAGCAGAACTTGGTGCCGATGTCCATTTCTGTAAGAAAGCGGGACTTCTTCACGATATAGGAAAAGCAATTGACAGAGATGTAGAAGGGAATCATCATCAAATGTCTGCTGATATAGCAAAGCAGTATGGGGAGTCGCCAAAAATGATAAATGCGATTTTGGCGCATCACGAGGGTATTGTTCAGCCGGAATCCGTTGAGGCATTTATTTTGCAGGCGGCAGATGCAATTTCCGCTGCACGTCCCGGTGCCAGAAGAGAAACGCTGGAACATTATCTAAAAAGAATAGAGCGACTTGAAAAAGTTGCGGAATCATTTATTGGGGTTGCGAAATCTTATGCTGTTCAGGCGGGGAGAGAAATAAGAATTATGGTTGAGCCAGAAGATATTGACGATGCCGCCGCAAGCCAACTATCGCAGGATATAGCACGGAAAATAGAGACAGAACTTGAATATCCCGGCCAGATAAAAGTAACCGTTATAAGAGAAACAAGGTATCAGGAAGTCGCGAAATAAGGAACGCGAAACAGACGCGGAACCATTTTTGAGTATGTAGTTGCCTGATTTATCAGGCGCCGTTGACTTGTAGTTGCCTGATTTATCAGGCGCCGTTGACTTGTAGTTGCCCGGTTTATCAGGCGCCGTTGACTTGTAGTTGCCCGATTTATCGGGCGCCGTTGACTTGTAGTTGCCTGATTTATCAGGCTTATTTCGAGTATGTAGTTGCCGACCTTGGTCGGCTAATAAATGGTAAAATCTGGTAAAATTTACTATCGCCAAGCAATCTTGGCCAAAAGTAGGCTCTGTAAGAGCAACTACATTTTTGGATTATGACACGGTCTGTTATCGGGAATCGTGGACTGCCCCTGCGTTAGATTCCGGAGAAATCTGCATATGGCAATCTCTCTTTTCCGTCGGTAATTTTGAGATTGCTTGCCCGACGGTCGTCAGACGGGCTTCGTCGTCTCCCGATGGACATTGGAGGATTCCTCGCAATGACACCTTTATCGTCTGTTTAGCGATTAGTGGAGCGAAATATGGTTGACCGTAATACATTGAATACTTCAAAGCCACACGAAATAGATTTTTTAAAGTCTGCGTTAATGAAAGAATCGGAAGTGAACTCGGTCGATTTTATTTTAGATTGGTTGAGACGAAAGAACGATCAGGTTAGAACGGTTGTTGAGCAAGTGCCATTAGATAAAATGGACAAATGGAGTTTTGATTCGAAGACAGGGAATATAGAACATCAGAGCAAACGTTTTTTTTCAATAGAAGGTATACGTGTTGAAACTAATTGGGGAAAGGTGCCTTTTTGGGAACAGCCGATCATAAATCAGCCGGAGATTGGATATCTGGGTATATTAACAAAAAAAATCGGAGGAATTTTACATTTTTTAATGCAGGCAAAGATAGAACCCGGGAACATAAACATTGTTCAGTTGTCTCCGACCCTTCAGGCAACAAAAAGTAATTATACCAGGGTTCATAAAGGAAAGAGCCCGTTATATATTGAATATTTTAATGGAGAAAAGACGGTAAATATCTTAATTGATCAACTTCAGTCAGAGCAAGGGGCGCGGTTTCTAAAAAAACGTAACAGGAATATTATTATTGAAGTGCCTGAAAATGAAAATCTCCCGGAATACGATAATTTTATCTGGTTAACTCTTGGACAGTTAAAGAAATTAATAGCTCAAGACAATATCGTTAATATGGATGCTAGAACGGTTGTGTCCGGAATTCATTACGGTAGAGTCAACGATAATTTAGTAAATCCGCTATTAAAAGGGGATTCATCCTTGAGCGATTTTGATGACATTATTCCTTGGATTACTAGACTTAAATCGAAATATGAACTCAATGTAAAATCAATTTCGCTGAAGAGTGTTGCTAATTGGGGGTACGACGGTTTGGCATACACTCATCGTGAAGGGAAATATTTTAGTGTTATCGGTGTTAGGGTGGAAATTGACAGCAGGGAAGTTATCAGTTGGAATCAGCCGATGATAAAGCCCGCACAGGAAGGGTTGGTCGCTTTTATTATAAAAAAAATAAATGGAGTTTATCATTTTTTGACCCAGGCAAAGATTGAGGCAGGTAATTTTGATATTTTAGAATTAGCCCCAACAGTTCAATGCCTGACCGGTAATTATAGAAGCGGTTATAATGAATACTCTGTGCCTTTTATAAATGATGTATTATCGGCTTCAAAAAAACAAATCTGGTATTCTGCTCATCAATCCGAAGAAGGCGGGCGTTTTTATAAAGAGCAGAATTTAAATATGATAATAGAGTCCAAAGATGATTTTCCGATTGAAGTCCCTGAAAATTACTGTTGGCTAACTTTTAATCAGTTGTTAACCTTTATCAAGTTTAATAACTATTTGAATATTGAAGCCAGAAGTTTATTGTCAGCTGTTACTGTATAACTATCAGGATATGAAAATTATACACATTGGAGTATTAGGGTGTGCAAATGTGGCAGAGCGGTCTGTTATCCCGGCAATTAAGAACTTGCCGGATAATTTTAAATTAATAGTCATTGCTAGTAGGGACTATAAAAAGGCGCAATCTTTTGCACAGAAATTTAATTGTGAGCCTATTGAAGGTTATAGTAATTTAATAAAACGTAAAGATATTGATGCTGTATACATTCCGCTTCCAACAGGACTGCACGCTGAATGGGTAAATAAAGCGTTGTTTGCCGGTAAGCATGTTTATGCGGAAAAATCGCTCGCATCAACATTTTCAGAAGCAAAGGAAATGGTTCGTAATGCAAAAACGTCCGGTTTGGCATTGATGGAAGGTTATATGTTCCAATACCACTCACAACACCAGAGTGTTATGAAATTAATAAAGGAAGGTGTTATAGGCGAAATAAGGTATTTTTCTGCTTCGTTCGGTTTTCCTCCACTCTTGCCAGGAAATTTCAGGTACGATAAAATTATAGGTGGAGGAGCGTTGATGGATGCCGCCGGATATCCTTTACGGGCAGCATTTTTTATTTTGGGTAACGAACTGAAGGTTATGGGGGCATCTGTTCACTATGATTCGAAAAGCGGAACCAGTATTTATGGCAGTGCCTACCTTTCGGGAAAAAACGGCGTTGGGGCATCTATTTCATTCGGGTTTGATAATTACTACCAGTGCTCTTACCAATTATGGGGCAGTAAAGGCAAAATTACTGTTGAAAGAGCGTATACTCCCGGACCAGATTTTATTCCGACATTGATAATTGAAAATGTAGATGGCAAACAGGTTGTTAAAAGTACGCCCGATAATCATTTTCAGAAAGCGTTTCTGGAATTTCACAGGATTATTCTGGGTGAAGGGAAAGAGAATCAGTATAACGATATATTGATTCAAAGCAAAAGTTTGGAGGAGATTAAAATACAATCTCAAAATGAGATTATTGTCCAAAGGGACTCCATCGGAGAAAAACCCATCTTTTTCACTTAAAGGCAGTTTTTTAACGGTTAAAAGTTTCAATCAGACCGCAAAACTCCTCGCTTTGCTCGTCGGACATTGCGGTCAAAACGATTTCAACTTTTAACCTAAAACTGCCAAATCGTTCAAAAGATAGGGGTTTTTCAATGATATAATAATATGAATAATCCGAAAATGTCGATAGTTAGTCCTGTTTATGGTGCGGCTACATTGCTTGAAGAATTAGTAAATCAGATACAAGCATCTGTTTCACATATTACTGATGAATTCGAAATTATTTTGGTTGAAGATAGTAGCCCAGACAATAGTTGGGATATTATCAAATCTTTATCAGCAATGAACAGTAGGATTAAAGGTATTAAGCTGAGCAGGAATTTTGGGCAGCAAAGTGCATTGAATGCTGGTTTGGATTATGCGTCTGGGGACTGGATAGTAACTCTTGATTGTGATTTACAGGATGATCCAATTTACATTCAACAATTATATCAAAAGGGGTTAGAAGGGTATGATATCGTATTTGCGTGTAGACAAAATCGCAAAGATAGTTGGATAAAAAAGATATGTTCAAAATTGTTCTACAATTTCTTGAGTTATCTTACGGAGACTAATCAGGATAGTAGGATTGCAAATTATGTTTTATATAAAAAAAATGTCATTGATGCAATGAAGCAATTAGGTGATTATTGCCGTTATTATCCGATGATTAATAGATGGGTCGGATTTAATGTGTTTAAACTGGAAATTGAGCATTCAAAAAGGATGGATAATATAAAATCATCTTACTCAATAAGCAAGAGATTTAAATTGGCATATGAGACTATTATAACATTTTCTGATAAGCCGTTAAGACTGGTCCTCCAATTTGGAATAACCCTGGTATTATTAGCACTTGTTGTTGCTGTTATTTTAACTTTAAGATATTTCATTATAGGTGCAAATGTTAGAGGGTGGATAAGTGTGTTTGTTTCGATTTGGCTTCTATCAGGTATAACAATAGCCATCCTGGGTTTAGTCAGTGCTTATCTTGGAAAAATGTTTGAAACGGTCAAGCATCGACCTACATACATTGTAATGAATAAGACGAATCTAAAAAGTCCGTCATTCCCGAGTGTTCCTATCGGGAATCCATAATGTGTCTTTTTTATTGGATTCCCGCTAAATGCCTGCGGGAATGACGGTCAATGACAAATTGGAACGACAATCATATGCCAAGAACTGTTAGTGACATCGCACTAAAAATATGAATAAACTAAGATATGTTGTTTTGGGAGCAAATGGTTATATCGGCCGTCATATCACCAGGATATTAGACGATCAAGGATATAATGTGTTGGCTGTTGATATGCAGGAACACTCAATAACGGAAAATATTCCCTACATACAACTTGATATAACGAACAAGAACTTGGTAGAAAAAACGGATTTATCTTCGGATTTTATAATCTTTCTTTCCGGATTGACTGGAACATCTAATGGTTTTGAAAATTATGAACAGTATGTTAAAGTCAATGAGATTGGGTTGTTGAATGTTTTGAATTCAATTCGGAAATATTCTAATAAGCCAAGAGTTCTTTTTTCTTCAAGTCGATTGGTTTATAAGGGAAATGAAAATCCAATAACGGAAGATGGCGAAAAAGAGGGTAAAACGATATATGCAATCAATAAATTAGCGTGTGAAAATATCTTAAAAGCATATGAAAATGTTTTTAAGATACCATATACAATTTTCCGGACATGCGTTCCATATGGCAATTTATTTGATGATAATTACTCATTTGGAACGATAGGTTTTTTTCTTAAGAATGCAAAAAAAGGGCAACCAATTACTTTATATGGCGATGGTTCGATGAGGAGGACTTTTACTCATATTGAAGATGTTTGCGAGCAGCTCTTGCTGGCCGGGATGCATCCAGATGCTGTGAATACGGTATATAATGTAAAGGGAGAATCTTTTTCATTGTTTGAAGTTGCAAATCTTTTTGCAAAAAAATTCAAAACAGAAGTAAATCTCTGTCCCTGGCCTGAAAATGATTTGCTTATTGAATCAGGACACACTGTTTTTAACAGCGAACGAATTGAAAAATTATTGAACAGACCCTTGAAACATAAATTGAAAGATTGGATTTCTAATAACGAGTGAGGTTTTCTACAGTTCAATAACTAAGTGCAACACATGAGTTCGCAGGAAACCAAGTAGGTCAGCCTTTGGCTGATAGAATGCTATTACTGATTATGAATAAAAATTGGATATTATGTTAGACATACTTTTAATTAATCCTTCGGGAATGTTAAGTCCATGGGAATCAAAGCTAGGTAGCCGACTTCCGTCTTTAGGATTAGCAAGCCTTGCTAGCTATATTCGCGAGCAGAGTATTTCTGTTAACATTCTGGACGCTTGTTCTTTGATGCTTTCTACTGAAGAAATTTTGGAATATATACATAAAAATCCTTCTCGGTATATAGGTATTACATCTACCACTTTTATGATTTCTTCCGCCGCACAGTTGGCTGAAAAAATTAAGGCAAAATTTCCCAGTATAATTACTATAATCGGAGGACCCCATGTTTCGGCTTTACCGGAAGACACTATTAAGCGTTTTTCTTCATTTGATATAGGTGTTTATGGTGAAGGAGAAAAGACTTTATGTGAAATTGTCAAAAAAGGCAAAATAGATAACAATATTAAGGGAATCGTGTTCAATGATAATGGTAGAATAATAAAAAACGGACCCCGGGAATACATAAGCAATTTGGATGAGCTTCCTTTTCCTGCTTATGATTTATTGCCGGGTTATCCTGCATTTTATTGTCCGACACCGAATAATTATTTGCGTCTGCCCGTTGTTTCAGTTATTTCTTCCAGGGGATGTCCATTTTCATGTAGTTTCTGTGCCCAGCCGATATTTGGGCGGAATGTACGCAGTTGTTCGGTAGACTATTTAATCTCGCATATTAAATATTTATGCTCCAAATACCATATAAGGGAAATATGTTTTTATGATGACGTTTTTCTTTTACATAAAGACAGGGTTTATGAATTTATTGACAAGAAAGCAAAAAACAATTTGGATGTATCTTGGAGTTGCGAAAGCAGAATAGACCAAGTAGATGCTAAAATGTTGAAAGATATGAAAAAATCCGGATGCTGGCAGATTAATTTTGGTATTGAAAGCGGTTCACAAAGGGTCTTGGATTATTTTAATAAACGCATAACCGTAGAACAGATTCGCGAAACATTGGCATTGGTAAAGGAAGCTAATATCAGGGCAAGAGCTTATTTGATTATTGGTTGTCCAGTTGAGACCGCGGAAACTTTGATGGAAACAAAGAAGATGGTGTTAAGCGTTCCGCTCGACGAAATACATATCTCTTTTCTTACGCCTTTACCTGGATCAAAGGTATACAAAGATATTATGGGAGAGCGGAAAGATGTAGATTTCCAGAAGATAAATCAATATCTTGTCAGTTATGTACCTCCGCATTTGACCAAGGAAATGTTAAAGAATTTTATGAACCGCTTGTACAAAGATTTTTATCTTAATCCGAGGCGGTTGTTTAGATATTTTCTGATGCTTTTTAATGGTTACAAAACCATGCGTTTGCTGGGGTCTTTTATTAATTTTTTGAAGCTTACTTTAGGTTTTTCCCGTAAATAGCAATATGCTGATTTTTATACCGAAATATAATATGTGGAGAAATTGATTATGAAAAAAATCAAAAAACAAAAGAAAAAAGAAAAGATTAGGGAGATAGATTTGTGGCAAGATTTCGTTTTTCCAAAAAAAGATTTATTATTAGCATTTAGCATTGTATTTTCCGTGCTCATAATATATCTTTCCTTTCCATGTAAAATGTTTTATTTTGATGGACTTATGTTTGCATCAATAGTAGAAGCAAAGGAGCCAAATTGGCAGAGACAACTGGCATGGGCAAATCATATAGCTTTTAATTATTGTGGGCATGCTTACTGGAAGTTTTTAAATTATATCGGTTTAGAAAAAGATGGTTATTCGGCGTTGCAGATAATGAATTCACTTTTCAGTTCTTTGACTGTGGGATTATTATTTTTATTTATAAAAAAAGTTACGGAAAAAGGTTACATTGCACTAATTTTTTCACTATTATTAGCATTTTCTTATTCATTTTGGTGGCGTGCATGTGACGCATATACCGTTCCTCCAAAGAATTTTTGGCTTTTAGTTTCAATTATGCTTGTATGGTCATACACAAGACAGAGATCAAAATTGAAATTAATTATTTTCTCGATTACCACGGGGATTGCAATTCTTTTTCATCAGAGCAATATTTTCTTTATACCTATGGTAATATGTGGAATTATTTTTGCCGGCAAGAAATTTTTTAAAAACATTTTAATGTTTTTGCTTGTTCTCAGTATTGTCGTTGGCGTGCCATATATCCTTGTGTTAACTTATCAAGAAAAAACGCTTATTGATGCAAGGACCGGTGAGTTTACAGTAAATGAAAACACGATAAAGGCATCTTATAATTGGATGTTGGGCAATGCAGGAACTTACAACCCCGAACCCGGCGGAAAGTATACAAATCCGTTTGCCTCCCCCTTAAAATTAGAAGAATTATCTTTTTCAAAAAGCGTAAAAAAAAACATGGTTGACTCAAATCTAAAAAATCTTTACTTGGATTTTGATGCCATGATAAGAGCAATGTGGTATTCTGAGGGATATGGACAGCCAGGTAAACAATTCTGGAATAACATTTCAAAGATTATATTTATTGTAATGGGTATTTTTTTATTTATTAAGGTTAAACTTTGGAAAGATCAGAAATACAAGGCATTAGTTTTATTGACACTTGTATGGTGGTTAACATATATGGTTTTTTGCAGTTGGTTTGTTCCGGGTGAGTCGGCCATGTGGTGTCATCATTGGTTATTGTGGTTAGTTTTAATTGCTGGTTCTCTTTGTAAATTTGTTGAGGACAAAAGCGTTAGTTTGCTGTTAAGGAAAACCACACTGGGATTATTTTTATGTTCCGTTGTGATAATTCCGCCGATAAATTTTTTTGATGCAATCTATCCTATATCGTTAGCAGAAAACAATGATAATTATCTAAGAGCACTTTGGATAAAAAAGCATGTAAAAAAAGGCGGGGTTATTGTTATTGCCGGTATGGGTTGGTCAAATATACAAAAAGTTTATATTCCATCTTTTGCCAATATTGGGCGGATTTCTTTTGACTTAATTTTTATTCATTATCCGAAAGCACAGGGATTGCAGGTATTAAAAAATCAGATTGAAGCGATGTCTAATCAGGGAATGAATATTTATGCATTTGACGAGATTTTTTCCAAGGGTATAGAAGAGGGGCTTAAACAGTGGAAGATTACTATGGATGAGATAAAAGAGATTTTCAAACCATATGAATTTAAGACACTCGGTGTCTATAAAGACGGTGCGAAATTAATGCAGGTATTTCCCAAGAAGGGTTCTGCGATATATCAGAGAAAGGAAGGAATAAAATACTATAACGAAAAGAACTATGCATTGTCTATGGAAAGTTTTCTGAAAATTCCGCAGGACAGCAAAACATCTTTTGATTACAAACTCATCGGCAACTGTTACATTTTATCAAATGATAGAGTGAATGCTGCCTCAAATTGGAAAAAGGGTTACGCACTTGATCCATCTGATGAGCAGCTGCGGGACATAATTCAACATTATGGACGATAGGCATAAAAAGATTTTGCAGGCGGTTATTTTTGAACACATAAAAACATCCAAACCGGTTTCGTCAAAACAGTTGGTTTTATCCGCCGTGGCGGATGGATATTCTGCAAGTTCAATAAGAAATTTGCTGGCAAAACTTTCTAAAGACGGATATTTAAAGGGGATGCATATTTCGTCCGGGAAAATCCCGACGGACAAGGGTTGCCGTTATTATATTGAGGAACTATTGGAAACTCAGCGGGAGATTTTAGACAGAAAAGAAGAACTAAAAAAAAATTATATTAAGCAGATTGAAAAAGAAAACTTGGCTTTGGCGGAATTATCAAAAACTTTTTTTTATATTTTGGAACACTCCGGATATAATTTGTCGCCGAAACCTGAAAAAACAATTTACAGGGAAATCATTTTAAGGGTAGTTGATAAAAAAACGGTTTACGGAGTTATTTTTTCTTCCGGCGGCGCCGTTAAATCGTTCACGGTAAAAACGGATGAACCCATTAAACAGGAGTTTTTAGACGGTGTTAGCGGGTTGTTGAATAAAATTTTATCTGGGGTTACGCTATCAGAAATAAAAAATAATTTTGAGGAAAAAGCGGAACTGTTCAAATCGGAGTATCAAAAAAAGTTAGATTTTGTCAGAAATAATTTCGTGATTATTTTGAATCCGTAGAGGGTTAGCAACTGGTGATTAAACTATTGACAAATATAAACGAATATGATATAATATTGCTATGAAATTAAGTCAATGGGCTAAACAGCAGGGAATATCTTATCATACGGCATGGAGATGGTTTAATAAGGGACAATTACC
>JAZDKR010000090.1:0-4917 GCA_043802785.1 Elusimicrobiota bacterium
TTGATAAAAAATTAAATAAAATTTATGACGCTGCCTCTAAAAGTAGAAAAATTTACAAAAATTTTAAAACTGAACCTTATGTTGTTAATAACTCTTATCTCTCTAACTCATGGTTACATTCTTAAATGATTTGACAAGTACTTCGTTAAGTTGATACTGTCATTGCGAGGTGAAACCGAACCGAGTAGGTTCGCCTTTGGCGAAGCAATCCCTTATAATTGCCACAGGTCGTCCCGATGGGACTAAAAATTTCTTTGCTGTCGTCCCGGTTGAACGGTCTGAAGACCGTTCACTACCAGTTATTGAAATCACGGTTCTTCAGGTCTTATTGTTTTGAAAGAAACTAAATATTTTTTACAATACCTGAAGAATCCATACCATCAGCACAAATTTGTGTCCACTGTAAACAATCTCACTTTATAGAGTCCGCTATATTCCCTGCTTCTGTCGCTAATTTTTGTGCGATAGAAACAACAATGTCAGGTGTCATCACAAGGTCAATATTCCCACGAGCAAAAAAGTCGGTTGAGGAAACAATGTTGCCTTCCCTGACACTCAAGATATTTTCAATTGCAACATTTTTCAAAACGGTAAACGGATTTTCTGATGTATTTGTGAAATCGCTCAAATTAAGTAATTTACCATCGTTATTTATTCCATATGACTCAGAAAATAGATATACATATCTTGATGGCTGCCCCGTCATGTCAATTTTTATTTTCGGTGAAATATTTGTTGCCCACAAATCACCGTTATCAGAACCATCTACCGAGATATCTGTATCAAGTGTATCATGAGAATCATAATTTGTATCTATTTTCCATCTGTTACCATCTGCACCTGTGATATAACTATCCATCACAATTTCTCTATCAGTCAATACATTGCCACCTTCGTCAACATAACCTTTATCTCTTGAAACACCTTCAAACTCCAATTTGTCGTTTCGGTTGCTAATTTGACAGTAGATTTTCTGCGGATAGAAAGAATCTTCTTCCTGCCCCGCGATAAAACCGGGCCACGATGTTAACTGTTCAGGTAGATTTTTATTAAATGTAATTTTTGTTTCAAGAATATCTAATCGTTTATCACTGGTACCATCATATTTGAATTTTCCGTTATAGATATAACTATCTCTTTTTGTGAGGTTCAAGAAAAGAAGCGTCTGACTATCGGGACGAAGCAGAAATTGCTCAACGCGAACAAGATTGCCATGAATATCTCGCAGAGTTCTTCCAGTTGCAAAATCCGCTTCCTTTATTTCATTTGTTGTCTCGCGGGCCGCATTCACATCTGTTTTTATATTTGAAACGATTTCTTTGAGTTCTTGTCTTAATTTTGCGAGTTCTTTTTTTAGATTTTCCTTTATTTCCCCACCCTGTTCACCAGTTTGTTTCGTTCCACCGGAAAAACCTGACCAATCCGTGTTTATTGAGTTTTGCTGGTCAACTGATATTGGCTTTGGCTCTGATAAATTACCGTCAGCACCAATCATCACATAATATCCAGCGTCAATATCAATCAATATCCCACCGCCATCACCAGTTCCGAATGATACAACACCATCTAATGTATAGAGTTCACCGGAATCGGTTGCAATAAACTCGGTTCCTCGGACCGCACAAATCGATGTTGGTGTTTTTACGGTGAACTTACCACCTTGAATAAGTTTTATTTTAGCACGAATTTTGCCAACCAAAAGTGAAAACATACTTTCCGTGCCAAGTGAATTTATTTCAACTTCGGAATTTTCATTAACCCAAATTTTGCTTGTTCCATCCTTAAGCAATTCCACACTACTTCCCTTAGATGTTTTAATTTTATCCTGTTGCGAAAGAACCATATCTAATTTTGCAGCAGTCCAGTTTTGGTTTTGATAAACAGAGACATCGCCAAGCAACCGACTAATTCGGACATCGCCATAGAGGCAATGTAAAGTGTAAAGTGTAAAGTGTAAAGAAACGACTAAAACCAAACATAAAATCTTTTTCATACACACCTCCGAAGTAAATCTTCGCTTTCGACTACATTTTTCCGCCCGTCATAACTATGGTAAATTTGTTTTATTTTGTCAAGGTGAATTTTTACACATACTCATATAGACCCTGATTTCCATCAGGGTAAATGCGACCAGTATTATCATTCCGTGCTTGCCTGTCCTCACGAAGTGGGGAACACGGAATCTATTTTTAAGTCGCATTTATTTTAGAGAAATCGGCAATTTTTTTAAACTGCTCGTAAATCGCTGAAAGAAGTGATAATCGGTTATTCTTTACTTTTTCGTCTTTATCCATAATGAGAACTTTGTCAAAAAAATTATCTATGGGCTTTCTTAATACAACCATATCCTGAAGCACCGTCCCGTAATTATTTTTTTCCGTTTCTTTTTCAATTTTATTTTTGACATCCAAAAATTTCTGATACAGTTCTTTTTCCTCCGGTTCTTCAAGTAACTCTTCTTTAATCTCTGATTCTCTGCCTTTTTCTCCTGCCTGTCTCAATATGTTTCCTATTCTCTTGAAAGATGTCGCTATAGGTTCAAAATCAGGAAATTTTCTTATAGAATGCAAACCTACGACACGATTATATGTGTCAAGAATATCAACAAGATTACCGGAAAAAACCGCATCAATTTCGTCCTGTAAAATGTCTTTTTCTTTTAGATATGTGTCAAGCCGCTGTGATAAGAAATCATCTAATTGAGAAATAATTTTCATATTGTCATCTACTTTAATCGGCAGATTTGTTATCGCTTGAATTATCAATTCTTTAAGTGAAAAGGAAACTTTTTTTTCAATTACAATTCTTACGATTCCAAATGCCGCTCGGCGTAGACCATAAGGGTCGGCTGAACCAGTCGGAGTAAGCCCAATGGCAAAATCGCCGACGAGAGTATCTATTTTATCGGCAATTGAAACCACTGATGCCTCTATTGAATCGGGAATTTTTCCTTCATACTTTATGGGCCACCAGTGTTGCTCTATTCCATCGGCAACAGTTTTATTTTCGCCATCTTTTGTTGCACAAATTTTTCCGAAGACACCTTGCAGTTCAGGAAACTCCGACACCGTTTCCGTCACCAAATCGGCTTTACAGAGAACACAAAGCCGTTCAAGTGTTGGAATGTTGGAATGTTGGAATGTTGGAATGTTGGAATGTTGGAATGTTGAAATGTTATTGCTTAACCAAATAGATAATTTTTGGATTCGCAAAACCTTGTCGTAAATCGTTCCCAACTTTTCCTGAAAGACAATACCTTTCAGACGCTCAACTTTTTCTTCAAGTTTTGTTTTTGTATCGTTGATAAAGTAAAACTCTGCATCTTCAAGCCGTGCCGCAATTACCTTTTCGTAGCCATCTCTGATGGATTCTATGTTTGTTGAAATTCCGTCTTTCACTCCTACAAAATATGTAAGAACTTTTTTTGTTTTTTCGTCCACAACAACGAAGTTTTTCTGCTTTTTGACAGTGTTTATGATTATTTCTTCCGGTAGGGTCGCCGCGGGCGAAAGATTCAGAAATTTTTTATCAAATTTGCACAAAATTGCGGTAGGAAATTCCACCATATTATTAACCGTTTCAAAGACATCCTCGTTTTCAGAAATCTCACCGGTGTTTTTTATCGCTGACATAACCGTTTTCTTAAGCATCTCTAAACGGTCCGACTGTTTTACAATCACACTTTTATTTCTTAAAATATCAACAAATTTTTTTGGCTCGGTAATTTTTAGCTTTTTGCAATACCGAATAGATGTCCAATTTGATGATTGGACATCCGCTATCTGAAATTTTATTGTTTTTTTGCCGTAAAGTGAAAGTATCCACCTTATAGGACGGACAAAACGGAAACGGGATGATTCCCAAACCATCGTTTTTGGAAAAGTAATCGCTGAAATTATTTTTCTGAAAACTTCCGGTAGCACCGCTTCTGTTGATAACGATGTCTCTTTTTTCAATACATAGACCTTGTCGTTTTTGACTATCAACTCCGATACATCAACACCGTATTTTTTTGCAAAACCGAACGCAGCAGGAGTAGGTTTGCTATTCACAAAAGCGACTTTGGAAGGTGGCCCGGAAATTTCCGTTTCTCGGGCTGTTTGCTGTTCAGCAACATTTTCACAATATAAAATCAGCCGTCGGGGAGTTGCCCAAACATTTACCCAGATCTTTCTCTGGTCTTTAGAAAGGGCGGGGTTTACCCCGCTCTTGCACCCCGTATATGAGACGGGGTTTATGTTTTTACACAACCCTGCCACATCCAACCGAAAAGTTTTTAATTCCTTTTCGGCAATCGTTGATAACTGTTCAATTACAGAAGGTAAATATCCCGCAGGAATTTCTTCAGTACCAATTTCTAATAAAATATCTTTGCTCATTTTTTTATTTACCGCGGAGACGCAGAGGACTGACACCGCTTGCGATTATAACAGGGTTCTTCGCATTATATTGTTTTAAGAGAAAATAAATATTTTTTGCTCTGTAGGAGATAACTGTCTTTGATTTTTCCAGTTAAGAAAAGCGATTGTTACATTTCTGAGCCCACTCTAAAAAGTCATAATTTCAGGACTAAAGTCCTATTTGTGTTGATTTTCAATAACCCCAGCATTAATGCTGGGGTTAGAAAAACCAGTGCATATATGGGCTTTAGCCCTGATGAACACCACACTTTATGTCCCATACTAATTTAACACAACTCTAATTATCTCCGATGAGAATAAATCTTCTATAGCGTAGCTAAAGCCACGCATTACATATGGACTTTCGCAGGATTCACATTATACTATCCGCGTTCATCCGCGTTTTCTAAAAATTCTTCAATTTTGTCAGTAAATACTTCCCATTTATTTGTGCCATCAGGTTTCTGTATAAAACCCTCAACTTCCAAGCGACTTAAAACATCAGCTGCTCTACTTC
>JAZDKR010000091.1:0-2073 GCA_043802785.1 Elusimicrobiota bacterium
TAATTTAAAATCAATCATTCAAAATGGTTTCGCTCCATTAAAAAAACACTATAACGAATGGAATTCTGAAAACATTATATGGGATTATGAAAGAATACTGGATTCGGTTTTTGTGAAACAACAAAACCAATCAAAACTCAAAATGAGTATTATCAGAACGTTGCAATCAAAATGGAATCGGTTATTATCAAAACCAGATAAAACGTTCACATGGTTAAGAGATTCAGAAAAAATAACAGAGAATGATATACGAGTTGACAGCTCTGTGCACTACCAGCCGATACAAATTCCCATGAATATCTCATTAAATCGTATTTTGGATGATAAAGCCCGTGAATTATACGCGCCTGTCATTGATACATTAACAACGCTTGTGCCAAAAACAATGTCTAAAAAAATCGCTCGAGCCAACGTGCAGCAGGCATTTGTATTTGATACTGTGTATCGCTATCTTTCTCACTATAAAAACCCTAAACTGTTATGTGTGGGATGCTATGAGGATACCGCCTCAATGAGCTTGATAAAAATGGGGTACTCGGTTGAAGAAATAGATCCAATAATTAATTATTGCTTACAGGAATATTTTACAAAACCAAACACAGTTAAAAATTCATACAACATTATTTTTTCAACCTCAGTGATTGAACATGATCCAGACGACGAGTCATTTGTAAAATGCATTGCTGATTTGTTGACCCCTGGCGGCGTGGCTGTAATTACGTGTGATTATAAAGACAGATGGAAGCCGGGCGAGCCTAAACCGGAATGCGATGCAAGATTTTATACAAAGCGAGACATAAAGGATCGTTTATTACCCTTGATGAATGGTTGCCATTTGGTAGATGAACCGCAATGGGATTGTCCTAATCCTGATTTTAATTATTTGGGGAAATATCAATACACTTTTGCTACTTTTGTTGTAAAAAAAAGAGTCGATAAAAAATGGCACGAATTATGAAAACTATAACCAAGCCCCATTTATCTATTTGCATTCCTACCTACAATTTTGGAAAGTTTATAGGACAAACTCTGGACAGCATTATCCCCAATCTTACTGAGAGGGTGGAGGTGGTTATTCTAGATGGCGGGTCAACAGATAATACTGCTAATGTCGTGGCACAAAGGCAACGGAATTTTCCACAAATCAAATACCACCGGCAAGAATTCCGAGGGGGAATTGATAGGGACATTGCGAAAGTTGTCAGCTTGTCTCAAGGCGATTATTGCTGGTTGTTTTCCGCTGACGACATTATGATACTTGGCGCGGTGAATAAGATGCTTAATTCTATACGGTCCAATTGCGATATCTATTTGTGTGAACAAATGTTATGTGATTATGACATGCAACATATAAAAGAATATCCAATTTTTAATAATATTACTACTCCGGAAATCTTCCATCTTGGGGATGCAGTACAACGGCAAAGATATTTTAGTAATGCAAGAACAAGTGAGGCATTCTTTAGCTTTTTATCCGGTCCAATTTTTAGAAGAGATGTATGGGAAAGAGCGGATGAAATTCCGGAGTCTTTTTACGAAACATGCTGGGGACTGGCGGGACGGTTGCTTAGTTTGGTGCCGGACGGGCTGGTCGTCCACTATTTGGGGGAAAGGCTACTTTATAAACGTGGGGTTAATAAACGTGGTGACAACAATTCATTTAGGGAACAAGGTGCCGTGAACCGATTGCGAATGTCTGTTGAAGGATTCGCTCATATCGCGGAAACAATTTTCGGTAAGGACTCTCAAGAAACTTTTCATATTCGAAGAGTGATAAGGAATGAATGGCCTTTGCGGAGCTTAATGTTCAGGAAGATGTTAACCGCGACTTCCCCGCAACAGGAAAATATTGAAATATTAAAAAGAGTGGCGGCAAAACACTATTTAAATGCGGGAATTGGAAATCTGTGCAGGTATATGCTTTTTAGATTAATGCCTATATCATTTATAAAACTGGCGGTTTCTCTAAGAAATATCCTGCGCAAAACCGGGTTCCTACATGGCCGACCTCGCCAGTAAAGGAGTAGTTATGCTCGAATTTATCAAACCCGAAAGAACAGGAATAAAAACACC
>JAZDKR010000092.1:0-2560 GCA_043802785.1 Elusimicrobiota bacterium
TAATACCTGAATTTTGCACGAAAAGCGGGTTTTTAGCGACAACATTTTAAAATATTTTTCTGCTGTGCCAGTCAAGACTTGCGGCAGGTACTATTTTTAGACAGACCAGTCCCGTTGTTTATGTTTGTTGTTTGCGTTTGATTTGATTATTTTTTGAAAATTTATTTGAAACGGTCTTTTGTTTTTTAATTAAAATTCCCGTGCAAAAATATTTTTGCACGGGCTATCCTACTTTTTTATATTGCCATTCCACTCTTCTCTGTTCATCCAAATATTTCATAAAATCAAGCAGGGGTGCTGTTCGGGCATCATGAATGGAATATCGAACTTTTCCTTGTCCTCCATGTGTCACTATTTTTGCTGCGATAAACAACATCTTTAATTGCAAAATCGGAATGAGGGAATATGTTGGCGATTCGTCAGATTTTTTCTGAGGAGTGTTTTGAACGTTTTCCTTATTACTCGTACTTTTTTTAGCATGGTTCATAATCAGATTCATCCATCGCCAAAGATTATAAGCCAGCATCACAAGCTGGAAAAATGATTGTGTCATATAAAAGTGCTTGGATGGGATAGCCAGCAAGCCCGCTTTTTGGACTTCTCCGATACAGGGCTCAATTGCTGCTCTGCCGTCATAATCTTCAATGACTTTATGGGATTTCCATTTCAAACTCGTTACAAAATCCCGATAGGCATACTGCTCGTCCTCTAATAAAATCAGTTGCCTGTCTTTCATTTTGTCCTTGGGAATCCGCATCACAACAAATCTTTCAGGCGAGTCCCACCCGATAGGCTGATAAATGACTTCATTATATTCATAGTCACCGTGCTTGTACCAACCATTTTTTGGATAGTCTGGCGTACATCTTTTGTTACCCATTGTATATTCATAGCCAACTTCCTTGCATGCACCAATGGCCTCATGACTGATAAATTCTCCATCCCCACGAAAAATGACTTTTTCAATTTGTTTGGGAAGATATTTTTTGCTCTCCTTTATATGTCGTGCGACCTCATGACCGCTCATAGTTTCCCCTTTCCTTTGGCATCCGTATAAATATTCCCGAGTTTCTTCAATAAATAAAAGTGCCGGGCGCAATGCTTTTTTCCCCCGGTGTTTGGAGTTATGACCCTTTCTGCTTCCTTCAATATTTCCGTATACGGTAGTCACTGTGGTATCCATGTTGATATGAATGGTTGTGATTATTATCCCCGCTATTTTCCACACCCGTTCCCGAATATCAGCAATTATTTTCAAAAAACAGATCTGGTAATGGGTTCCCAAAGACTGAAGGTATCTCCAAAATGTACTGACCGCAGGAAGTTTATCTATACACAGAAAACCACATAATACAGGGTCCGTCCGAATGTAGGTAAATTGTCCCAACCTTTGAAAGCCGATGAACAATAGAGACAAACAACCCAGAATCATCCGATAGCAGCCAAGGCTTGTTTTACGCTTGTTCACAAACCAATGCTTTTCAAAGATATTTTTGAATTCCACTAAATCTAAAAATTTTATCAGCGCCAGAAATCCGCCAAAGGCCGTCAATCGTTCATTACAGGTCTCATAAGCCGTAGAACCATTGATTTCTATAGCCTTCCCTAAGCAATCTTTAATCCCTTGATTTTCGTGGTTTTTTTCAATAACGTCGTTTTTAGTTTTCACCATTTGGGTGATTCCTTTCGGTTTAGGTTAATTTCTTGGTGGAAATCTAACGCTTATACCATAAGGATTCTCAGATGGTGATTTCTTTTTTAACTGAAAACAGACAGATTAGATGCAAAATTCAGGTAATAACAATTCTTAAAGTTAAATAATTAAGTAGTTGTTTTAACAAAGCTTTGTTTGCATATCCTTCTTTATAATGTAATTTTTTGACATAATCGTTAAAACAATTCCCTAGATGAATGACGGGAGATCCGGTTTTTTTGATTTCAGTATCAACAAATATTTGATTGATTCGAGCATAACATCCATAAGGGATTTGAAAGTCAGGATGTCGTGTTAGAATTAATTTACAGAATGGATTTTCTTTTTCCCAATGGTCAGTATTATTTATTAGTGATTTTGTAGGAAGACCAAAAAGCATAAAAGCGTTTGAACTGAAGCCTACGTTTTCAGCAATTTCTTTCAGATCATCTTTTTGATTTTTGAGGGTTGCGTTATTTGCACTGCGGGCGGTTAAACGCGCCATGGCCTCTTTTAAGCTTGGGATAGTAATTGAGTTTATTTCGTTGTTCATAATATTTTGCCTTCGCGTTAGGTTGCATTTCTGCACCTAAGCACTACAAATATATAGCATTTAAATAATTATACATACCTTAAAGCAGTCTTATATTCTTCCTTACTAAAATTTTGTTTTTCTTTCCAAAGTTCAAAAGCTTCTCTCATGAGTTGGTTTTGGCTTTTTTTGGTCAGCAGGGAAAAGACCCTGACATCCTGGGAGGTGGCTTTGGAAAATCTGAAGGAATGAGGATAAAGATTTTTTTCGGTTTGTTCGACTGTTGCAGTATTCATTTTAATTGCCTTGGCAGAAGTTTTCTTTTCTTCTTTGGG
>JAZDKR010000093.1:0-13859 GCA_043802785.1 Elusimicrobiota bacterium
CGTGCCTACAATTACAAGTAGGCACGAACTATATTCGTGCTGTTTGGCACGGTCAAAGACCGTGCCTACAATTACAAGTAGGCACGAACTATATTCGTGCTGTTTGGCACGGTCAAAGACCGTGCCTACAATTTTTAAAACAAACTACACGTCAAAAATTATTTGGGTTTTGTAGCCGTCGGCGGTTTCTTCTATTTTCAGGTTGTGGTAGGTGGCGGCTTTGATGTCGTGAAGGATTCTATGCTCTGATATTTTTTCACCGGAAATGTTGGCATCAAGATGGGTTTCGCTTGACTCTAAAATCTCAAATCTCTTAAAAAGCATTTTTTTCGTCTGATAGTAGTATAAAATTTCGTTTAGGAAAGTGATCAGCAGTTCTTCTTTATCGTGGGCGTCACCTGATATTGGAATTATAATCTGCTCTTTAATTTTTTCTGGGTTGGTAATTAGCGAAAACATTCCATAAGCAGCGTTTTCAAAAAGTTCGCTGATGGTTTTTCCATAAGCAATAATACCCACATCCGCCGTGTGATTTATTATTTCAAACTTTTTCATTTTATTAGCCACGAATTAACGACAGAGATTATGAAATTATGAGATTAGGGTAAAGGCAAAAACCCAACCTCTTAATCTCCCAATCTCCCAATCTCTGCCTTTATTCGTGGTCATTCGTGTTTTCGATTTCCTTCGCGGCATATGCGATTGAAGCAAGTTTATCTCCCTCTTCAAGGCGAATAAGACGGACACCCTGCGTGTTTCTTCCTATCACGGAAATGCCTTTTGCAGCCATTCTTATCATAATGCCTTTCTCCGTCATTAGCATTATGTCGCTGTCATCCTTTACATTTTTTATGCCCAATACACAACCGTTTCTGTCGGTAGTTTTTATGTTGATAACGCCTTTCCCACCGCGGGACTGCAACCGGTAATCACCTATATCTGTCCTTTTTCCGTAACCATTAACCGTCGCAATCAAAACGGTGTCTTTCGACATAACCGTTTCCATTCCGATAGCATCATCATCTTTGTTAAGACGGATACCGCGAACACCTTTTCCGCTGCGCCCGATAGTTCTGACATCCTCTTCTTTGAATCTAATAGCCGTCCCATTCTTTGTAGCAATGATAACTTCGCTTTGTCCGTCGGTGTGCTTGACATCAATTAAAGAATCGCCGTCTTCAAGATTGATAGCGATAATTCCTGATTTTCTGATATTTGAGTATTCAGAAAGTTTGGTTTTTTTGATTGTCCCATTTCGTGTCGCCATCAGAAGATACTCTACCGTGGCGGACTTTTCTTCAAACGACCTTATCGGAATGGCAGCGGTGATTTTTTCCTCCGTTGATGAAAATTGAACAAGATTTATTATTGCCTTGCCCTTTGATGTCCGCTGCGCCTCCGGAATTTCATAGACGCGAAGCCAATAAACGCGACCTCTGTTTGTGAAAAGAAGCATATATGAATGTGTGGATGTTACAAAAAGATTTTCTATAAAATCCTCTTCGCGGGTTGTCATACCGGTTATACCCCTTCCGCCACGACCCTGCGATTTATAGGTTGTCGTCGGCATCCTTTTAATATAACCAGCGTGTGAAATGGTTACAACAACATCCTCTTCCTGAATTAAATCGTCCATATCCAAATCAACAGCGTTAGCAACGATTTTTGTTCTTCTGTCATCACCGTATTTTTCTTTAATATCTTCTAATTCGGTTTTGATGATTATTAAGACCTTTTTCGGGTCGTCAAGAATTGATTTCAGTTTCTCAATCGTCTTTATCAGTTCAAGATATTCATCGTCGATTTTTTTCCGCTCAAGACCGGTCAGTTGCGACAGTTTCATATCCAAAATCGCCTGCGCCTGAATTTTTGATAATTCAAACTCTTCCATAAGACGGGTACGGGCGATGTCGGTATCTTTTGATTCTCTAATAAGTTTTATAATTTTATTGAGATTATCAATGGCAATTTTCAAACCTTCAAGAATATGAGCGCGGGCTTCCGCTTTGGCAAGTTCAAACTTTGTCCGACGAACAACTATGATTTTTCTGTGCTCAACATAATGCACAAGCATCTCTTTGATGTTAAGAATACGCGGACGGTTATTAACAAGGGCAAGCATAATAACGCCAAAAGATGACTCCATCTGTGTGTGCTTGAATAACTGGTTTAACACAACCTGCGGGTTACCGTCACGCTTTACCTCTATCACAAGCCGCATACCATCGCGATCCGACTCGTCCCGTATGTCGGAGATGTCCTCAATTTTTTTATCTCTGACAAGATTGGCTATCGTCTCAATAAGGACTGCTTTATTAACCTGATATGGAAGTTCATTGACGATAATCGCCGTTTTCCCGCTCTTTATATCCTCAATTTCCGCTTTTGCCCTTATTCTTATTGAACCGCGCCCCGTCGCGAAATAGTCCTTTATACCCTGCCTGCCAAAAATAATTCCGGCTGTCGGGAAATCGGGACCTTTTATAATTTTAGAAATTTCGGGAATGTCAATTTCTGGATTTTCTATAACTGCGGATACACCGTCACAAATTTCAGTGAGATTATGCGGCGGAATATTTGTTGCCATACCGACGGCGATACCGGAAGAACCGTTTAATAAAAGATTTGGAAGTTTCGCAGGAAGAACAAGCGGCTCGGTCATAGAACTATCATAATTCGGTCCGAAATCAACTGTGTTTTTGTCAAGGTCGCCAAGCACTTCTTCCGAAATCTGTGCGAGCCGAACTTCTGTGTATCTCATCGCGGCCGGCGGATCCCCGTCGACAGAATTATGTACAAATACACCACTTGCTAACGCAAAATTGTGTGTCTTATCAATCGTCAAATCATAAACGTCTTCGTGCTGGTTAAGAAATTCTACCTTTTTTACTTTGTGGTTTCTATTTATTTCGTATAGAACATTATTTATGTCATTACTAAAATATTTTGAAAACCCAAGTTGCCAATTTGTAAAACTCGTCTTGAAAATTTCTTTCCTTGTCTTTTCATATAATACTTCTGAAATTCCTCGGTGATTTTTTAGAATATAGGAACATATTTTCAAGAACTTCGTTCTACCGGTATTGTTCGTCTCTCGTTTTTTATTTGCACTGACAATTTTTTGATGAAACAACTCCCTATACTCCGGGTCTTTCCATAATCTCTTTAGTGTTTCAGTAGCCCTTTTACTGTAAATTTCTCTCACTTGTGGATTTTTCTTGATATACTCTTTATTGACTTCGCTTAAGGTTTTTACCATTTTTTGTCTGTATCTTGGGCTCTTCCAGTTTTCTATATTTTTTTCTGTCATTCTCTTGGAATATGCTTGTCTGTTTTCTGCTTTAGACCAGAATTCTTTTCTACCAAACGCTATTTTTTCTACATATTTACTATCTTTGTGCCTTAAAGAAGCTATTCCTTTGTGTAAATTCCAGTGTTCTTGCCATTGAATTCTCCTAACATTGTCTGGATTATTGTTTAATTTATCAAAATTTATATGATGTCTTATTTTTCCTGCTGACTTTGTATAAACTTTATGTTCAATATTCCATTTGCCTGCGAGAACATGACATGGAACCCATTTATCTTTTGGGGAGTTGTATATCATCTTGTATCCTAAAAGTTCGGGTTTAAATCCATCTCTCTCATCGGATAATTTTAAGTACACTGGCATCAACGAATCTTCTGGCTTTAAATACATAGATTCTTTATATGTCCCATCCTTCAACATAAATTTATGATTGAGTGTGCATCTTATCTCTGCTCCATTATCCAGAAACACTTTCATTATCTGAGCATTTTTACGGGTTAATCGTGGATTTTTTATCTCATCTACTTTAATTTCACTTTCAGAATCAACGGTATAAGTGTAATTTTTCTTGCCGGCATTATATTCTTTGACTAATTCTTCAAAACTTAAATCCCGACCGTCCGTTAATTTAACTTTTGTGTCTTTAGTAAAACACCCAAAATTACCTTGTCCTTCAACAAGCGGATACCTCAGTGAAAAATCCTGAGCCATTCTGACCATCGCATCATATACGGACATATCCCCGTGCGGATGATATTTTCCAAGTGCATCCCCAACTACCCTTGCGGACTTTTTGTAAGCGGTGTTATGTTTCAGCCCCATTTCCTTCATCGTGAAAAGTATGCGGCGATGAACAGGTTTTAAACCGTCACGGATATCGGGAAGAGCTCTCCCAACAATGACGCTCATAGAATAGTCAATGTAGGATGTCTTCATCTCATCCTCAATGTTGCGAGGGATAATATGTTTCTGTTCTTCTTCGGTTAATTGCACCGGTTTTATCGAAGGCGGCATAGAAACAGGCACTGTCTCCGTAGGAGTCGGGAACATTTCCTTCAGCAATTCGTCCTGCTGCTCAACTTTTGCAATTTCCTTTTCGTCCCGTCTTTAATCTTTCTCGGTCTTCCTCTCGGCATAAATTTAGTTCCCCTCTATTATTTTTTATCTTTGATAACACTCATTTCAAGTAGCCGCTGTTTTTCATGTTCTATTTCTTTTTTCAACATATCAGGGTTGGGCAGTTGTAATTTATATTTTGAAGCAAATATTTTATTACTCATTCCGGCAAGTGCATATTCAACAACGGTTTTTTTCTTATCCGAACAGAGAATAATACCAACCGGATTGTTTTCTCCGGATAACTTTTCTTTGTCTTTTAAATAATTCAAATAGAGGTTCATCTGTCCTGCATCTGAATGACTGAACTCTCCGATTTTTAAGTCAACTGCCACAAGACATTTTAATATTCTATGATAAAGAAGCAAATCAAGTCGGTAATGAGTGCCTTCAAGAGTAATTCTTTTCTGACGGGCGACAAAAGTAAATCCAACTCCCAACTCAAGAAGAAAATGTTCCAGATGTTTAATCAGTGCTTCTTCCAATTGAGATTCTGAATATTCATCTTTTAATCCAAGGAACTCCAAAATATATGGGTCTTTGATTTCGTCCTCTGGTTTTAGTTTGATAGGACTTTTATGCGCTTTGTCAATAACCACAAGTTTGCGTTTAGACAACGCAGTGCGTTCATAAAGCATTGACTGAATTTGCCTGTCTAATTGACGAACAGACCAGTTACCACGAATACACTCCGACTCATAAAATTCCCGTTTGAATGACTCATCAAGACGCATAAGCAAACAGTAATGTGACCAAGAAAGAGGGAATTTTGCACACAGTGCGTGCGAAATTTCGGGGTTAGATTGGTTAGACACTGTGTGGCTTTTCTGAAATTGTTTAGACAGCGTCTGAATTATTTTTGATTTTGTAGATTCTTTAGACACTGTCTGAAGAATTTGTTTAGACGGATATGCCAAAAAGAACTGTCTCATTAGATTCAAATTTATATAACCAAATCCTTTGCCAAATCTTTTAGTCAAATCAACAGATATTTTCTTTAATAGTGCATCTCCATATTCCGCTCGTTCTTTTCCTTTTTGTTCATACTCTACTATTCTTCTTCCTACCAACCAGTACGTAATAACCAAAGCAGTATTGACATAACGGACTGCTGTTTTTCGTCCTTGTTCAATAAGAGAAACAATTTCAGTTATAAGATTTGAATATTTTTGTATTTCAGGAATATTTTTCATTTTTTATCTTTTCTCGGTCTTCCTCTTGGCATAAATTTAGTTCCCCTCTATTTTGTTATTGTCATTCACTCCTGTCCGCTAAAAATGTAATAGTTTTCTACTGGGTATATTTGCTTTTGTCGTCATTGCGAACGAAGTGAAGCAATCTCATTTGCATTGTAAAAACAAGATTGCCACGGGCTTCGCCCTCGCAATGACAACCTGTCCGACGGCAATTTTAGCGAACAGATGTTATTGTCATTACGAAGTCGCCTGTCAAGAAGATTATATCACAAAACTCTTGGAATTTCAAGTAAGTCACTTTTGTTTTTCATTCGGTATTTTGGGTCATTATACATCTTGAATTGACGGTAAATTTTTAGTTTTATTTTACCTTCTACCAAATTCTTAAACAAATCGGATAGTTCGGTTTCAAGGTCTTTTTTTGTATTGATAATACACCGATTTTTTTAAGAACCATTTTTTTGTGAAGATTATCAGCATCACGACGAGATAATTGCTCCGCAAAATGATAAATCTTCAACTGGATTATGCTAATTTTATCTACCAAACTTCCGACTGTTTCTGCCATTTGATAATGCCTCCAAAACTGCCTCATCTATTTTTTCAATAAGGTCACATCTTTTCTGATTAAGTTTATCAATGTTTCTCTTTGCCCTGAAAACCGTTTCAACATCATTCAGACGGGCTTTGTCTTCTTCATGCCACAAAAGGACATTTACCGACGACAGTTCACTGACTAATTCGCCCAGATTATTTTTTGTCATCCCACATCTCCTTTAATTTCTGAAATTTTACAAAAGTATAAAATGAAGATAAAATTGCCCAGTTTAATCCATCTAACCCGTCAAGAAATCCTAATCGTAAAAAATACATATAGAAAAATTTTAACAGCGACTGAATATAATACCAAAAATAAAATTTTTTATTGTTATTAAATCTTTTTTGTGCATCCAATGTTGTGTAACGATTAAATCGCTCAAAATAATCCGACAAATCCTTGTAACTATAATGTATTAAACTACCTTTAAGAAAACCAATTTTGCCATCAACTATAAGTTTTTCATGAACCAATGCAAGATTAAATCTTGCTTTATTTTTATGAAAAAGACGGATTTGATAGTTTGGATAGCAACCACCCCACCGCAAAAATTTTCCTTGAAATATCAATCCACGCGGTATTTTGAACGCTGCATAGTTACACGGATTTTTAATAATTTTTTTAATTTCTTTTTGCAATTCAGGCGACACTTCTTCATCGGCATCTATTGATAATATCCAATTATTTCTCGCCTTATCAATAGCAAAATTTTTTTGTGCACCATATCCTTCCCATTCTTTTACAAAAACTTTCGCACCAAACTTTTTTGCAATTTCAACGGTAGCATCCGTGCTGCCAGAATCCACCATTAGAATTTCATCAGCCCATCCTACACTTTCAAGACATCTTTTGATGTTTTTTTCCTCGTTATACGCAATTATTGAAACTGAAATCATATTAACTCCAAATATCCTATAATAATGTCACCCCTTCGGGGTTATTTGCGGTAGTCATCTCCAGATATAATTTTTCTGTGCCTTCAATCATTTTTTCTTTGGAAAAATTTTTTGATTTTATTTTACTATTTTGTGAAAATTTTTGTTGCAAATTTTTATCTGTTAATAATCCTACCGTCTTTTCAGCAAGAATTTCTGGATTTCTCGGCAACACAAGAAAACCATTCACGCCGTCCTCAACTAATTCACCTACTCCGCCAACATCGGTTGCAACAATTGGAATACCTGAAACCATCGCATCAATTACAGAGGTACAAAGTCCTTCGAGATGTGAAGACAAAACAAAAACATCAAAAATTGCTAATAATTGAGGCACATCCTTCCTGAAACCGGTAAAAATTACAGAGTCGGCAATTCCCAGTTTTCCAGCAAGTTTGATGAGTTTGTTTTTAAGTTCACCATCCCCAACTATCAAAAATTTTATTTCAGGAATTTTTTCCTTTATTAAAACCGCAGCGGTTAGAAAATTCTTATGGTCTTTATGCGGGGCAAGAGATGCAACGATACCGACAATTTTATACTCCTTTTTGATTTTAAGTTCCTCATAAAGTTCATCGCCGCAAACATTTTCAAATCTGGATAAATCAACCCCAGAATGAACAACAGATATTTTTTCATTGGATATTCCGTCTTCTAACAAAACTTTTTTTACACCGTTTGAAACCGCTATTATTTTATCAACATTATTGTATTTCAATTTGCTTTTTATATGAAAATCAACCCGCCTTGAAGAAACAATCTTCGGTTTATGATGGAACATCTTTGCCTGATAAATCACCTGTCCCCACCGACTTGTTTTGTCCCCTTGGGACAAAACAGTGGGGAGGCAACTACAAATCTTGGAAGCCAAAAGTCCGATTGTGTGTGCATGTGCCGAATGAAGATGAATTATATCCGGCTTTATTTTATCTATAATTTTTGTGGTTTTGTAAATTGCTATCGGGTCAAGTTCAAAAAGCATTTGCACGGTAAAAAAGTTATCCCTGAAGGGAATGTTCTCCGCGAGTTTTTGATGCAACGCACTTTTGGGTGAACAAATAACAAAATTACTGTGCCCCTTTATGTTCAGTCCTTCAACTAACCAGAAAAGTTGCTGTTGTCCGCCACGCCATGTTTTTTCAAAATCAATGTGAAGTATTGTCAATTGCTTCATAAAAAACCTTTTCGGTTTCGGAAATAAATCTGTCAAAATTAAATTTTTCTTTTATTTTTCCCCCGTTAATTTTACCGATACTCTGCATTTTTTGTGTGTCTTTCAGCAAACTAATAATTTTTTCTGCAAGTGCTTCGGAATTATTCGGCGGTACCAAAAAATCATTCCCAAGAATTTCAGGAATACAGCCGACACTTGTTGCAATAACCGGTTTTTCACAAGTCATCCATTCAAGAAGCACCCTGCTTACTGCCTCACTGCTGGTTGAAGCAAGGACACCAAGCGTACATTTTGACATAAAATCACTGACATCTGAAACGAATCCCAAAAATTCAACCGATTTTTGCAGCCCAAGTTTTACAGAAAACTTTTTAAGTTCCTCGTACTTTATATTTTCCTCTTTACCTGCAACCAAAAACTTTGTTTCAGGAAATTTTGATAATACAATTTCCGCCGCTTCCAAAAAATATCTATGCCCTTTAACAGGATCCAACCTTCCAACAATCCCAACCTTAAACTCGTGAACTCGTGAACTCGTGAACTCGTGAACTCGCGATTCTATCCCTTGGTAGATTGTAATAACTTTTCCCGGTTCAATTCCAATGTTTAAATATCGTTTTCTTATAAATTCGGAAGCGGCAATAATTTTTGCTGTCTTTTTATAGAGAAAACTTTTTTTGGGGAACATCACGTCCGATTTTGTCCTTATTATAGAAAAATTTTTTTTTGAAACCAGCGATGTTATGTATGCCAAAAAATGTCCTTTTCCTGTATGTGCATTTACAATATCAATCTTTTCTTTTTTAATAAGTTTTGATAATCGCAAAACGCTACTAACAACAAACGGATTTTTTCTTGTGCATATTTCAATTACCTCATAGCCATTTTCTTTTGCGATTTGCAAGGGCAGACCATTTTCAACACCCGCAAAAAATATTTTATGACCCTTTTGTGAAAGCCCTTTTGACAACTCCATCGCATAATTTGTTACTCCGCTGTTCCAAGGAATGTCAATAATATGTAAAATCTTCATGGCGTATTTGCGTCATAGCATCCGGAGTAGTTGCCTGATTTATCAGGCGCCGTTGCCGGTTTTGCCTAATTCTTCTTGCCCAATAAATTGGGCAACTACAATTGGCAGGGACAAGCCATATGGCTATATCCTCTTTACAACGTTAAAAACTTCGTTCACAGAAATACCGTTCATACAATCAAAATGTTTTTTGGGACATTTGTTCGGACCGTGTTTTCCACAGGGACGACAGGATAAATCTTTTTCAATGACAATTGCATTTTTGGAATACGGGAAAAAACCTAATTTTCTTACGGTTGGACCAAAAATTGCAACAACAGGAATATCAAAAGAGGCGGCAATATGCATCGGTCCGGAATCGTTAGTTACAAAAACACAGCATCTTTTTATAAGTACAACGAGTTGTTTAAGTGTTGTTTTTCCGCTGATATTTATTGCTTTTTCGGTCATTCGGTTTTCAACAATTCCTGCTGTTTCAATATCGTCAGGTCCTCCAAAAATTACGATTTGCCCGCCAAGTTCTTTAACAATTCTATCAGAAAGTTCCGCATATTTTTCCGCCAACCATCTTTTCGTTGCCC
Organism: Elusimicrobiota bacterium; assembly: GCA_043802785.1. Lineage (GTDB taxonomy): Bacteria > Elusimicrobiota > UBA8919 > UBA8919 > UBA8919 > JAZDKR01. Next base: position 9,944 of record JAZDKR010000093.1, read on the forward strand.
ACACGCTTCCGGGATTTATACCGAAAATAATTTTATTCGTCTTTGGCGACAAAATATCATCGGCAAATTTTTCGTCTTCTTTTTCAATATGAATTTCTGTTTTTTCTCCTTTTACCTCAATACTAAACAAATTAGATTCCCGCTTTCGCGGGAATGACACACCGTAAGAGATTGTCGTTCCCGAATGTTCCCCGATTACACATTTCGGAGACAGACCTAATCGGGAATCTATCCGCCACGGCGGGACGACCTCGCAATGACATGCCAAACGTTTCAGCAAATCAAGGTATCTTTCTAATTGATATTTTTCCGGGTCAAAAAAAACTTTATCTGTGAAAAAAAAACTTCCGGCACTATTTGAAAAACCTATTCTTTTAGGAATAGCGACGAGAAATGAAATCAAACCCGACTTGAAAGAAGGATGTGGAATTATGGCAACATCAAACTTTTTTTCTTTTAATTTTTTTGCGAATTTGAGCAGTGAAAAAAAACTTTTTTCAGATTTTTTTTTATCAAATACAATAAGTTCGTCTATGGAAGGATGACCTTCAAGTATGTTTTTTGTGGACGGGATGCAAACCACACTTATTTGTGCTTTTAGATATTTTTTTGCTGCTTGAATCAATGGAATTGTTAAAACAACATCCCCCAGAAACGCTGTTTGAATTATTAGTAATTTCATACCAAAGAATCTGCCGTCGTTGTTATATCGTCAATCGCTTTTTTTAATTCAAAACATTTTTTTTGGACATCATCACTTTCAGAAATATAAATAGGTTCACCGTGACAAATTGCAATTTTGTTAAAAGGATACGGGATATGAAATTCATCCCAGTGCCGAACAATATATTTTCTTTTTGCAGAACTTGCTAAAGGAATTATTGGAAGACCTGTTTTTTGTGCCGCAAGAATTACGCCGGGGTGAACTTCGCGTAAAGGGCCACGAGGACCATCAGGCGTCCAAGCAAGCGAAAAACCTTCTTTGCCTTTTTTTATCATTCCAACAAGTGCATTGGCACCACCCTTTGAACTTGAACCGCGAACCGTCCCTAACCCGAATTTACCAGTAATCCTTGATATGTATTCGCCGTCCTTTGATTGACTTACAAGTATCTGTATATTTTTTTTTCTGTGCGACCAAACAAGCGGGATTTGTCTGCCGTGCCATAAAGCATAAATCACAGGTTTTTTTTCTTCCGAAAGTTTTTCATATCCCTGAGAATTTTTGACAATAATTTTTGAGGTTTTACCGACCAACCATATATAAAAAACTCCGACCCAGACCAAAATTTTATCAAAAAAATTCATTTTTTTTTCTTTAATAGCCAGCCGACAGCAAAAAAATTTGTATTTTCAGGAGATAAAATGTCCGACTCAAATTTCACGCCTATTTTAGAGAAATCCATTTTTGATAAAATTTTCGGGTTTTCAAAAATAACTGCCGGCTCAACTTCCGTCGGTTCTAAAAGTTCGCAGTGTTCTTCTTCAGATTCTATTTGGATTAACTTCAAGACAAAATTTTTACAAACTTCAAGCCCGTCCCTAAATGAGGCATCAAGAATTTCGTTTTTGTCTAATGTTTCAACTTCTTTACCAAGTGTAACGGCAAAAAGGGTTACAGCAACGGACTTACCAAAATCAATTTTTTTTCCGAATACGACGGGATTAAATGTTTCGTAGACGGTGGCAGGTTTCAAATACGAGTGAATCTCTTTTAATTTTTCGGAAAGTTGCTGTTCAGAAATTTCAAATTTCTTTTTTTTCAAATCACGAAGAACATACCCCTGCCGCAAAGTAATTCTGAAATTTTTTATCAGTTTCATATATTGTTTTATTATACCAGAAAAGGGCAGGATTTTCAAGAAAAATCAGAGGTGAACAATATCTTCGTTGTAATATAAGGAAAGAAACATCAGAAAATACTCCCGTAGATGTCTCGTCAAAAGAAAATTTTGTTTTACATGTTCGTGACCGTTAAGTCCCAATCGTTTTGCATATTCCGGCGAATTAAGAAGTTGCTTCAGCCAGTAGGCAGTTCCTTCAACGGTATGAGTTAAAATTCCCGAGTATTTATGGGTAATCTGAAGCGGGGTGCCTCCGACGGCACCGGCAATAACCGGTTTTTTCTTCCACAGCGCTTCCGAAACGGTAAGCCCGAAACCCTCTCTCAATGATTTTTGCAGAATTATGTCGGAGCCCCTTTGGAGAGCGTTTATCTCTATATCGTTATGCGACGGGTCAATGACAAGAAGATGTATATCGGGGTCATCGGCTGCTCTTTCTTTTGCAGATTGAAACACTTTATCATGTTCGGGGTCGTCGGCAGCAGTATTTCCGGCAAGTATTAACTGACAATTGACATATTTTCTCACCATCTTAAAAGCATCTATTACTCCGACCGGGTCTTTTAAAAAATCATAACGGGAAATCTGGGTTATAATCGGTTTATTTCTTTCTATTTTATATTTCTCAAAGACCGAATCAATAACTTCTTGAGGTAAATCCTTGTTTTTATCGCTTAACGGGTCAATTGACGGTGAAATCAGCACTTGTCTTATTGAAAGTTGTCTGGAAAAAACGGGGGCAGAAAAAACTGCGATATCGTACATTTCAACAAACTTTTTAAGAAACTGCCAGACAGATTCAACAGGTTGCGATACATCAATATGACACCGCCAGATCCATTTTTTATCAAAATCTTTTTTTCTTGCAACAAGACCGATCGGCTGCGGGTCGTGATTAAAAATTATATCGCCGTAAAAATTTATCGCTTGGGCATTTTCATTTTCAATCTGAAGGAAAAAATCAAATTCATCGTCGGTTATTTCAACCGGAACACCGTGCAAAGCGTTATGAAATTTTTTGGTTATATTAAAAAATCTCGCTCCGCCTTTTATTAAATCCCAGCGGGTATCTACTCCCAATTCGTTCATCAGCGGAACCATTCTGTTTAATATCTCCGCAACGCCGCCGCCGACCGATGTGGAATTAATATGCTGGATAACTTTACCTTTGAGTTTGTCGCCGAGAATTTTGAGTTCCTCAATTGTATCCTCTCCGACTATCGGAACATAATCATTTATTTTGGGCATCTAATCGCCTCTCAACCAGATTAATAATTTTCTGCCGCAGTGATTCCAGCGTTTGCGTGTACGGGTCAAGTTTGGAAATAACTTTTGCCAATTCGGTTTCTTTTAATTCAATTTCAAGCCAGTTAGAAAAATCGTTGCTTCCTTTTTCAAGACGAAGCCGGGCTTCAAAAATATGGAAATATAGGGACTGAATGGAAATCTTTTTTACCGCCTGCAAAAATTCCGTTAAATTATTCGCCGTATATTGCGTCGGGATAATAAATGTAACGGATTTCATAAAATGAAATTCTGCGCCGACGGAGGATTCTCTAATGACAGGATTTGTTTTTAAGTATCCCTCAATTATTGAAATAAATTTTTCCCGCAAATCGTGAATTTTTTCAAATTGTATTATATCAACTGCGGCAAATTGCTCTCCGAGTTTTTCTTCTTGTAAAATATTTGAAATCCAGTAGGCGAAATCATTCGGCGGCTCAGGCGATAAAAAATGATGCTGCTGAAGAAAGCGGTGGGTATGATAATAAATAGATGAGCCCGGCACAGTTTTAAGTCCTTCCAACAGTTCGGAAAGATTTTTCGCTTTTTTTCCCAAAAGTTCGGTAAGGTTCAGCCGAGTATAAAAATGAAAAGGATTTGGCATAAAAAATCTGTGATTAAGTAATTAAGTAATTAAGTAATTAAGAAATTTTTTTATTTCAGATTGTTTTTTTAGGTAATATCTTGCTTTTGATTTTTTTGATTTCCCAATTCTGATTGTAATTCCATTTTTTAACACTTTGAATACATCTTCATCAGTTGTGTCATCGCCGATAAAGACAGAAACG